>JAKBAB010000136.1 GCA_021815645.1 Actinomycetes bacterium
CACGCCGCGCGCGACGTCGTCGACTCGGGTGATGCCCCCGAAGATGTTGACGAAGATGGAGCGAACTTGCGGGTCGGCGTTAATCACCTCGAGGGCGGCGGCCATCACGTCGGCGTTGGCCCCCCCACCGATGTCGAGGAAGTTGGCCGCCGCCCCACCGACTTGACTCACCACGTCCAGGGTCGACATGGCCAGTCCGGCGCCGTTCGCGATGATACCGACCGTGCCCTCGAGTCCGATGTAGTTGAGGCCGCGCTCTCGCGCCATCTTCTCTCGAGGGTCCTCGAACTCGTCCCAACGAAATTCGTCCCACTCCGGGTGGCGAAAGGCGGCGTTGTCGTCCAAAGTGACCTTCGCGTCGAGCGCGTGGACGCGGTCGTCGGGCGTTAGCACGAGTGGATTGATCTCGGCCAAGTCGCAGTCGCCGCGCGTGAAGCATTGGTAGAGCGCTACGAGTAATTGGGCCGCACCCTCGCGCGCCACCTCGTCGAGTTGGGCCGCTTGAACCCACCGGCGCGCCCCCTCGAGGTCGAGTCCCACCGTCGGGTCAATCGAGAGCAGCGACAGGGCGTCGGGGTCCTCTTGCGCGACGACTTCGATTTCGACTCCGCCGCGGGCACTCAGCATGCCCAGGTGGCACTTGTTCGCCCTGTCTAAGGTGAAGGAGGCGTAGTATTCGCGCGCAATGTCGCTGGCTCGCTCTATCCAAAGCCGCTTAACGACGTGTCCCTTGATGTCGAGTCCCAATATGTCGCCGGCGTATTGGCGCACCTCGTCCATCGTGGCGGCCACTTTCACGCCGCCGGCCTTGCCGCGCCCCCCCACCTTGACCTGGGCCTTCACGACGGCGGGCAGGCCGACCCGACCGGCCACCGCGACGGCTTGGTCCACGGTGTCGGCGACGTCGCCGGGCGACACGGCGATGCCGTAGCGCGCGAAGTACTGCTTGCCTTGATACTCAAAGAGGTCCATCGATCTACTTTCGTCTACTCACCACTCGGTGCCCTAACCGCGCTCAACGTCGCGCGCGTCGAGGGTTGCTTCCAGCCACGCGCCGATCTCATCCAGCGACGCCCCGGGGGTAAAGACGCGGGCCACGCCGGCGTCGGTCAACGGCGCGACGTCGGCCTCGGGGATGATTCCCCCCACGACGACTACGACGTCGTCACGGCCCCCGGCGCGCAACTGCTCGCAGATCCGCGGCACCAAAACCCGGTGGGCCCCCGAGAGCAGCGACAGGCCGAGCGCGTCGGCGTCTTCGTCGATAACGGCCTGGACGACCTGCTCGGGGGTTTGGTGTAGTCCGGTGTAGACCACTTCGAAGCCCGCGTCACGCAGGGTTCGCGCGATTACCTTGGCCCCGCGGTCGTGTCCGTCGAGTCCCGGTTTGGCGACCACCACTCGAAATGTTCGCCTCATTATTCATTTAGCATACGTGGCCCCGAAGGGGGCTAGACGAGGTCGCGCGCCACCGAAGCGCGCCGCGACCGGGAGTAGCGTGGTATTTCGTGACACCCAACGACGCGCCGGTGCGCGGGCGTTCGCGCGCGATCGTCTCGGCCATGCGACCCCGCCAGTGGGTGAAAAACGGCCTCATCGCCGTCGCCCCGGCGGCCGCGGGCACGCTCTTTCACGCCGACGTTCTTCGCCACACCGTGGTGGCGTTCGGGGCGTTTTGCTTCGTGGCCTCGGGCCTGTACCTCTTGAACGACCTGCGCGACGTCGAAGCTGACCGACTGCACCCGACGAAAAGTCACCGGGCCATCGCGTCCGGTCAGGTCAGCACCACCCTGGCGGGAGTCCTCGCGCTCCTGCTCTTCGTCGCCGGCTTCATCGTCGCGGCCTCGATCGCGCACCCGGGCGACCTACTCATCATTTTGGGACTCTACGTGGTCATCTCGCTGGCCTACATCTACTGGTTGAAGAACGTCGCGATCATTGAACTGGGTGCGGTAGCCAGCGGCTACTTCCTGCGCGCCTACGCCGGCGCCAGCGCGTCGCACATCTACGTCTCGAGTTGGTTCCTGGTCGTCGTCTCCTTCGGGGCCCTCTTTCTGGTCGTCGGCAAGCGCGACGGTGAACTCAAACAGGTCGGCGCCGGCACGACGCGCCGGGTCCTGGCCGACTACACCAGCCAGTTCCTCGACTCGGCCCTCACCCTGTGCGCCAGTGTCGTGGTGACCGGTTACTGCCTGTGGGCCTTCGACACTTCGCGCTCGGGCCTGTCGGCCAACCACCACGCCGTGTTGCCGGTGCGCCTGAGCGTCGTTCCGGTCGTGTTCGCGATGCTCTTCATCCTCCGCTCGGTCGAGGCCGGCCAGGGCGCCGCGCCCGAGGACCTGGTGCTGCACGACCGCACGGTCCAAACGCTCATGGTGATCTGGTCCGCCCTCATGCTGCTCGGGGTCTACGCGTGAGCGCTTCGACCGTCGCGGGATGGGGACGGACGCGCCCGTCACTCGCGCACCTACGCCGCGTCACCAGCCCCGACGACGTCGCGGCGGCCTTCGCCGGCGGCGAGAGGTTCATCGCGCGTGGGCTCGGGCGCAGTTACGGCGACCCGGCCCAACTCAGTGGCGGCCTGGTGCTCGACGCCCGCGGCCTCGACGAGGTCGCGGCGATCGGCGACGACGGCCTGGTGCGCGTCGGGGGCGGGGTCTCGTTCGACCAGCTACTCGGCCAGTGCGTCCCGCGCGGGTGGTTCGTGCCCGTCACGCCGGGCACCCGTCAGGTAACGATGGGGGGCGCCTTCGCCGCCGACGTCCACGGCAAAAATCACCACCGCGACGGCTCGTTCGCCGCCCACGTGCGCGAGGTTCGTTTGGCTACGGCGCAGGGGGAGCGAGTCCTCACGCCCGAAGGGGAGCCCCGACTATTTTGGGCGAGCGCCGGCGCGCTCGGGCTGACCGGCGTCGTCACCTCCCTCACGTTGCAACTGGCCCCGATCGAGACCGACCAACTCCTCGTTGACACCGAGCGCTACGGCGACCTCGACGC
>JAKBAB010000137.1 GCA_021815645.1 Actinomycetes bacterium
GACGAGGAGAGCGATCGCCACGACGGCGCTGGCGCCCGCGGACCACTTCATCGGATTTTTCATCTCTCGCCTCTTTCTTCGTTGGTTGCACGTCAACCTACGGGTGGCCCGTGAGGGCCAGATGAGACGATCGTGAGAGTTCACTCACGATTCTCAATCGGCGACGGCGACCGATAAAGAACGTGACGTCACTCGAGGGCGCCTACCGCGAGTCTGCCCGCCAGAGTGACAACTACGAATCGAAGCCGGTCTGATGACGCGTTCAGTGACGGGCAGGAAGTTGACTACCTAAAGCACTGCGTCTCTTCGTGACGTCTGCGGAGTATGATCACGCGACTCCCCTCACCACTGCTTCGATGGCGCAGTTAATGGCGTCAGAGACATTCGGTCGCCGAGCGACCAGGGTGCGCCTCCCACGCGTCAGCGACCATCGTGTCCAACTGAGAAAATTGGGGGCGCCAGCCCAGTACCGACAAAGCCCTCGCGTTATCGGCCACGGCAATCGCCGGATCCCCCGGGCGACGCGGACCCACTCGAACCTCGAAATCGACACCCGTCACGCGCCGAGTGGCCGCGAGCACCTCGCGATTCGAGTGACCGGCACCGGTGCCGAGGTTAAGAGTGAGTCGCTCGTTATCTCGAAGAGCGCCGAGGGCGAGTACGTGCGCCGAGGCGAGATCGCTCACGTGTACGTAGTCGCGGATACACGTCCCGTCGGGTGTCGGATAATCCTCACCGAAGATCTCGAAGTAGGGACGCAACCCCGCCGCCGCGTCGAGCGCTAGGGGAATGAGGTGGATTTCGGGGCGGTGGCGTTCGCGGTGCAGGGCCGTAGCCCCCGCGGCGTTGAAATAACGCAGGGCCGCGGCGCGCAGTCTTCCACGCGACACTAGCCAGCCCAGTCCCTCTTCCACCATCAATTTCGACTGACCGTAGGGGCTATGGGGCGCGACTGGGTGGTCCTCGTCAATCGGCGGCGTCACCCGGTCGCCGTACACCGCGCAGGACGAGGAGAAGACGAACCGTTCGAGACCACCGGCGACCAGTGTTTCTACGAGTCGAAACGTGGCGCCCACGTTATTCGCGAAGAACACTTCGGGATTATCCATCGACGCCCCCGGTTCAATCCGACCGGCGAAGTGTACGCACGCCTCAAAGGGGCCGAGCGACGCCACGAGCGCCACGTCGCCGCAGTCACCCTCAACGAAGGAAGCGCGCGTAGGCACGTTGTCGCGCACGCCACTGGCCAAAGAATCGAGCGCGACGACCTCGTGACCTTCGTCGAGCAGTAGCTCGGTGGTAGTCGAGCCGATGAATCCGGCGGCGCCGGTGACGAGTACCCTCACGCGCGAACCACCCGCCGACGCACCGTGGCGCCGTGACCCGCCCCGAGTTCGATGCTCATAGCGAAAACGTTACAGGTACCTAGCGTGCTGGGTCGGGGGCGTGACTGGTAACGTCACCTCAACTAACCAGGTGTGGCGCCCGCGCCACACCGAGGAAGTAGGACGCCATGGACGACGAATCCACCTCCGTCGCTCGCTCGGATGATCACGTCGCCCAGGCCCGCCTCGCCACGATTGTGGCCACCGCCCCCGTAGCGATTGTGGAGGTTGACTTCGAGGGACGAGTGCGGTGGTGGAACCCAGCGGCCTGCTCGATCTTTTCGTGGCCCCCCCTCGCCGAGGCCCTCAGCGGACCTCCGGTCGAGTTCCCCGATGCCGCGCGCGGCGAGGTGGTGCGGTTATGTCGAGATCTGCACCCCAACGAACCGAAAAGTCGCGAGTTGCTCGACGTCGACGTTTCCGGTCGGCGCCGCGACTTCTCGGTGTCGGCGTCGCTCTTCCCCGCGTCGCCCGGCGAGGCGGACAGCGTCTTGCTTCTAATCGACGACGTCACCGACCACCGGGCTCTGAAAGCGGAAGTTCACCACGCCCAGCAGATGGAAACGCGAGGTCGAGTGGCGAGCAGCGTAGCGCACGACTTCAACAACCTCTTGACCCTCATCTCGGGCTACGCCGAACTGCTGACCAGTGAACTCGAAGGTGTAGAGCGATCCCTCACTTTGGTGCGCGACATCCAAGCCACCGCGGCGCGCGCCGCGCTACTAACCGCCCAGCTACAGGCCATCGGTCGAGCCGACGCGCTAGACCCGGTCGAACTGTCGCCGTCCGAGGTTTTGCACACGTTAGGTGAGGTGGTAGAGCGAATTGTCGGGGAGGACGTCGCGATCGCCTGGGCGCTCGCCGCGGACGCCGGCTCGGTCATGGTCGACGCGGGTCAGTTCGAACAGATGATTCTTAATCTGGCGATTAACGCCCGCGACGCGATGCCCGACGGGGGCGAATTACGCATCGCCGTCGCGGCCAAAAACATCGAGCGAGTGCGCCGCGGCGACGCGCAGCTGACTGCGGGCCCTTACGTATCGATTACCGTGTCCGACACGGGCGTCGGCATGGACGGGCCCACGCGGCGTAGGTGCTTCGACGCTTTCTTCACCACGAAGGGCCCGCTGAAGGGCACCGGCCTGGGACTGGCGGCCGCGAAGCGACTCGTGGAGGGCGCGCGGGGTGTCATTCGCTGCGTGAGCGAACTCGGCGTCGGCACCACTTTCGAGATTCTCCTGCCCGCGGTGGCGAGCCCGGCGCGCGTCGAGGCGGCCGAAACCGAGCGACCACGCTCCGTGGACGGCGCCACGATTCTCGTCGCCGAAGACGACGACGCCCAGCGCCAATTGGTCGTCCAGGTACTCACCCGACGGGGCTACGAGGTCCTCGTCGCTGACTCTGGCGAAGACGCTCTGGCGGTGGCCCAGGAGTTCGACGGACGCATCGACCTGCTGGTGAGCGACGTCGTAATGGGTACGCTCTCCGGGCCGGACGTGGCCGTCGCGCTCCAAAGACGGAACC
>JAKBAB010000138.1 GCA_021815645.1 Actinomycetes bacterium
CCGGCTCATCGCGTCCGAGCTCGTCGTCGCGTATTTTGTAATTGGGGTAGCGCGAGCGAAGAGGAACGTCATCACACTTTACGAAAAGACGATGGACTTCATCCGCCAGCTAATCGCGGACCGTGAACTCGCCGCGGGGGATCGACTACCCAGCGAGTCGGAAATAGCGACGATGGCGGGCGTAAGCATGATGACCGTCAGACGCGCGATGTCCGAACTTTCCTCAGCCGGCGTGCTGCAGCGACTGCAGGGGCGCGGCACCTTTGTTCGGTCCAACCGCATTCAAGCGGAGTCCACGATTATCGGCGGCCTCCGCGAGACCCTCGCTCTTCAGGGAATAGTCCTAAAGACGACCGTCCTGTCGTTGCGTGAAGAGCGGGCCGCGCCCGCCACCGCCGGGCGGCTCGCCGTCGCTCCCGGCACGGCGGTGTGGACTCTCATTCGACTGCGCCACTTCGACGGAGTGCCCGCCGTTCGCGAAGTGGCCGTCATCCCCCGCATACTCGCTCCCGACCTTGACCGAAACCTCACGTCGCCCGACACTTCTCTTTACGTTGTACTGTCCACTCAGTACGGTCTCCTCGAGTCCGTCGAGGAGCAGGACCTCATCGCTCGCCCCGCGACCAAGACCGAGTGCCGAGACCTTCGAATCTCGCTAGGCAGCCACGTCGTGGAAGTGACCGGCGTGTCGAAGACGCTCGCCGGAACTGCGTTCGACTGTTTTACGATGACCTTCGTCGCGAATAAGTTCACTTTCCACCTGCGAACGTCCCCGGTCGCCGATCCCGTAAACCTCTAACTCGGCTCGAGGAGCTCGCCCGCCACCACGACCGTCAGTTGGGGGTGACCCAGCAGCCAAGTCGCGGGTACGACCGAATCGAAGTGCTCGGCGACCAGCGTCCGCGCAACGTCGTGCTTGAACGCACCCGCGACGAGCATCACGATCGCCCGCGCCTCTCGAAGGTCACGTAATCCCACCGTGACGGCCCGTGAAGGACGTCGCGCCACGTCGACGTTGGCGAAGTTGGCCTCGATGGTGCCCTCCGCGAGGGTGACGACGTGCGTGCGGGCCCCCGGTGAAGTGCCCGGCTCGTTGAAGCCGACGTGACCGTTGCGCCCAACGCCCACGATCGCGAGATCCAGTCCACCGACCGCGTCCAACTGAGCGTCGTAGCTTGCGCACTGCGCCAGGTCACCCGGTGGGCCGAGTGAGTGAACGGTCGTTAGTTCGCCGAATGCGACCTCCCCCAAGTGCCGCTCGAGGTACTCGCGAAAACTGTCTTCGGGGTAGCTCGGTAAGTCCACGTACTCGTCCAACATGAACACGTTCGCTTCGGCCAGCGAAAACCGCCCGGCCCGGTACTCTCGCGCGAGTCGCTCGTAGAGCGCAAGGGGCGTACTACCGGTCGGCAACGTCAGGGCGAGGTGAGGTTTGTCGGTGACCTTAGACGCGATTAGCGCGGCGGCGATTTCGGCGAACTCATCAGTTCCGTCGGCGATGAGCGTCTTCATACAACGAAAGACTCTCCCGACCCCGCCGGAGAGTCGGCGAAGTAGCGCTGTGACTTACGCAGTAGCGCCCGGGCGTCGTCGGCGCTAATCGCCCGGGGGCGAGAGTCGCGCGCGAAGTCGAGGCGGGGTTGGTCGCGCGCGACGCCCAGTCCGTCGAGGGCTACAAGAGCGGCGCCCAGGAGCGAGGGGCTGAGATCCGCGAGGGCTATCACCGCTTCTCCGAGCAGGACGGCTAAGAGACCGGGAACCAGGCGGGAACTAGTCGTCGCGCTCAACGTCACGACGGGCGTCGACGGGGCGAGCGAGCGAAGCACGCTCACGCAGCGGTACGTCTCGAAGGCAATGCCCTCCAAAAGCGCTCGGGCGAGGTCGGCCCGCGAGGTCGCCAAATCAACCCCCGTTATCACGCCCGAGAGGTCGTCTCGCCACAGGGTGCCCTGCTCGCCCCCACCCAAATAGGGGTAGATTAAGACGCCGTTTTTCGCTGGAGACGGGTGAGTTGCGGCCAACGTTTCGAGTCGCTCGGGCGAAAGCTCCAAGAGTTGCGCCAACCACCCCACTGAGGAACCCGTCGCCAGTAAATCCAACTCCGCGCCGGAGGCCGTCGAGTCAACTAGTGGAGTTCGCAGTACGGTGTCGGGCAATATCACGTCATCGCTGCTCGAGGTGATGATCACCGTGGACGATCCGTCTATGACCGAAACGGCCCGGGGCCACGAACGCGACACCAGGTGGTGCGCGCAAACCGAATCCGCCCCACCGACAAAAACGGGGGTGCCCACCGCGACCGAGCCGAAGTACGAAGCACCCGTGGCGCTCAATGGTCGAAAGAATGTCGCGTCCGCGACGTCGGGTAGTAGTCGCGATGGTACGCCCCAGAGTTGACACAGTTCTTCACTCCACCCCCGGGAAGCGAAGTCGTATACTCCGAAACCCGACGCGGTCGACGGGTCGGTGGCCCACTCACCCGTCGCGACGTAGAAGAGATAGTCCTTGGCCGACAGTAGGCGAGCGGCGACACCCTCCTCCTTCGAACGGCGCAGGTGCATGGGCACGACGTAGCGGCCGTCGATGGGTGCACCCGAAATCTCACGGACTAGTCGCACGTCGTCGGCACTGAGTCGAGTTCGCACCAGCTCATCGGCCCTCGAGTCCTGCCAGGTAACGGCGTTACCGATAACGTCACCCGCGTGGTCCACGGCCACGAGTGTGGGCATTTGGGCGGTCAGCACGACGGCGTCTACCGAATCCGC
>JAKBAB010000139.1 GCA_021815645.1 Actinomycetes bacterium
GTCGAGCCGTCACTGGCGACCTCGACCACGTCCGTTACGTCAAGCGGTACCGGTGTAAGGACGGGCGGGTCATCGTCGTGGAGATCTCCCGCGCCCCGGCCCGCGACGCTGAGGGGAACATCATCTACTTCGTCTTCTCCGAACGCGACATCACCGAGGAACGGGCCCTCACCGCCCAACTCTCACGCCAAGCTCTCCAGGACCCCCTGACCGGGCTGGCCAACCGAACGCTCTTCGAGGACCGACTCCTCCAGGCCCACGCCCGGGTCGTGCGTCGAGGCGGCCTGGGCGCTGTCTTCTTGATGGACCTGGACGATTTTAAGGGGGTGAACGACACCTACGGGCACGTCGTGGGCGATGAACTCCTGCGCTCGATCGGTCGCCGACTCGAGGGATTGACCCGCTCGTCGGACACCTTGTGCCGATTCGGGGGCGACGAGTTCCTCTACCTGGCCGAAGAACTCACCGACGCCCGCGAGGTCGACGCGCTGGCCGAGCGAATTTTGAACGCCCTGAACGAACCGTTCGACATCGCCGGCGCCTCCCTCACCCAACGCGCGAGTCTCGGTGCCGCCGTGTGGGACTCCTCACGACAGGACACCTCGGCCCTCATCCAAGACGCCGACGTCGCCCTCTACGAGGCCAAACGGCTGGGCAGAGGCCGCTACGTCACCTTCACTCCCACTATGCACAACGAGGCGGCCAATCGATTCACCCTCATCCAGGAGTTAGCTCAGGCCGAGGCGCGTGGTGAACTGGCGATGTACTTTCAACCCCTGATCGAGCTGGCGACGGGGTCGATTCGTGGGTTCGAGGCCCTGATGCGCTGGCGCCACCCGACCCGGGGCATGGTCCCCCCCGACGTATTCATTCCCCTGGCCGAACAGAACCACCTCATCGTCGAACTCGGCGCCTTCGCGATTCGCGAGGCGCTCGCCGCCGCGGCGTCCTTCGACGGCGCCGGCGACGGCGACGCACCCTACGTCTCGGTCAACCTCTCAGCTCGACAGTTCCACGACCCCCACCTCGTCGCCTCGATTTCGAGCGCCCTCGAAGAGAGCGGTGTGGCGCCGCGCCGACTCGTCCTCGAAGTAACCGAGACCGTCGCGCTCACTGACGTCAGCCAGACGCGACTCGTCATGACTCAACTCCATCGCCTCGGGGTCGGAGTGGCCCTCGACGACTTCGGCACCGGATTCTCCTCGCTGTCCTACCTCGTCCACCTCCGTCCCCGCATAATAAAAATCGACCAGTCCTTCGTCCGACCCACGTCGCGCGGGCCCGAGAGTGACGCGATTTTGGAACTCATCGTTCTCCTGGGGCGAAAATTGAATATGGCAATGGTCGCCGAAGGTGTCGAAACGGTCGAACAGCTCGAGCGACTGCGGTCGTTCGAATGCGAGTACGGCCAGGGATTTCTCTGGTCCCCCGCCGTTCCACTCGATGACGTTTCGAACTTTTTCCGTTCCGGCGCATTGGCGGTCAATTAGAGACGCCGCCGTAGCCGCCCTCTGTCGAAGAATGCCGTAAGAATAACGGCGCGGGCGACTCCGACGACTTGCATTGGCGCCGGGGCTCGTTTAGTACTAGAGGGGGACGAAAGGAGAACCATGCCGTTTCGATATCATCACCCCTGGATGGGGATGGGCGCGGGGCGAGGTCCACTAGGGCTTCTCTTCGTGCTCGCCGTAGTCGCCCTGGTCGTGTGGGCCATCGTGACCTTAACTCGCCAGTGGGGCACCCACGCGCGGCCGGCCGTGGCCAGTCCGGCCGGCCCGCCCGCGACGACGGCCCAACAGATTCTCGACGAGCGCTTCGCCCGCGGCGAGATTGACGCCGAGGAGTTCACTCGCCGTCGCGCCCTACTGCGCTCAGCGCCCTAACTACCAGCGCGCCGGCAGTACCGCCGCGATGGCCTGAGCGATCGTGGCGTAACCGGCCCCGTTGGGGTGGTCGTCGGGGCCGAAGGGGGGGCCGTAACAGTCCCAGGTGAGGGCGCAGGCGCGCGCCACGTTCTCGGGGATAAGCCCCACGTTGTCGAGGGGCACCCGCGTGGCGACGTTCATGTCGAAGAGGCCCGGCACGTTCGCCACGGGTACGTGGGCCGCCGCGTAAACGTGCCCGAGGACGGTGTCGAGGTTGTCCATAGCGACCAGGGAGGCGGTCGCGTTAGCCGGTCCGGCCGGTCCGGCGAGGAAGTGTGAGAGGTAGGGGTCTTCGTACTCCACGCCCACGAAGTGCACGTCCGGTCCGGCGGCCCGCATCAAGTCGGTCAATACCTTCGGCAAGTCAGCGGCGACCGCGGCGACGCCCGCGGCGACGCAGGCCCCGTTGACGACCGCCGGCACCAGGCAAAGCCTTACGTCGTTGAACCCGAGGTCGACGGTGACGAGCCCCGGGTGGCCCCTGTGAGCCACCAGGTACGCGGTGGCGGTGGTGAGTTGGGTGGCGGGCAGTTGGTAGCAGTGGTCGGCGACGGTCGTAGAAAGAATTGACTGAACCGTTTCGCCGGGACAACCCACCTGGCGCAACGACATCGTGACTCCGCTAAAGCCCTCAATGGCGATAACGTCGTTGGCGTAACCGGTGTTGGTGCGATGACCGTTGTGATGCAAGATCCCCGTGGGCTGGAAACCGAGCGACGCGGACGCCCCGACGGCCAAGTAGAAGACCGGCGAACCCGTGGTGGCGGACGCCCCCGGAGCGCCCGGCGAACTCTGGCGCACGAGCGCGA
>JAKBAB010000035.1 GCA_021815645.1 Actinomycetes bacterium
CTCCAGACCTGCCTGCCTCACAATGCTAGCCAGCGTTGATTTCAAGAGTTCAATACCCAACGCTCCAGGCACGGTCACTGACCCCTTCTTCTCCGCATGTCGGAAGATGCGATGTCTTCCAGATTGCCTGATCTAAAACCAGCCGTCCGCGTTCAGTTCTACAATCATCTCGCGCACCTTCACCCACCGCAACGGTCGGAGAGTTTGGAGATCTACTCAGCGGTCGTGCGTAGCCGCTCCACTACTCGAAACCGTTCTAATACGACGAGCGTCGCGTCGTCGAGGACAAGTGTTGAATTCTTTAGAGACTCGATCATCTCCTGACCACGCCAGAAGCCTTCGTGGCCCGCTCGCCAGTCAGCCACACTCGCGTGCCCCTCACCTTCATCTACCACGTGCCCGTAGTCCACTTGACCTAACGGAACGATGCGCACCTCCACCGTCTCAATCACGCACACGGGTTGACTGTTCGAGTCGACCACCATAGAGACCTGACCTTCTCTCGGTATGGGTTCGCGCTCGACTTCGTACTCCAAGACAAGTGACGTGGTCGTCACTTTCCGACCATCGAGGATGGCGCGTATCAGACGATCTCGAAGTGGCCCAGGAAACCCGAAATTAGAAATTGGCAACTCCGAAAACCCACTCATGGGAATGAATCTCTCATCGCCCAATCATCAGTCGAAGACGTGGGAGCTGGTCCCAGATTGGACACGGGACGAGATTCAGGCTCACTAGGTTTCTTTGAAAAAACGGTACACATTAGGCTATCGCAAATTCTTGAAAACGGGATTTCGAAAAGAACGCCGTATTCGGGAATCAGACGGCGATCTTTGTTGTACCGACTAAGTCGAGGGGCTCCGGTATCGCCTCACCCGATGCCACCATGAGCTCGAGATGCGCTTCGATGGCTTCTCGCATGTTCTTGACAACCTCCTCCACGGTTCTACCCGTCGTGGTGCAGCCGTCGAAATCAAGTACATAGGCGCTCAAGTTAGGGCCAGCGTCTTCAATGACGATTGTGTACTCTCTCATCGTTGCTCCCTTGACAAGCCCGCCTGTTTCCAAATGCTACTAAGGGTCTTTGGCGCCACCTCGTCGCCGGTATGTCCTGGCACGGTAACGGTGCCCGACTTCGTGGAGTGCTGAAAATGACGGTGGCTACCTCGATGGCGAACAAGTTGCCATCCATCCGCCTCAACTATCTTGATGACATCCCTGACCTTCACAATCTTCCAAGGGTCGCAATGGATTCAACTTTCTGGGGAAAATCGGTACACATTCGTCTGCCACGTCTTGGTAGAAGTAATTCGCTCATCTTCGCGAGCTAAAGAGCACCACGATTTCCCCACCCACGCCGGAGCCACGGGCGGCTCGCAGAAGGAGTTGGGCAAGTCCAACATCGTTCTATTGAATGAACTTGGCGCCGCCCAATCTATTCCGGTCAAGAATCTATCTGTCGACCAACACCGCACTGCGTTTATTCCCCTCGGTGAATGCCTGGGACTGTGCCAAACGACTTACGCCCAATGCTGCGGTCACGAACGGATCTGTCTCGTCGACGAGTCGGTCGAGTAGTTTCTGTAGCCGGTCAAGCTCCTCTGACTAATCAAACCGCTCATCAGTCTCACGAATTGTGTGGTTGAACGGGGTCATGAACGCGTGGTACCCGAACGCTACGACAATCGCAGAGCGTTTCTGCAAATGGACCATGTAGGTATTTTCCTCCGGCCATAGGTTGGAGTGCGTTACCTACTTCAACCTCAGCAGACCAGAACTCCCTGGGACTATTGGTGTAACGAACACCCGGCTACAAAGCAACCCCCCACGGTCCAAGGTCAAGGCCGAGAAATCTCCCGGCGGCGTAACGATGAATCTCTTCGCCGTCCAACATTTCGTCTCGGGGTTAGGTTGCTCTTCGCCCCAGTCAATTGTGGTCGATGCCACACCGGTACGCGCGCGCAGTAGCACTACCGGAGGTCGGTAGTGCTCCAATTGCCCGTTCGACCCAATAACGCCGCCAGCTTGAGTCGATTGCGCGATCTCCACAAGCTGCGGCCACGGACGAGCGCCAGGAGCAACGACCAATGGCTTACTTTCAATCCATGCGATAACGTCTGGGTAACCCTGCATCGAACAGGGTTGCGGACTTGCGTTATGGAACACAATTGTATAGCTCGCGTTTCCGGCGCCCACATCTCCGGTTGCCGTGAGCATCAACGCCGACGTACGACAAACTGATACGGACGAACCGGTGACAGCACGGCGATCATTCGAAGTCCCAACCCAGACACCGAGGGTGAAGGCGATAACCACTGCTGTGATAACGACGCCGCTTATCACCAGGCTCGATTTGGTCTGGCGTTGAGCAACTTTCCTCCGGCCCTTTTGCATAGAACTATTCCTACTATCGCGTTCGTGGATGCGTCATTTCAGGGTAGGAGATACAGCGACTCACAGAATGACAAGCTTCAGCGATGCAATGAGATCATAAGCTTTCTATGAAAAAACGATAGACATTCGTCTCTCGTCGTACGAAACCCATTCTCTGATAGAGCCGGTTTGCGGCGTCGCGCGAAGGTCGGGTCGTGAGGTCCAACGTCCGCACCCCTCGCCGTCGGGCCTCCTCGATGGCCGTCGCCGTCAACCGCTCCCCCGCGCCGCGTCCACGAAAACGGCTATCGACGACGACGTCCTCAATCCACGCCCGTGGGCCACTCGGTAGGGAAAAGACGACCAGGGTCAGGGAGCCAACGACTAAATCGCCTTCGCGCGCGACAAAGAGCGTCGACGAGTCCGACGCCACGAGCCGTTCCAGATCGGACATCGACAGCGGCGGGGCCGAGTCAGAGAGCTGCGGCAACAGGACGTTCAAACTGCTCAACAGTTCGCCGGAGGCGTCACGAACGATTTCTACGGTGAGAGTCACTCAGTACTCCGCCACACCGGACGACGAAGGTCGTCGTAGAAGACGTCGCGACGTTCACCGTCAATCGCCGCGAATATTAATCCCGACCACCGATCGGCCCCTAACGTGGGCTCCGGTAGCGCGTCGCGAGTGAACCAACCGGCGTCGGATACTTCAAGGGGGTGCAGTCGCAGTTCGCCACCGGTCGCCCGGCAAAAGAAGAGGAGCGAATAGAGGGGAATCCGCGAGTCACCCAAACGCATTCCGTCCAGCACCGCGATGAGTCGAACGGGCTCGACCTCAATACCGGTCTCTTCGAGGACTTCCTTCACCACGACCTCGGGGGCCGAGTACCCCACGTCGCACCAGCCGGTCGGGTAGAGCCACACGCCCGAATCGGCCCGCTTGATGAGCAACAGTTCACCCGCGTCGTTCGTCACCGCGGCCCCAACCGCAACCTTGGGTGTTTGATAGCCCGGGACGCCTCGGCCGACCTCGCGTGTCCACTGGGTAACGTACCCGTGGGCGTCGATGACCTCGCCAACCGTCCCGTCGGCCGTCGCTTTGATGTCGCCGGCGATCTTGAGCACTTCCTCGAAACGCTCCCGTTCGTACTGGCTGTCGGTGAAACCGAGCCCCGTCTTGGCGACGCCGGCTAGCGCCTCGGCCCAACGCCGCAGGGTCTTTTCCGAAACGGCGTCGTTCACGGGTAGCGAACCGTCGCTCAGGCCACCGCGACGTCGAGCACGTCGTCGAGCGCTCCCACGAATCCGCTGTAGAAGGGGCCGAACTCACCGTAGAGCGTGGAACCTTCGTCGAAGCGCATCACGTAGACGCACTCCTTGAGATCGTCGACGTGAACCCCGAAGAGGGTAACGCCCCACTCCCAGTCGTCTAGTCCGGTCGAACCGGTGACGAGTTGGACAACCCGACCTCGGAAATTCTTCCCCGAGCTACCGTGTTGGCGCATGAGGGCCTCTCGTTCGTCGTAGCCCAGCGCGTACCAGTTGTTAACCTCACCGCGTCGTTTGGACATCGGGTAGAAGCAGAACGCGTTCATCCCCTCGGGCGGCAGTATCGGGAAGAGCCGAGCGTTAAGCATCGCTTCGGGCATTCCCTGGGCGTACTCACTGACTTCGGTGACCGATACGTAACTCTCGGCGACACGCAAGCCCGCCCCCTGAATCTGAGACTGGAAGCGGCGAACTTCGCGTAGGTCGGGCCCGAGCGCCATGAAGCACAAGTCGGCCTTCGCCCCGACAATCGCCGCCGAAACGACTTGCAGGCCGGACTGAGTGGCCCCCGCGACGGCTCGACGAACGCCGTCCCCGTCCACCTTGCCTTCACCGTGACAAAACAGGTGCACGACGTTGAGTCCGCGCGCGGGAGTGATGGGCATGGGAGTCGACATGCCCCCATGCTAGGAGCCCGTCGCCGCCCACGGACGGGCGAAAACACGAAACCGCGGGGCCTCGCCCCGCGGTTTCGTCACTTTCGTTGGGAACGATTTAGTAGTCGTCCATTCCGCCACCGGCCATCGCCGGCGCCTTCTCCTCGGGCTTGTCGACGATGACGCACTCGGTCGTCAAAAACAGCGCCGCGATGGACGCCGCGTTTTGCAAGGCCGAGCGAGTCACCTTGGCCGCGTCGATGACGCCGGCCACGATGAGGTCTTCGTACTCGCCCGTCGCGGCGTTAAGTCCCTCGGTGGCCGTGGCCAGGTGGCGAACCTTGTCGACGATAACGCCACCCTCGAGACCCGCGTTGACCGCGATTTGGTTGAGCGGTGCTTCGACGGCCTTCGCGACTATCCGGGCGCCGGTCTGCTCATCACCAACGAGCTTCTCGGCCGCTTCGAGTACGCGCGTCTGACTACGCAGTAGGGCGACGCCACCGCCGGGCACGACGCCCTCTTCGATGGCCGCCTTGGTCGTGGAGACCGCGTCTTCGATCCGGTGCTTCTTCTCCTTGAGTTCGACCTCGGTCGCGGCCCCAACCTTGATTACCGCCACGCCACCGGAGAGCTTGGCCAGGCGCTCCTGGAGCTTTTCGCGGTCGTAGTCGGAATCGGTGTTGTCGATCTCCGCCTTGATTTGGCTGATACGACCCTTGATGTCCTCGTCGGACCCGGCCCCTTCCACGATCGTGGTCTCGTCCTTGGTGACGACGACCTTGCGCGCCGAACCCAGCAGTTCGAGCGTGGCCGCGTCCAACTTAAGTCCGATCTCTTCGGAGATCACCGTGGCGCCCGTCAAAATCGCGATGTCTTGGAGCATGGCCTTGCGCCGCTCGCCGAAACCGGGGGCCTTGACGGCGACGGACTTAAAAGTGCCACGAATCTTATTGACGACCAAAGTCGCTAGGGCCTCGCCCTCCACGTCTTCGGCGATGATGAGGAGCGGGCGGCCGGATTGCATGACCTTTTCCAGCACGGGCAACACGTCGCGCACTGAGGCAATTTTACCCGATACCAATAGGACGTACGCGTTCTCCAACACGGCCTCTTGACGCTCGGCGTCGGTCGCGAAGTACGGCGCAATGTAACCCTTGTCGAAACGCATCCCTTCGACCAGGTCCATGTCCATACCGAAAGACTGGCTCTCCTCAACGGTGATAACGCCGTCTTTGCCCACCTTGTCGATGGCGTCGGCGATCATCTGACCAATCTCGTTGTCGGCCGCCGAAATCGACGCCACCTGGGCGATCTGCTCTTTCGTGTCGGCCGGCTTGGCCAAGTCGTGCAGTGAAGCGACGGCGGCCTCTACCGCCGTTTCGATTCCCTTCTTCAGCGACATAGGGTTGGCGCCCGCAGCTACGTTCTTCAGCCCTTCGCGAACCATGGCCCACGCTAGAACGGTGGCCGTCGTCGTACCGTCACCGGCGACGTCGTCCGTCTTTTTGGCGACTTCCTTGACCAGTTCGGCCCCGATCTTCTCGAAGGGGTCCTCCAACTCGATGTCCTTGGCGATCGAGACGCCGTCGTTGGTGATAGTGGGCGCTCCCCACTTCTTGTCCAGCACGACGTTGCGCCCTTTGGGTCCGAGAGTTACGCGAACCGCGTCGGCCAACTTGTTCATGCCGCGCTCGAGGGCGCGACGCGCCTCTTCGTCGAATGCGATCAGTTTCGCCACGGTGACTCCTCCTAGTATTCACACCCCTTTGGTGCGCATACCATATTAGCACTCTCACTCGGAGAGTGCTAAAGGACGATTTCAGCCCCCCGCCACCGCCGGCACCAGGGAAATCGTCTGGCCACTGGTAACTGGCGTGTCCAGTCCGTCGAGGAAGCGAACGTCCTCATCGGCCAGGAAGACGTTCACGAAGCGGCGTAGTTCGCCCCGATCGTCGAGAATCCGAGCGGCGAGTCCCGGGTGAGTCGCGTCGAGAGCCCCGAGGGCCGCCCGCACGGTCGCCCCCTCCACCGCGACCTCGCCAGCCCCCCCGACGAGGGCGCGCAGTTGGCTAGGTAGGCGAATAGTCACGCTCACGATGCACCCACCAACGCCGTCGAGGCAATCGCGGCTTCGGCCGCCGTGAGCGATGGGGTGATTACGCGCGTGAAGGTGGCCGTCGCCGAGACGGCGTCGAGAGTCTTGAGCCCGTGGCCCGAAATGATCGCCACGATGGATCGCTCGGGATCAATCGCGCCGCGACCGATGAGTTGGCGCAGTGACGCGATCGTCACGCCACCGGCCGTTTCGGCGAAAATTCCTTCGGTTCTCGCGAGTAGCTCAATGCACTCGAGCGTCTCGTCGTCGGGGACCGAACCGCAGTCCCCACCCGTCGCGCGTAACTCGTCGAGCACGAAGGGGCCGTCGGCCGGGTTGCCGATGGCCAGCGAGCGCGCGATCGTGTTCGGCCGTTCGGGGCGAACAACGTTGGCGCCCGAAGCGAAGGCCCGCGCGATCGGCGAGCACCCGGCCGCCTGCGCCCCGAAGTACACCGGCTCAGTCCCCTCGACCAGCGAGAGATCGATGAACTCGCGGAAACCCTTGGCGATTTTCGTCAACTGGCTCCCCGAAGCTAGGGGCACGACGATTTGGGCCGGGGTGCGCCACCCGAGTTGTTCGGCGATTTCGAAGGCCAGAGTCTTCGAGCCCTCGGCGTAGTAGGGACGGAGGTTAACGTTGGCGAAAGCCCACTCGGGGTGTTCGGCGACCAGTTCCACGCACAGTCGATTCACGTCGTCGTAAGTACCTTCGACGCCCAAGACGGTGCCCCCGAAGATCGCGGTCATAGCAATTTTGGACTTCTCCAAGTCGGCCGGAATGAGAATGACGCTCGGCCACCCAATCGCCGCGGCGTGAGCCGCGACCGAAGTCGCCAGATTGCCCGTCGACGCGGCCGCCGCCGTGGAGAATCCGAGCCGTCGCGCGCTCGACAGCGCGACCGACACCACCCGGTCTTTGAAGGACCCCGTAGGGTTTCTCGTGTCGTCCTTCAGCCACAGTTCACGTACACCCAGAGCCTCGCCGAGGCGCCGGGCCCGGCGCAGGGGCGTCCAGCCGGCCCCTAAGTCGACGGGCTGGTCGCCGGGATCGGGCAGGAGAGCGCCGTAACGCCACATCGACGGGGGTCCCGACTCTATTGAGGATCGCGACAGCGAAGCCTTGGCCGCGGCGAGGTCGTAGGCGACCTCGAGGGGCCCGAAGCACACGTCGCAGACGTAAAGGGCTTCGGCGGGGTAAGGGGTCCCACACTCTCGACATTTAAGACCGGAAACGAAACTCATAACTCCCTCTTCATCGTTCGGCCTTTGGCACCTGGTGTGAAGGGAAACTCCCGGGACTCACACTGGTTGTCGCGACGTCTGCGGGGCCGTCCCTCAGTCGCTCTGGATGATTTACTAATTCTTACCCACGCCGTCACGTTTGTCAAGTGCGCGTGCGCAGACCCTAGCCTCGCTGTCATGGTCGACTCACCGGTGCCCTGGACGCTCGAGCGCGACGACTTCGACGTAGCGCGGCTGCGCGCGGCACGGCGAGACGACGTCGCGGTCGTGGTCGCGGCGCGCGACGAAGCGCTCACCGTCGGTGCCGTGCTCGACTCCGTTCGGTTCCACGGCGACCTCGTAGATGAACTAATCGTCGTCGACGATCACTCGTGCGACGACACGGCCACCGTGGCCGAGAACCACGGCGCCCGCGTCGTACGCCTCAGGGGGCCCGGAGGTAAGGGCGCCGCCATGGCCGCCGGCGTGGCGGCCAGTCGCTCGGCGATTGTCGTCTTTCTCGACGGCGACGTGGCCAACCCAGCCGTCGACTACGTCGGGCGTCTCATACAGCCACTGGTGGAACGGCCCGTGACCCAGCTCGTTAAGGGTTACTACGAACGGCCCTTGCACGATCAGCCCACCGGCGGAGGCCGCGTAAACGAACTCGCCGCGCGACCTATTCTCTCCCTCCTCTTTCCGGGCCTCGGCGAGATTCGTCAACCTCTCGCGGGCGAGACGGCCCTCAGACGTGGCGCGCTCGACGCACTCACTCTCGAACCGGGTTACGGCGTCGAGATCGCTCTGCTCATCGACGTCGCCGGTCGCTTCGGCACCGGCGCGCTCGCCCAGGTCGACCTCGGGGTACGGCGCCACCGCAATCGACCCCTCGACGAACTACGCCCGATGGCGACCGACGTGCTACGCGTCGCCCTCGGCCGCTACAAGGTCGACCTCGCCAACCCCTTCGACTAACCGGTCGCGGAGTTCGGGCCGAGAACAATAATGACGTCGTCGGTCGCCGAGCCGGTAATGGGATTAAGCCCGCCCAGGGGCTTAATCGCCGATCGGGCGACGCCAATCTCGCTCGCGATGTCCTGGGCCGCCTTGAGGAATCCGGGGTTGTAGTACACGACCGTCGCGGTCGCGCGCGCCGCGTTACCGGCGGGCAGGGTGTTCCAGCCCAACGTCATCAGGCGTTGCGTGTACGAGCCGGCCAACCCCGTTGTTAACGTCCCGTTGGCCACCTGAACTCGCACCGTGGAGCGAACGAGCGCGGACGAGTGTGAGTGCGAGTGCGAGTGGGTGGCGTGGTGGCTCGGGGTCGTCGTCGACGAGGTCGTCGTGGTTCCAGTTGCGGGTGACACGGCGCGCACCATGAGGAAGGTGGCCCCCACGAAAAGCACGACGATCATCAGCACCACGACCAACGACGGCTGGTAGTGCGAACCCGCGTTGCGCGAGTCGGGAGCGGGCACACTCGGGTCACTCATTTAACCCACTCTAGGGCGTCGCCCCCAGTCACTAACCTGAAGGCGCCACGCCGGTGTGGCGCAGTCTGGTAGCGCAGGCGATTTGTAATCGTCAGGTCGTGGGTTCGAATCCCTCCACCGGCTCGATAGCCCCCCTCACTCTGGGGCCGAGCGTCGCGCCTCGGCCGCGGTACGTTCCGCGTCCAGCAGGGCGCGCTTCGTCTCGAGTCCCCAGCGGTAGCCGCCCAGCGCGCCGTCACGGCGGATTATTCGGTGACAGGGCACCACGAGCGCGACCCGGTTCGCCGCGCAGGCCGACGCGACCGCCCGCACGGCCCGCGGAGCTCCGACTCGTTCGGCCAACTGCGAGTACGTTCGCGTCTCGCCGTAGGGGACGCCTCTAAGTGCGTTCCACACTCGCATCTGGAAGGCGGTGCCCTCCAGGTCGACCGGTAGCGCCGTGGCCTCGGCGCCGCCGCGCACGGCGTCGGCGAGCACATTCGCTACGTCGGAGAGTTCGTCGTCGTCGCGCAGAACGGTAGCGAGAGGAAACTCTCGGTGGAGCTCGTCAATGAGCGCCGACTCCCGATCGCCGATTTTCACGGCGCACACTCCGCGTTTCGTGGAGGCGGCGACGACCGTACCGAGGGGGGTGAGCAACGAAGTGAAAGCGACGCGCTCACCGCGCGCGCCGCCCCGGTAGCGAACTGGTGACATACCCAGTTGCGTGGCGCCGTGCTCGTAGAAAGCGCGGCTGGAGCCGTAGCCCGCGTCGGCGATCGCCCGAGTGATGGAAATCTCGCTGCGCAACGAAGTACGCACCCGATCGGCGCGGGCTAGTCGCGCGTACGCGGCGACGGGCACCCCCACTATCTCGACGAACCGTCGCCTCAGGTGACGCTCGCTGTAGCCTCGCTCGGCGGCGAACGCACCGACGTCGAATTTTTCGTGGCCGTCTTCGACGCGCCGACACAGTTCGACGACGCTCGCCAACACCTGAGAGGGCACCGGACCCTCTTCGGGTCGGCACCGTTGACAGGGCCGGAAACCGGCGGCGATCGCCTCCGCCGCCGATTCGAAAAATCTCACGTTGCGCCGCAGCGGCTGACGGGACTTACAGCCGATGCGACAAAAAACGCCGGTGGTCTTAACCGCGTAGACGACGTTGTTCACCGTGTCGTCACGTTCGATTACCGCCGCCCAGAGAAGTTCGTCGCGATCACCCACGTCTCGCAACTTAGGGGAACGATCGTCCAATTACCTCCCGAAAAGGGACGAGTTATTCGCTCGGCGTGTGTTCCATCTACCGCGCTAAGTTCGAACAGTGGAGCCCAGCGACTTCGCCGATCTCGCGCTTCTGCGGCGCTCGCGTGACTACATGGACCGTCACTTCTCCGAGCCCCTCGACGTCGCGAGCGTGGCGCGCGTCGCGCTGATGTCGCGCGCACACTTCTCGCGAAAGTTCCGCGCCGCGTACGGGGAGAGTCCCCACTCCTACCTGATGACGAGACGTATCGAGCGGGCCAAGGCCCTCCTGCGCGACGGCCACTCAGTCAGTGACGCCTGCTACTTAGTGGGCGTGACGTCCCTCGGTTCGTTTAGCACTCGTTTCACCGAGATCGTGGGCGAGTCCCCTTCGGCGTACCGAAGGCGCGAACACCGGTTCTACGAGGTTGTGCCCCCGTGCCTGAGCCGGTCGCTGGCGCGGCCGAGACGCTGAGCGTGGACTTCCCACAAAAAGAAGCACGTTTCGAGAAGTTCAACTGCCCCGAGCTTTTCTAGGATGTCACCGTGTCCATCTCCCTCTCTTCCATGTTCATTCCCGTTCACGACCCAGACTCGGCCCTCGGTTTCTATCGAGACGCTCTGGGTCTCGAGGTTCGCGCCGACGTTACCGGTGAGGGTTTTCGCTGGGTCACCGTGGGTGCGACGGGCCAGGACATAAATATCGTTCTCTATCAGCCCCACGGGGGCCGTTCGCCCGCCGAGGGTGACGCACTGCTGGCCCTGGTGACCCAGGGCTCTTTGCAGGCGGCCATCTTTCGGAGCGTTGACCTAGACGCGACCTTCGAAAAGGTCCGCGCGTCGGGTGCCGAGGTAGTTCAAGAGCCGGTGGCGCAACCGTGGGGCGTGCGCGACTGCGCGTTTCGCGACCCATCGGGCAACCTCGTTCGTATCGCCCAGGCCTAGGGCGGCGGTCAGTTCTTCTCGCGTTGGGGTTGCTCCCTGGTCGTGAGGCGTTGGGACCATCTCGTCGACCCGGAACGCTAAGTCGATCGGTAACCCCAAGTCGAACCGTCGTCCCTTTCGCTCAGCGCACCGCGCCCAGGGGTCAATGTCCAAAATCGCCGCGTCGTCCTCCCGCGTTACGCGGCGTGGCTCCGTTAGCCGCGACCTAATCGAGATACACCTCCACCGAGGAGTCAAGGGCGGCACCGACTCCCACCAATGTTCCTTCGCCGGACGCGCTGACTCTCACGCCGCGAACGCGCAGCGCCATCAACCACTGCCGGAGGGCGGCCGCGCTGGTGCGCGCGCGCAGCGTGCTCAGCGCGAGGGCCCGGCCCGGTCCGGTCGATCGCGCGTAGCCGAAGAAGGCCACGGAGTGGTCGTGTTCGCGCGCGACGTATCGCGCGAGTCGCTCCAATTCGAGCGCCATCTGAGGGGTGAGCGACCACGCCCCGGACCCGAAAGCACCCACTGAACCGTAGAGCAGTGCCGTGCGAGCCGCGCGCCACTGGGCGTAGAGAGTCAAAGTACCCGTCAACGTCACGGCACCGCCCGGACCGTAAGACGGGCCGGCTCCATCGGGCGAAGTGGCCCAACCGGTCAGGGCGTATCCCGGTCGAACGACGGACCCTTGGCTGGGCGCCGCGACCACGCTTCCTACGGGTCCCGTTACGGCGCCGGGTCCGCCCCGGCCCCCGTCGGCGACGAAGCGCACGACGACTGTCTCAGCGGGACTCCACTGGGCGAAGAGTGTCTGGGAGGTCGTCAACTGCACGGTGGCCGCCGACCCGCCCACCAGCGATCCCCCAACCGGCGCGGTGAACCAACCTTCGAAATTCACCCCCGAGGCGCCCGCCGTGGGCGTGGGGAGCTCGAGAGTCCCCGACGGAGCCACGGTGCTCGACGCCGGGGCGACGGAGCCACCGTTAGGTTCGAACGAGATCACTACGGTTGACGAAGTCCACTGCGCGTAGAGCGTTTCGTTGGACCCGACTTGAACGCTCGCCCCCGGACCGTAAGCCACTCCGGACCCGTCGGGTGCACTATTCCAGCCGCTAAAGGTGAGGGCGGCGTTGACGAGACCGGCGCCCGAAGGCAGAGTCACCATCGCCCCCGCGCTCACCACGGTCGAGGGAATCACTCCCGCGGCCCCGTTCGCGTCGTAGGTAATGGTCACCTGCGGAGCCGCGGTGGCCCCCGAGGGCGTCCACTGGGCGAAGAGCGCCCCGTCGACGCTGAAGGGGTAGGTAGCGCCATCGCCGTAAGCGACACCGGTTCCGTTCGCGGCGCTATTCCAGCCGCTAAAGCTGTAGCCGGGATTAACCAGGGCGGGGCTGAGGGCGGCGAAGGGTGTCAGGTCGCTCGGACCACTGGCGCTCTGTGACGCGCTCACCTGGTCACCGGGGTAGGCGTTCTCGAAGAGAAAGACCGTCACCGGGCTCGTCGACGCGGAGGCGTTGGCACTCACCGTCACGGCCGCGACCAACGGGGCGAGCAAAGTAACCACCAGCGCCGCGCACGTGAGTTTCGAGCGCCGAGGGCCACGAACGACGGACGCGAGTCCCTCCTCGTCACGGCCCGCTCGCGGGACCGTGCGTCTCATTCGCGGACGCAGTCGCACTGGCGTGTCCTTTCGAACTCGAAGCGCTCGGGCCGCGAGCGCACCGGCCACTACCTTCAGACAACTACGACGAACATTCCGTCGCCACTCGAAGACGCCACGCGGCCCCGACGAATTGGACGCACCAACTCGGCCCCCGCTGTGGGCAGTGTAGGACGAACCCGAGTCGCCGTCCAGCGCTAGGTGGGACCGCGACGCTGCCGCGCGACCTCGAAGGCCGCCACCGAAAGCGCGACCCCCGCGTTGAGGGAACTAATCCGCCCCCGCTGGGGTATCGAAACAACGGTCGAGCACCGACGCCGCGTGAGTGAGGAAAGACCCTTCTCCTCGCCACCGACCACCAGGGCCACCGGTCCGCGCGACAGATCGAGGTCGTAGAGCGAGGCCGTAGACTCGCCGGCCAGTCCCACGCAGGTGACCCCGTGGCGCGTGAGTTGGTCAATCGCCGCGGGAACTCCCCCGACGTCACAAAACCTGAGGTACTCAATGGCCCCAGCGGCCGTTTTCGTAACGGTGGGGGTGATGCGCGCCGACCGGTGTCGGGGCAATATAACCCCGTCCACGCCCGCCCCGTCAGCGCTACGCAACATCGCGCCAAGGTTGCGTGGATCGGTGACGCCGTCGCAGACCAAAAGGAAGGGGTCATCGGTCCCCAGCAACGCGTCGAGTGTCTCGGTCGCGAGGCGCTCGGCGAGGGCGACCACCCCCTGATGGCCATCGGTCTTAGCTTCACGATCGAGCCGAGCGAATGACACCATTTGCACTGGAACCCGTTGTCGCTGAGCCTGTTGTTCTATTTCGTCTAGCACCGTCGAGGGGTCCTGTGACTCGGCGACGTAAATCTTGCGCACGCTTCGGCGTCGCGCGACGAGCAGTTC
>JAKBAB010000140.1 GCA_021815645.1 Actinomycetes bacterium
TCGCGCGATGGAGCGCGACCCCAAGGTCCTTATTATGGGCGAGGACGTGGGCAAGCTCGGCGGCGTCTTTCGCGTCACCGACGGACTGCAGAAGGACTTCGGCGAGGACCGGGTGATCGACGCCCCCTTAGCGGAGTCGGCGATAGTGGGAACGGCGGTCGGCCTGGCGATCCGTGGGTACCGCACGGTGTGCGAGATCCAGTTCGACGGCTTCGTCTACCCGGCTTTTGACCAAATCGTTTCGCAGGTCGCCAAACTGCACAAGCGCTCCGACGGGGTCTACACGATGGGTCTCGTCATTCGCCTGCCCTTCCAGGGCGGAATCGGTGCCATTGAACACCACTCCGAGAGCCCCGAGGCCTACTTCGCTCACACGGCCGGGCTGCGCGTGGTGTCCTGTTCGACCCCCCACGACGCTTATTGGATGATCCAAGAGTCGATAAGTCACGACGACCCGATCATCTTCTGTGAGCCGAAGAGCTGTTACTGGGAGAAGGGCGAAGTCGATCTCGACAGTTCGGGCGTGGGCCTCTTCGAGTCCCGGGTGCGCCGCGTCGGCGCGGACGTGACGGTAATTGGTTACGGCGCGTCGATGAAAACGATCCTGCGCGCCGCCGAGGAGTCGGCCGCTGAGGGCGTTTCGTTGGAGGTCATCGACGCGCGATCGCTGGCGCCGCTCGACTTTGGGCCCATGGCGGCTTCACTGGAAAAGACCGGCCGCCTCGTCGTGGTCCACGAGGCCCCGCGCACCGCGTCGGTCGCTTCGGAGATCGTGGCCGAATTGAGCGAGCGTTGTTTCTACTCGCTGCGGTCGCCGGGCCTTCGAGTCAGTGGCTACCACGTGCCCTACCCGCCCTCGCGGGTCGAAGAGGATTTCCGGCCGAACGTCGAGCGGATTCTCGACGCGGTGGACCGCGTGATGGAGGACAGTTGAGCGTCGAAACGTTTCTGCTGCCCGACGTTGGTGAGGGACTAGTCGAGGCCGAGATTGTGACCTGGAAGGTCGCGGTCGGGGACCGGGTTTCCCTCAATCAACCGATCGTGGACATCGAGACGGCTAAGGCCGTCGTCGAACTGCCGAGCCCCTTCGAGGGGATCGTCGTGACCCTGCACGCCGCGGTGGGTGACGTAGTCGCCGTAGACGAACCACTCGTTACGATCGACACGGTTGGCACGACTGACACGGTCGGCACCGTCAACGCCCAAACGGTCGCGAGCGCCGGCTCCGGCGAAGGCGAGCGCGAGGCCGTGCTCGTGGGCTACGGCGTCGCTCCCGACGGGCCCCCCTCGACGCGAACACGTCGTCGCCGCACGGGTGCGCGCCGAGAGGAAACCACCGCCCCATCGACACCCCGCGCCCCGCGCCCCGCGCCAACGGCGGTGAGCGGCTCACCAGCCACTTCACTAGCGCACTCACCGCGAACGACGCCGCCCGTGCGCCTCTACGCGCGCCAGCGCGGGGTGGACCTCGCGGCGGTAAGGGGCTCGGGCCGCGACGGACTGATCACCCGCGCGGACGTCGAACGTTTCGTACCGACGACCGCCGCGCCCACGGCCAGTCGCGACCTGGGGCCGTCGCGTTTCGCGGGTCGAGAGTTAGCGTCGTGGACCGCGGGACCACTCGAGGAGCGCATCGCGGTCAAGGGGGTGCTGCGCTCGATGGCCGACGCCATGGTCAGTAGCGCCTTCAGCGCGCCGCACGCCGCCGTTTGGGTGCGCGTCGACGCCACGCGCACCGTCACCTTGCTCGAAGGACTGCGCCGGCGCGGCGCGTGGGGCGACGTGCGCCTGTCACCGCTCACGGTCGTCGCGATGGCTTTGTGCGACGCGGTGCGTCACTACCCCGCCATTAACTCGAGTTTTGACGCCGGGTCCGAAGAGGTCGTCGTGCACCGACGCGTCGCGCTCGGGGTGGCGGCCGCGACGGAGCGGGGACTGATCGTGCCCAACGTGAAGGGCGCCGACACCATGGATCTGGTGACCATGGCTCGGGCTCTTACGACGTTGGTCGATACGGCCCGCGCCGGGACGACGGCCCCAGCCGATATGGCCGGGACGACGATTACGATTACGAACGTCGGTCCCTTCGGGGTCGACGCCGCGGTCCCGATTTTGCCCCCCGGCACCGGCGCGATATTGGTTCTCGGGCGTCTTACGCCCTCCCCGTGGGTGGACGGCGAAGCGGTCGTCGTGCGCCAGGTCGTGGAGCTGACCCTAGCCTTCGACCATCGTCACATCGACGGGGCACTCGCTTCCCGGGTGCTTCGTCACGTGGCCGACGTCGTCGAAGATCCGGCGCCGGTGCTTATTGCGCCGTAGGGGCCCGTAGCGCGTCGAGCGCCCGGTCGGCGTGTGCGTTAAGACCCACTTCGCTCGAAATTACGTCGAGCACGCGCCGGTCGGGCGCGATTACGAACGTGGTGCGCTTGACGTTTAGAAACCTCAGGGCCCGCTTGACGCCGTAGAGCTCGGCGACCGAGCCGTCGACGTCGGCGAGCAGCGGGAACGTCAGGGAGTTCTTTCGCGCGAACCGGGCCTGCTTCGCGACGTCGTCGAGGGAGACGCCTACGACGTGGGCCCCGAGTTCGGTGAACTCCCCTTCGAGATCACGAAAGTGGCACGACTCCTTGGTGCACCCCAGGCTGAGCGCCGCGGGGTAGAAAAAAAGTACGACCGGCCCGCTCTCGAGTGCCGCGGACAACGTGAACGACTCGCCGTTTTGGTCGGG
>JAKBAB010000036.1 GCA_021815645.1 Actinomycetes bacterium
CGTCGCCGTCGACGGCGGCATGGCGGACAACTTAGACGTAGCACTAACCGGCCAGCGCTACGAAGCCGCTATCGACGGGCGAGCCCTCGCCTCCGCGGACACTGCGTGCGTGGTCGTCGGGCGCCAGTGTGAGTCGGGCGACACGTTGATTGACGGGATAGAACTGCCCTCTCCCGTGGTGGGTGATCTCCTGGTGGTACCGGTGACGGGGGCCTACACGTTTACTACGGCCAATAACTACAACGGCGCCTACATCGCGCCCGTCGTTTTCGTGGAGGGGGGTCGAACCTCCCTGGTAGTGCGGCGCCAAAGCTTCGAGGACGTCGTGGCCCTCCACCGACCGATGACCGACCCTCACCCAGACGCCTAGCCCCGCACTCCCTACCGGTATTCGGCGGTGGGAACCGGCCGCCGTGTTCATATATGTTTATAATGTCTTGAGCTCGGGTTTGGAGCACAGTAGACAAGGGGATCGCCGTGGGAGAGAACGGTAAGGAATTGAGCGGTCGGGGGCTATCGCGCCGGCAGTTTCTGTCACTGAGCACTGCGTCGGCCGGGCTGCTCTCGATGGCGGGCGTGCTGGGCGAGGGCGCGCTGGCGTCGGCGGCCAAAGTGAACGCCACGTTGCACGTGGGCTGGAATTCGCCGCCCGACGTGATGAACCCCTTCACGTTCACCACGACGGCCTCTAACGAGATACTTTGGTTGATCTACGACACGTTGATGGAGTACGACATCAATTTGAAGCCGGTGCCCGGTCTCGCGGAGTCGGAAACGGTAAGCAACGGTGGGCGGACCTTTACTTACGTGTTGCGCCCGGGGGCGACGTGGCACGACGGAAAGCCGGTCACCTCGGCCGACGTTAAGTTCACCTACGAGGTAACGGCGAAGAACAATCTCGGCCAGGCGGCCTGGGCGGTAGCGGATTTGGCTAGCGTCGAAGCCCCTAACTCTCGAACGGTCGTCATTAACTACAACAAGCCCCAAGCGTTCGATCCCTCGACTCTGGTGGCCATCGTTCCCCAGCACATTTGGGGTCACATGACGCCAAAGAAAATTGAGAGTTTCGCGAACCCCAGCCCCGTTGGCAGTGGACCGTTTACCTTCAAGGAGTGGATCACGGGTCAGTCGGTGCAGGTGGACCGTTACGAGAAGTGGTGGGGTCCGCTGCCCGCCGCGGCCAGCGTGATCTGGGTTCAGTTCGAGAACAGCGACGTGATGGTGCAGAGTTTGGTGTCGGGCGACATCGACATCATCACCGAAGTGCCCGCGGTGCTCTGGGACGGACTCAAGGGCAAAGCGAACGTGGCGCCCGTCTCGATGGAGTCCTTCTCCTTTCACCACATCGGATTTAACGTGTCGACGAACCCCAAATCTGGCGGTAACCCGCTCATTCTCGACAAGACCGTGCGCGAAGCGCTCTCCTACTCGCTGAATCGTCAACAGCTCGTCGACCTCTGCCTCGCCGGACACGGACTTCCCGCGAGCGTTCAGCTCCCGAAGTCATTCGGTCAGTGGCAAGACGTGATCCCGCTCAACCAGCAGTACGACAACAATCCGACCAAGGGCAACTCCCTGCTCGAGGCGGCCGGCTACAAAATGGGACCGAACGGAGTGCGGGTCGACAAAAAGGGCAAGCCGCTCAGTTTTCGGCTCATCGCCATCCAGACCACGGACGAGGACGTTCTGGCCGGTCAGATTTTCGTGAAGTCGGCCCAAAAGGTCGGGATTGAACTGACCCTCGACACCCTTGACGCCACCACTCTCGGCAATATTGTCTACAACGCCGCCGCGCCGAACTGGGACATATTCATTTGGGGGTGGGACTCGGCTTCGCCCGACCCCGACTATCTCCTCAGCGTGCCGCTCACCAGTCAGATCGGCTCTAACAACGACGTCTACTACTCCAACCCCGAGTACAACCGCCTCTACGCCCAGCAGGCCACGACGGTGGACCACGGTCAGCGCGTGGCCCTGGTGCACGAAATACAGAAGCTCTTCTACGACGACGCGGCTTACTGCATCATGTGGTACCAGAGCAAACTGCAGGCCTACCGAACGAATACGTGGAAGGGTTGGCGCGAAACGAAGGGTGGCATCGTGTACAACTTCACGCGCAGCAACTACCTGACCGTCACGCCTAAATAGTTCGTTGCCCTCGGTCGTGGCTGGGTAACGTGACGGCACGCTACTTCGCGAGAAAGTTCTTGGCCCTCACGGCGACGCTCTACGCCACGGTTACCTTTAACTTCCTGCTCTTCCACGTGTTACCGGGCAGCCCCGTGGAACTGCTCGCTCGCTCGGGGCACTACGACGCTGCGGCCCGCGCCCAGCTGGTGAAGCTCTTCGGCCTCAATCACTCCCTGATTGTGCAGTACGTCATCTACTTCAACGACCTTCTGCACGGCAACTTCGGCTTTTCCTACGTCTACCGTGAGTCGGTGACGACTGTCCTCGGCTCGGCGATCGGCAATACGGTCCTGCTGCTCGGCGCGGCCACTTTCGTAACGGTGGTGGTGGGGGTCGTCTTGGGCGTCTACGCGGCGTCGAAGGTCCGCACGGCGACTGATACCGCCATCACGGTTCTCAGCCTGGGGGCGTGGAGCATGCCCGACTTCTTCACCGGCATGCTGGTTATTTTCGCCTTCGGGGTGTGGGTGCACTGGCTGCCGATTTCGGGCATCGTGACCCCGGGACTCGTTACCGGGTTTTGGGGTCACTTGTGGGACGTGTCGCGCCACCTCGTCTTGCCTACTTTGACCCTGGCTCTGGTAAATATTGCTCAGTTCTCACTCATCACGCGTAACTCCCTCGTCGAAGCGATGGTTGAGGATTACATGTTGACCGCGCGCGCTAAGGGACTGTCGCGGTGGGTGATGCTGGTTCGCCACGCTCTGCGTAACGCCCTCCTACCGGTGGTGACGGCGACGGCGCTTTACGTCGGGATGATTCTGGGGGGAGCGATCCAGGTGGAGACCGTCTTTTCGTGGCCCGGCATGGGGTTGTTGATCTACAACTCCGTCGAGCAGCGGGACTACCCGGTGCTGGAGGCCTGCTTTCTGCTCTTCGCGGTAGCGGTCATCTTGACGAATTTCCTGAGTGACCTGCTGTACCACTCCCTCGACCCGCGAGTGCGGCGCACGTGACCATCGACGATACTTCCGGCGAACTAGCGCCCGAGGCGCTCGCCCCCGTGGGTCGACGACGCACACCACTGTGGCTCGCCGTATGGCGAGATCGAATGGGCCGCGGTGGCGTCGTCACGTTGGCCGGCGTCCTCGCGCTAGTCCTCGTGGGTCCCGTCGTCTTTCCCTTCAACGCTCAGTCCTTCGGGAGTTCCTCGGCCTCCATCCTCCAAGGTCCGACCGGCGCGCACTGGCTCGGCACGACCGAACTTGGCCAAGACGTCTTTCGCCAGTTTCTAGTGGGCGGAAGGATCTCGCTGTACGTCGGGGTGTCGGCCACCGTCATCGCGATCGTCCTGGGCGCCGGCCTCGGTTTGGTGTCGGGTTACTACGCGGGGTGGCGTGACAGTATCTTGATGCGAATCACCGATTTTTTCCTAGTTCTGCCGACCCTCCCCCTCATCATTGTCCTCGCGGCCCTATTTGGTCAGAGCATCCTCATCACGAGTTTGGTCATCGGTCTGACTAGTTGGCCCCAAACGGCGCGCATCATACGCTCCCAGGTCCTCTCACTACGTGAGCGCCCCCTCGTACTGCGCGTGCGGTCCCTCGGCGCCCGCGACGGACGTATTATGCGCGTTCACATCCTGCCCAACGTGGCGCCGCTAATCTTCGCCAACTTGGCCCTGGTGCTGTCGGGGTCGATATTGGCTCAAGCGGCCCTCGCCTTTTTGGGCCTCGGTGACCCGGTGCAAGTGTCGTGGGGCACGATGTTGCACAACGCCTTTAACTCCGGGGCGATGAGCGAGGGCGCGTGGTGGTACATCATTCCCCCCGGTGCGGGCATCGTCGCGATGGTTTTGGGTTTTTCCCTCATCGGTAACTGTATGGACCGGGTGCTTAATCCGCTCGGTCAGGACGCGCGATGAACCTCTTAGAGATTTCCGAGCTCAGCGTGGACTACGGGGTTTCGGGCGGTACCGTGCGCGCGGTCGATCACGTGAGTCTCTTCGTGCAAGAGGGGGAGTCAGTGGGGATCGCGGGCGAGTCTGGTTGCGGCAAAACGACCGTGGGCCTCGCGGTGCCCCTCCTGCTTCCGAGGAACGCGACCGTGTCGAGCGGCGAGATCGTTCTCGACGGACACTCCCTCGTCGGACGTAGTGAGGCGGAGATGAACCGGTTGCGCTGGAAGTCGGTGGCCTTCGTATTCCAAGGTGCCATGAACGCGCTTAACCCGGTTTTGCGAATCGACCGCCAGATTCGTGAAGCCATCACGCGCCACGAACCGGAGGTGTCGAAGGCGGCCGCTACGACACGCGTTATGGAGATGTTCGACTTCGTGGGGGTATCGCCCACTCGGGCGAAGAGCTACCCCCACGAATTCTCTGGGGGCATGAGGCAACGCGCCATGATCGCGATGGCTCTGGTCTGTCGCCCTCGACTGCTGATCGCCGACGAACCCACGACCGCACTCGACGTGATTAGCCAAAGTCAGATCCTGGCGCTGCTGAATCGACTCCGGCGAGACCAGGGCCTTAGTCTCGTGATGATCAGTCACGACTTAGCCGCCATTAAGCGGGTCTGCGATCGGGTGGTCGTGATGTACGCGGGGGTGGTTGTAGAAGTGGGATCGAGCCACGAGGTACTCGGCACGCAGGGCCGCCGCGCCCGGGCGGCCCACCCCTACACCCAGGCCCTCATCCAGGCGCACCCCGACCTGCGCGGTGAACGAACTCTCTCCGAGGGTCTAAGGGGTCACCCGCCCGATCTCTCGACACCCCTGGTGGGGTGCCGCTTCGCCGACCGCTGTCCGAAAGTGATGGCCCTATGTCGTACGACGCCTCCGCCCACGACGGAGATCTCCCCCGGCCACCTCGCCGCGTGCCATCTGCTGTCATCGGGACCATCGTGAGTGACCCCACGTCCATTGATCGCGCGACCAGTGAGGACGTGCTGCGCGTGCGGGACCTAGTGGTGCACTTCTCTGGGCGACGAGTCGCGGGCCGCGCCTCCACGGTGCGCGCCGTTGACGGGGTCTCCTTCGAAATCGCGCGAGGTGAGATTCTCGCGCTCGTGGGGGAGTCGGGATGCGGAAAATCTACGATCGCGACGTCGGTTATGCGCCTCACTCAACCTACGTCCGGTCAGATACTTTCCGGTGGCGAGGACCTCGCTAAGTTGCGTGGTGCGCAACTACGACGGGCCCGACGGCGAATCCAGATGATCTTCCAAGACCCCTTCGGTTCCCTCGACCCCCGCCAGTCGGTCTTCGACGCGGTCGAGGAACCCCTCGTAATTCATTCGGTAGGCGCCACGCCCGAGGAGCGGCGGGACCGGGTCATGCGCGCGCTCGACTTCGCGCACCTACGGCCGCCGGAGAGACTGGCGCGGGCCTACCCCCACGAGCTTTCGGGCGGCCAACGTCAGCGCGTCGCGATTGCCTCGGCGATGGTTCTGGGGCCCGAGTTGGTAATCGCCGACGAACCAGTCTCAATGCTCGACGTCTCCGCGCGATCGGGGATACTACGGCTCATGGTCGATCTCCGCGACCGCCTTGGGGTTTCCTATTTATTCATTACCCACGATCTCGCCGTCGCGTGGGTCGTGGCGGACCGGATAGCGGTCGTCTACCTAGGGCGCATCGTCGAAATCGGTCCCTGCGAGAGCGTCGTGGCGGCCCCGGCCCACCCCTACACGACCGCCCTCCTCGCCGTGACGAGCGAGGAGGATCTCCCCACGGAGGGTGACCCGTCGCCGACGGGGTCGACGGAGGTCCTCGCCGGCGAGACCCCGTCGGCAGTCAACGTACCGCCGGGTTGTCGGTTTCACCCCCGTTGTCCGCGCTACCGGACGCTCGGTGAGCCCGAGGTCTGTCGCGTTAGCGACCCCGTGTTGCGGGCGGTGAGCGGTAACGATGGATTAGTACGCGAGTGCGCGTGCCACTTTCCCGAAGGGGTTTCGTGACGACGGTGACGATTGACGACGTGGTATCACTCATCAGTGATTTGGTGAGGATTGACTCGGTAACCCCCTGGCTCGTCGAGGGTGGCGCCGGAGAGAGAGAGGTCGTTGAGTACTTTCGCCAGTGGCTCTCCGACCTCCCGGTAGAGATCGTGGTGGACGAAATTGCTTCGGGACGACTCAATCTGGTGGCCACCCTTCGCGGTTCGGGGGGTGGCCCCACGCTCTGTTTGAACGCTCACGCCGACACCGTTGGCTACGCGGGGTGGCCCGCGACGGCTCTGGTGCCGCGATTAGAAGGTGATCGTCTTTACGGATTGGGTGCCGCTGACGACAAAGGCTGTTGCGCGGTCGCCCTCTTTGTATTGCGTCACTTCGCCACTCGTAACGAGAAACTACGGGGTGATCTGGTCGTGGCCTGCGTCGCGGACGAGGAGGGCGTCTCGATCGGTAGCGAGCGCTTGGTCGAGAATCTTCGCGCCGACGCGGCGATCGTCTTGGAGGCCGACGGACTGCCCCGCGTCATCGTTGAACACCAGGGCTTCGGTTGGATTGACGTGGTGGTTCACGGACGTGCCGCTCACGGGTCAACTCCCGACGAAGGTGTCGACGCTATCGTGGGCCTTTCGTTAATCGTGGCGCGCCTCCACGAACTCGACCGAACCGTCTTCGCCGCTACGTCCGGCGAGCGTAACGGGCGTACCGTCTTTCACACCGGCACCGTTCACGGCGGAACTGATTACGCGACCTACCCCAGTCAAGCGACCCTCGGGATCGAGATTGGCACTCAGCCCGGCGAGACTCTCCAAAATCGGGTCGACGAGATCTCGCGAATCGCCGCGGACGTCGCGGCCGAGATTCCCGGGTTGCGCGCTGAGGTCGTCGTGCGCCTGGAGCGCGAGCCCTTTAGGGCTCGCGGACACGAGCGGCTGCTCGACGCGCTGCAGCGCGCCGCCATCGCTCAGCTGGGCGAACGACTCGAGGAGGTTGGGCTAAACGCCTGGACCGACGCCGCTCTCATGCAGAGTTCGGGCACCGCCACCGTGATGATGGGGCCTCGTGGTGGCAACCTACACTGTCCCGACGAGTGGGTCTCGGTAAGCGAAGTCGTCGCCACGGTCGACCTACTGGTCGACGCCGTCGACGACTTTTTGGGTTAGCGGCGCTCGTGGACGACTCCGTTAACTTTCGCTCGCTCGACCCTTCGTGGATCACCGAACGAATAGCCGAGCTCGGTGGGCAGCTGCTCGCCTCCTTCCCGGTCGTGGGCGGGGTCGTGACGGTATCGGACCGCGAAGGTACACTCGCCGAAACGAGTTTCGGCTACGCGAATCGCGAGAGCGCAACCCCCGCCTCGGCTAACTTCGCTTACGAAATCGGCTCCATTAGCAAGGTCCTGGCCGGGTTGGTGGTGGCCCGCTTGGTGACCGAGGGTCGACTCGCCCTCGACGAAGTCGTCTCTAACGTACTGCCGCGCATCTCGGGGGCAGTCGTGCGATCGGACGCGACGGTGCGTGACCTTTGCAACCACACCGCGGGAGCCATCGTCGGCTCGGACACGCTGCCCGACGACGCGGGTGAGATCTGGTACGCGCGCGACGCGCGCGCGACGTACGTCTCGCCGGCTCGGTTTCACTACTCCAACCTGGGGTACCAGCTGCTGGGCGAAGTTGTTCGCTCGAGGACCGGACGTTCTCTAGTTGACCTCGAGCGCGAGTGGATATTAGAACCGCTCAACATGCGCCACGCCCGCGCGCGGATTACCCACGACGACCGCGCACGAATGGCGGTGGGGTACTGGCCCGCGCGCACGGATCAGCCGTGGGTCCCCGGCGCGCCGTTATCTCCGGCGCCGTGGTTCGAGTCCGACTCCGCCAGCGGCAACGCGTTGGCGACGTCGTCGGACATGGTTCTCCTGGCGGCGGAAATCCTGCGAGCGGCCGGGGGAGAGTTACGCGGCGCGCACTCGGCGACCGTGATTACGCCCCAGGCCTACGAGCTGGCGACTACGACCTTGGCCCCCCAGGGCGAACCGTTCGCGACCCACGACGGTCTGCTCACCGTCGGTGAGAGTCGCTACGGACTCGGGGTAAACGTCGCGACCATCGACGGCCTGTTCTGCCTCACCCACGGGGGCGGGATGGTCGGGTACTCCACGTTTCTAATTGTCGACTGCACCAGTGGCGTGGCGGTGAGTGTTCTTACTTCGGCTAACGGTGACTGTCTCGGCGCGCAGTTGTTGGCCCGCGCCGTCCACGGCGAAATCGTCCGTCGCCGACGAAATACGTCCTCCCCCAGTGGGGTCGACCTGCGCTGTGCGGTCGTCGTGGGTCGTAGCGGTGAACTACCTTTTTCCGAAGAGTGCGTGGGTCGATTTACGTCGGATCGCGACCACACCGAACTGCACGTAACTCACGAGGGCGCCGGTTCGCCGGTCACGGTTTCGACGGGCGGACGCGCCGGAGGGCTCTACCGTCTTCCCTCGGGCCGATTCGTCACCGACCACCCCCAGTTCCGCCGGTTTCTACTGGACTGCCCCTCCGGGACCGGAGGATGGATTTACGGGGGCACCCGCTACGCGCGCGACGCGCCGGGTCCACCGCTCGGGGAGAGCTCGAATCCCCTCGTCGGACGCTACCGCTCCTTCTCTCCGTGGTACCCCGAATTTCGAGTCGTCGAGCGGGACGCCAAGTTGTGGTTGGCGGCGCCGGGGGGCACCGAGGCGCCCGACGGCGACGAAGAATTGGTGGAGCTCTCACCGGGTCTCTACCGCGTTGGGGCCGCCGACTGGCTGCCCGAACGGTTGGTGGTGGGCTCGATCGTTAATGGTCGCGCCGTCGCACTCGTGCGCGACGGCTGTCCTTACTCGCGCGCGACCGGGGAGTGACCGCGAACCATCGCCGAGGTCGCGCCGTAGCTTCGCAACGGCGCCGGGGTGCGTCAAAAAAAAGTCAGGACCGCGTCGATTACGGTCTCGTCGTCGTCGAGAATGGGGACGAGTCGGCACTTGTCGAACGCAGTGCAGGGGTGAGAAAGGTCAAACGTGACGATGTCGCCCGGTTCGAGCGTTACGTCCGGATCGAAGTGAACAAAGGCGTGTTGATCCATCAAGCGAACCACCGTCGCTCGGCCGTAGAGATTTTCGCGCGCAGCACCTCCTCGGGGGTAGCGCCACCTCGGCACGGGTAGGCCCGCGTCGTAGGGGAGGTCACGCTTGCCCGCTCCGACGATCGCGACTCCCGGCTCCGGTTGGGAGAGGACGGCCGCCCACCCCACGAGTGCGTTACGCAAAGTGAGTTCTTCGAGTGGACCGGCGCGACCGTCCAGGGGGGAGACCCGTTCGTAGCCACCCCGGTCGTGGGTGAGGTAGCAGCCACTACGCAGGACGAGTTGGACGGCGGCCCCGTCTTCGTGGGTGAGCCCCGCGACGACGCGATCGAAGTAGGCGCTGCCCCCGGCGGAGAGGAGAACGGGCCCGGGACGAAAGAGCCGCGAGTGGGCGAGGGAGTCGACGACGTCGCGTCCGTATCGACAAAGTTCGTCGACCGCGATGAGATCCTCGGGCGTGGCGTTATTCGAGACGAGCCCCTCGTAGAGTTCTACGCCGGCCAGTTCGAGGTGACGAGACGCCGCGACCGATTTGGCGATCTCCAGGGCGTGAGAAGCCTGTCGCACCCCGCCGCGTCCGCCCTCGACCCCGACCTCAACTAGGACGGGCAGCCGGCGACGGTGCAGTACCCCTTCTAGTGCACTATCGATCGTCGCCAGTGCCACGTTGGAATCAACTAGGCAGTAGAACTCAAACGCAGGGTCGGACTCCATTTCGCCCGCGAGCCAACGCAGGGCGCGCGGGTCCACGAGTTCGTTGGCGAGGATAATTCGAGCGAAGCCGTAGTGGCGCAGCACGGCCGCTTGGCTGGGGGTGGCGACGCTGAGCGCCCAAGCGCCGGCGTCGATTTGGCGGCGCATTAGCTGGGGGGCCATCGTCGTTTTGGCGTGGGGGGCTAAGAGGGCGCCGTGGCGAGCGCAGTAGGCGGCCATCGCGGCGAGGTTATTGCTCAGCGCACTTTCGTAGAGCGTCGTCACGGGCAGGGCGAGGTCGCCCCGGGCCACGTTCCACTTCTGTTGGCCAACGTCGCGTAGCGCCAATTTCGCCCCCAGCGGCACTCCCTTCAGTCGAGCGTCAATCGTCGTGTCGCCCAAAGCGTCGAGGGCTCCAACCGTGGGGTTCACGGGCGGTACTTCACCCGTTCGTGGCCCGGGGCCCGGTGGTGAAACGCATTAGGCCGAGCCGAGGTCGGTGTCGATGGTGTCGCCGTGACTGGACGTAGGGTCACTGTAGAAGGCGGCCTTACCGACGCGTGAAGACACAAAGGACAGGACAATGCCGAACGCCGCCACGCCGAGGCCAAAGCTCAGTTCCACCCCGTTAAGGGCGCCCGTCGCCAGCTCGTAGATAATTACGAAGGCCATAAAAGCCGCTCCGAAAGTAGGCAGCACGCCGCCCAAGATGAAGTTCGACACACTGGAAGTTACCGTTCGTCGGTAGTACCACACGGCGGTGGCGGCGGTGAGCAAGTAGAACATGGCGGCCATCAGCCCGAGCGTACTTACGACGTCGCTGAGCGCGGTGCCGATCGATCCCACCAGGACCGAACCCCAAAGAAAGACCACGTTGAGCAGGCCCATCAGAATGGTCGCGTTCATTGGGGTGCGGTACTTGGCGCTAACGCGACCGAACCAACCGGGAAAGACGCGGTCGCGGCCCATCGCGAAAGAGATGCGGGCCGCCGACACGATTGCGGCCTGGAGCGAGGCGAGCGTCCCGCCCAACACCGCGACGATCATGACGTCCTGCCAAAAGGTGCCACCGATCTTTTGGCCCACGAGAGCCAGCACGTTACCCGCGTGAGCCTGGATTGTGGCATTCGGCGCGATGCCCTGGAGAGCAATGACCCCAACCGAGTAGACGACGAAGAGCAGGACCACGCTGGTGAGAGCGGCCGACCCCGCGCGACGGGCCTTCACCTCTTCGCCCACGTAGGCCGCGGTGTCCCAACCGCTGTAGAGAAAGATGGCAATCAAGATGCCACCCAATAGGGCGTGAAATCCACCCGCGCCGCCGACGCTAAACCACGATGAGGACATCTTCACCGAGTGGCTTATGTGGTTGGTGTAGATCAGGACCACGGCGGCAACGGAGAAGCCGGCGAGCACGAGGTACTCAAAGAAAGCCCACAGCCACTGAAATCGTGCGGAAAGTTTGATGCCGAGCGCCGCGATCGCGAGTACCAAAAGATTGAAGAGCGTCCCGACGATGGCGGTGTCCGTGCTGTTATTTGCGGCGGCGTTGGAAAAGAAGCTGAGGAGGTACGACCCCAGAATTGGGGTCAGGCTCACCGTGCCGATGGTGTAGTACATCAGCATTATCCAGCCCGAGAAGAAGCCCGCGTGGGGATTAACCGCCCGACCGACCCAGGAGTAGGTGGCGCCGGCGCTCGGCTGCCACGCGTTGAGTCGTTGGTAGCCGAGGGCGATTCCGATCATCGGTACGAAGCAGATGAGTATCGGTAAGAAGCCGGCGTAGGAAACGGCAATGAGGATGGCCGCGAGTGAGGCCGCGATGCTCTGGGTCGGGCCCGAACTGGCCATCGCCAGGACGACCGTGTCGCCGAAGCCGATGGCGTCGGTCCTTAGTCCGACTTCCGAGTCGGGCGTGGCTCCCGACGACGTGCGATGAATACTCACGGTCCCTCCCTCCGTGGTGCGGGCGTAAACGGGTTCCCGTCGCGGCCGCACCTGATAGAGTCATTATGTCATTATGTTGAGTTAAGAGGGGCCATGTCCACAAAGTTTCTGCACCCGGAGCGCTACGCCACATCGGCGGCGCTGTACCAACGGGCGCTCGAGATTATCCCCGGGGGCGTCAATTCGACGGCGCGCGCCGCCTTTTCTGGTTGGCTGCCCCACCCCCTGTTCGTCGATCACGGGAACGGCTCTCGGGTCATCGACGTGGACGGCAATGAGTACCTCGACTACCTTTTGGGCCTCGGTCCCGCGCTGCTCGGCCATCGGCCCGCCGCGGTCACCAACGCGGTGGCCGCGCGAATCCGCGACACGGGAACGGTTTTCGCGATGCCCACCTCACTCGAAGTGGACTTGGCCCAAGCCATTGTGAACGCCGTGCCCAGCGTTGAAACGGTGCGCGTCGTCAACACCGGCACCGAAGGGGTGCTCTACGCGCTTCGCCTCGCTCGGACCTTTACCGGTCGACGGAAGGTCGTTCGCTTCGAGGGCCAGTATCACGGCTTTTCCGACGGAATCTACTGGTCGAAGCACCCCGAACTGTCCGAAGCGGGCGACGACGCGCGACCGGTCGCCGTTGTGCAGGGGCCGGGCGTGCCGCCGGAGATGGGCGACGCACTAATCATCGCGCAGTGGAACGACCTGGCCATGGTCGAAGAGATCTTCGCCGAGTTCGGCGACGACATCGCGGCGGTTATTACCGAACCGATTATGTGTAACACGGGGTGCATACTGCCGCGACCGGGATACCTCGAGGGACTACGGGAAGTGACGAGCCGCTACGGCGCTCTGTTGATCTTTGACGAAGTCATAACGGGCTTTCGTATCGCGCTCGGCGGAGCCCAGAGCACCTACGGCGTTACGCCGGACCTCACGGTGATGGCGAAAGGGCTAGGCGGCGGCTACCCCGTCGCGGCCCTCGGGGGGCGACGCGACGTGATGGACTTAGCGAGCGACGGGCGGGTGTCGATCGCTGGCACCTATTCGGGCAACGCGATTGCGGTGTCGGCCGCGCTGGCGACGTTGGAACACCTGTCGACCGACGCGTCCTACGAGACGCTGTACCGTCGCAGTAACCGGCTGCGGGAGGGTCTGAACACGATGATTCGCGACAAGGCAGTGGCGGGTTCGGTCGTGGGTGTCGGCCCCGTATTTCAGGTCTGGTTTGCGGACGCGGAGATTCACAACTACCGCGACGCCGTACGACACGCTCGCCCCGATCTCTTTCGAATCTGGTGGGAAGAGATGCTCGACCGCGGCGTGCTCTTTCACCCCGGACACCTCGAGAATCTCTTCGTCTCATTCGCTCACGACGACCGCGATATTGACGAGACCCTGGAACGCGCCGACGAAAGCTTCGACGCCGTATCGCGGCGAAGCGGCGCCTTCGCGTAGCTAGAGCGTGATGACGAGTACATCGGTCCGCGTTCTCGCCGTAGACCTCGGGACGTCGCGGGTGAAAGTCGCCGTCGTCAGTGATGCGCTCGAAATCCTGGCGTCGGCTAAGGCCACGTACCCGAGTATTCGCGACGTCGCCCACCAGTGCGAACAACGTCCCAGCGATTGGCTCGACGCACTTGGCCGCGCCTGTGGGGAAGTGACTGCGGCTGCGGGGGCGGATTCGGTAGACGCCGTCGTGCTGACCGCCCAAATGCCCACACTCGTGGCCGTGGACGACGCGGGTGACGTTATCGGTAACGCCGTTACTTGGCAGGACTCGAGGGC
>JAKBAB010000037.1 GCA_021815645.1 Actinomycetes bacterium
CGAGGCCGAGTGGATTGCGCTCGACTACGGGGACGTTATCGTTCACGTCTTTGGCGAATCGGCCCGCGAGTACTACGACTTGGAACACCTCTGGTCCGCGGCACCGGCCCACCGCCGCCGCTCGGCCCTAGCCGTTGAGTAACACGAGGAAGTTTTTCACCGATACGACGCGTGATCTCAAACCGCTGGGCATGAGAAGGTCCTGGACGGCACCTTCGACCTTTACGACCAGACCGTTGGTGGCCCCGACGTCGTAGGCGCTCAACACCAACTGACCGACGGCGAGAACTTGGTCCGCTTTCGGGAGTGACGTCAAAGGCTGCGCGAGGCTGAGGTAGGCGACTTGGTGACGGATCGTGGCCGAAACGAGAATCAATTTTGTGGGCAACGCGGAACGGTATCCGGCCGCCCTTTCGATTCTCGACGGCCCCAGGAGAAGCTGTTCGACGACGGACGTCAAAGTCACCGGGGAGGGGACAATCCGGCTCGACGGCGAGAGGTGGCCCGTGGTGTCCACGAAATAAACCGGTTGGGTTACGAAGCGCACCCGCGCACCGTTGGTGCCGGGAATCGTTCGATTGAGTAGTCCAAAGGGCACTCGGGATATTGAGGTCGGTGCGGAGTTGGGTGATATGAGCGTGCACCCCGAGAGTGCGAGCGCCGCGCACGCCACGCCCAGGCCGGTGCGCCATCTCTTCATCAGGAGACCTCCCGGGCGACGGGGAGTTGTATTTGGAATCGGGCACCGCCGTCGGGACTCTCGACTACTTCAATCGAGCCACGGAAGGAGCGTACGTGGTCGCGCACGAGGGCTAACCCGAGACCGGTTCCGCGCGCCACCCCACGGTCGTGCGCCGCTCGGCCGCGAAAGAAGCGCTCGAAAACGGCGTCGCGCTCATCGGGCGGCACGCCGAGACCGCCGTCGTCGACGTTGACGTTGAGCCGTCCATTAACGACGTCGACGTGTACCCGCGTTGCGCCTCCGGCGTAGTGGTGAGCGTTCTCGAGGAGGTTAGTGATGACGCGTTCGAATCGCCGCCGATCCACCGAAACCAGGGGATCGCCAATCTCGCTGGCGAGCTCGACGGGGGGCTCGACGACACCGAGGCGCCGAGCGGCGGAGCGCACGCTCTGGTGTACGAGCTCCACGGCGGTAACGGTCTCCATGACGAGGGGGATAGCGCCCGCGTCACTGCGGGCGATCTCGAGCAGGTCCTCGACCAGGGATTGAAAGATCGCTAGATCGGCGACTAGTAGGTCCAGACTTTCGCGGCCCACGCTGGATAGCTCTTGTCGGTGCTGCTGGAGGACCGTGGCGGTCGTGGCCAGAGTCGTCAGGGGTGAGCGCAACTCGTGGCTTACGTCGCTGGCGAAACGGGCGTCGCGTTCGAGGCGCGCGACTAGTTGACTCACCATCTCGTTGAAGGACTCAGTGAGTTGGTGGACTTCTCGATCGGCGCGATTCACTTGGAGGCGGGTGGAGAGATTCCCCTCAGCGATCGCTCCCGCCGCCCGAGACACCTGTTCCAGGGGCCGGACCGCTCGCCGAGTGACCCACAGGCCACCGGCGATTCCGATGAGCGAAGTGATCAGTGCCCCGGCCCCTAATACGAGTAGTAACGTGCGGAGCGTTCGCTCCAGCGAGCCCAGTTTGAAAACCTCGAAGAACTGAGTCTCCACGGCGGGAATTGGCACTCCGACGACGAAGATGATCTGCCCGTGGACGTTCAGAATCTCTTCGATGGCCCGTCCTCGAGTTACGTCGTTTACTAGCGACTGAGGAATGTCACTCGTGGAGGCCCCGTGGCTGCGTGAGAGCCACTGTCGGTGGGTTTGGATCAGCAGTCCCGAATCAGTGGCTCGTTCAATGGAGTTCAGCAGGTTGGCGAGTTGCGTAGGCGCCGTGTAGAGAGTGGAGCGGATTAGTGCGGCGTTGACGTAGCTCTGTTTTAAGTCGGTCTGTTGTTTGTCGTTGAGAAGTACGTGGTGCACACCTATGTAGGTCAGGGAGGCGAACAGACTGCTGAGGGCGAGCGCGCCGAGACCGAAGGTGGTTAGCAGACGAAGTCGCAGACTGCGCTGGGCCACTAGATGACCAACTTGTAGCCCGTACCTCGAACGGTGACCAAGAAGACGGGGGTCGCCGGATCGGGCTCAATCTTCATGCGCAGTCGGCGAATGTGAACGTCGACGAGGCGACTGTCGCCAAAGTAGTCGTAGCCCCACACTCTTTCGAGCAAATCTTCGCGCGTGAGTACGCGTCCGTTGGCGGAAGCCAAGTCGGTGAGCAGTCGAAACTCAGTTGACGTTAGGTGCAGTTCCGTACCGTCGCGGTGACGCACCACGCCCTCGTCGGGCACGACGCGGAGATCGCCGAGCTGGAAGGCGTGGGCGCTTTTGTCGGGACGTCGGCGAAGATGCGCTCGTACCCGAGCCAACAACTCTTCGGGTACGAAGGGTTTGGTGACGTAGTCGTCCGCGCCCGATTCGAGTCCGAGAACCACGTCGGCGGTCTCGTCGCGCGCCGAGACAATGACGATGGGTAAGTCACCCGAGGCGCGCAGGGTCTGACAGGTTTCAAATCCAGTCATTCCGGGCAACATGACGTCGACGATCGCGACGTCGGCCGCCATGCGCGAATACATGGCGATGCCCAGTTCGCCCGACGGCGCGTCATCGACTACGTAGCCTTCACCTTCGAACATCAGCCGAAGCGCGGTGCGGATGTGGTCGTCGTCCTCCACGATCAGTATTCGGGCCACACCCACTCCTTTGGAATCTGTGCCAAGACTAGTGAGTCACGTCCGGGCGCTCGAGCGGTCGTTAGCCTGGAGGAGTGCCTACGCACCACGACAACGAGGCCGGCGACTCCCCGTGGCACCTCGGAGCGTTCGCCAACACTCTTCGCGCCGCCGACCGATCACCCGCGACGCGGCGCGCTTACCTCAGTGACGCTCGGGCCTTCGTGGCCTGGGTGACGGCGCGGGCGAGCGCCCCGACGGACGTGACGAAACGTGAAGTGCGTGACTACGTCTTATATATGACGAACCGTGGGGACCAGCGCTCGTCGGTCGTGCGCCGGCGCGCGTCGCTACGGGCGTACTTCGGGTGGCTCCTCGAGCGTGGCTTCATTACCGACGACCCCGCCGCCCGCACCGGTGCGCCCCGTCCGGTTCACGCGCTGCCGCGCCTGGTGGTGCGCGAGCAGTTAGCGAGTCTGCTCGACGACGACTGGGGTGATGACGAGTTCGCGCTCCTCGATCGAGCGGTCTGCGAAGTGCTCTACGGCGCCGGGGTGCGGGTGTCCGAGTTGTGCGACTTGAACTTGGGCAGTGTCGACTTTTCCTCCGGCCTCGTGCACGTGGTGGGCAAGGGCCGCAAGGAACGTCTCGTGCCTCTTCATCGGCGGGGTCTGAGCGCCGTGCGCGCCTGGATCGAGGACGGACGCGATGAGGTCTCGAGCGCGACGTCCCCGCGCGACGCCCTCTTTTTGAACCGACGCGCGCGCCGCCTGGGGCCCCGCGACGTTCGGCGCATCCTCGACCGGCGTGTCGCGCGCGGTCACGTGCACCCGCACGCCCTACGCCACACCTACGCGACGCACTTGGTTGAGGGGGGGGCGGACCTACGCGTGGTTCAAGAGTTACTCGGGCACGAGAGCTTAACCACGACCCAGATCTACACTCACGTGTCGAAATCGCGCCTCCAAAAGGTCCACCACGAGAGCCATCCGCGAGGTTAGCGCCACCGACTACAATGGACGGGCTCTCCCACGGTGGGTGAGCGTTAGATGCGCCCCGTGGTTTCGTACGGTCGCCGTTCGCGGTGCACCGCGGGGTTATCCAAACCATACGGAAGGAAAACCAAGTCGTGGCTCTCGTCACTTTGCAGGAACTTTTGGACTCCGGCGTCCACTTCGGGCACCAAACTCGGCGGTGGAACCCCAAGATGCGCCGATTCATACTCGGCGAGCGAAACGGAATCTACCTCATCGATTTACGTAAGACCTTGGCGGGCATCGAGACGAGTTACGCCTACGTGCGCGATCTCGTCGCCGACGGCGGCGTGATCTTGTTCGTGGGTACGAAGAAACAGACCCAGGGGCCGATTGCCGACTACGCGCAAGCGTGCGGGATGCCCTTCGTCAACCAGCGGTGGTTGGGGGGCATGTTGACCAATTTTGCCACGGTCGCGGGACGAGTGAAGAGGTTGGTGGAGCTGCGCACGATGGAACGGGCCGGCGACTTTGGCAACATGCCCAAGCGCGAGGCGTTGCGTCACAGTCGAGAACTCGAGAAATTAGACCGCAACCTGAGCGGAATCGCCAAACTCGAGCGGGTGCCCGACGCCATCTTCGTTATCGACACCAAAAAGGAGCACATTGCGGTGACCGAGGCGCGCAAGCTCGGTCTGCCCGTCGTGGCGGTCGTGGACACCAACTGCGACCCCGACGTCATCGACTACGTCATTCCGGGCAACGACGACGCCATCCGCGCGGGGTCGCTGCTGTGTCGTTTGATGGCCGACGCCGTGAGCGAGGGCCGTTTCATTCGACAGAACCGTCCGTCGGCCGCCGCCCTAGCGGCCGCGGCGGCGGCGCGATCTAGTGCGCCCGAGCCGGACGCACTAGAGGTCGAGGCAGTGAGCGAAGCGCCGACTTCGGATCTGTCCAGCGCGCCCCAGTAGAAAAAACACGGATAAGTACGAGGAGAACAGGTGAGTTTCACCGCGAAAGATGTACAGGCCCTTCGCCAACTGACGGGCGTGGGGATGATGGACGCGAAGAAAGCCCTCGAAGCGAGCGAGGGCGACATGGGTGCGGCGACGCAGTGGCTACGCGTCCAGGGCATCGCGTCGGCGGCTAAGTTAGCCCAGCGCGTGGCGGGAGAAGGCGCCGTCGCCGTAGTTCGCGACGGGCACGTAGCGGCCATCGTCGAACTTAGGTGCGAAACGGACTTCGTCGCTAAGTCTGACGAGTTCGTGGCCCTCGCCGACGAGATTGCCGTTCGGGTCTGCGCCGAGGGTGAAGCGGCCGCGGGTCTATTCGCGGAGTCCTTCGAGCGGATGCTGGCCAGGCTGCGCGAAAACATTTCATTGGGGCGAGTCGTTCGACTCGAGGGCTCCCCGGGCGACGCCGTGGACACTTACAACCACTTTCAAGCGGGCCGTGGAGTTAACGCGGTGGCGGTGGTAGTCAGTAACGCGAGTGACGAGATGGCGCACGACTTGGCGGTGCACATCGCCTTCGCCAAGCCGATGTACCTGCACCGAGAAGACGTGCCCGCGAGCGAGGTAGACGCCGAACGCGCCACCGTCGAAGAGATCACCAAAAACGAGGGAAAGCCCGCGGCCGCCGTCCCCAAAATCGTCGAGGGGCGACTTAACGGGTGGTTCAAGGAGCGCGTCCTGGTGGAGCAGCCGTACGTGAAGGACGAGAAGGTAACGGTCGCGCAGTTTCTGGGTGGGGCCACGATCCGCGCCTTCGCCCAAGTGGTCGTAGGGGGTTAGGCCGGCCGTGCGTCGGGTCGTGCTGAAGCTGTCGGGCGAGGCGCTGGCGTCGGCCTCGAGCGACGAAACGATCGACGCTTCAACGGTCGACTTCCTAGCGCGCGAAATCGCGGCCGCGATGGAGCGCGGGGGACTGGAGTTGGCCGTCGTCGTGGGGGGCGGAAACATTTGGCGAGGTGCCACCGGTGCGATGGCCGGGATGAATCGCGCGAACTCGGACCTCATGGGTATGCTCGGCACGGTCATCAACGCCCTGGCGTTGCAAGACGCAATCGAGTCCCACGGACGCGCGACTCGCGTCATGTCGGCGATCAATATGGACCAAGTGGCCGAGCCGTACATTCGACGGCGGGCCGTTCGCCACCTTGAGAAAGGTCGCGTCGTTATTTTCGCCGCCGGCATGGGCAATCCCTACTTCACGACCGACACGCCCGCCGCCCAGCGGGCCGCGGAGATTGAGGCCGACATCGTGCTTAAGGGGACCCACGGGGGCGTTGACGGTGTTTACGACGAGGACCCGCGTCTGAATCCCCGCGCGACTAAATTCGCGGAGATCTCCTTCGACGACGTCATCGCGCGCGACCTACGGGTTATGGACATGACGGCTATCACGTTCTGCAAGGACAATCGGTTGCCCCTTCGGGTCTTTGACCTGATGGCTTCGGGAAATCTGGGCCACGCCCTCGACGGGCTTCCCGTCGGTACGCTGGTGAAGTAATGGATAACGAAATGGTCGACCTCGTAATGGAAGACACGCGAGAGCGAATGGCTCGCGCCGTCGATCACGTGAAGAGCGAATTCGGTGCCGTGCGCACCGGGCGCGCTACGTCGACGCTCGTGGAGGGACTGTTGGTGGAGTACTACGGCTCCGAGACCGCCCTCAAGCAGCTGGCGAACTTTTCGGTGCCCGAACCGCGTCTGCTGGTGGTCTCACCGTTCGACAAGGCGTCAATAGGCGCCATTGAAAAAGCGATTGGTAACGCGGATCTGGGACTCACGCCCTCTAACGACGGTCAAGTCATTCGCCTCGCTTTTCCGGCGCTCACTGAGGAACGGCGCAAGGCCTTCGTCAAAATAGTTCGCAATAAGGCCGAGGAGGGACGAGTCGCGCTGCGCGGCGTGCGCCGACACGCCCGCCAAGAGTTAGAAAGTTTGGAGAAGGACCAGGGACTGTCCAGTGACGAAATTGAGCGATTGGAAAAAGTGCTGGACAAGATGACCCAAGACGAGGTGGCCACGGTCGACGGACTGTTAGCGCACAAGGAGCACGAACTTCTTGAAGTCTGACGACGGCTCCTTCTTCGACGAACCGACGGGGGACATCCCCGTAGTGAGGTCCTACGACCCCCGAGTGACGATCACGGGCGCCGAGGTGGCGGGCGCCAACTTCGACGACGGGCCCCTGGTCGATCCCACGACCTTGTTGCCGCACTGGACGGACGCGCCAACGGGACAGGTGCCGATAGTGGTCGCGCGCGAGTCCGCCCTCAGCGACGACCCCTGGTCGGCGGTGCCGGCCCCCGCGTGGCGCGAAGGGGAAGCCGACTGGGTGGCCCACGAAGACCAGTTCGACGCCTCTATTCTCGCTGGCGCCGAAAGGGTCGACGACGCGCGGCCCTGGGAGTTCTCCCTCGATGATCCACCCCTAGTCGAGGCCGCCCCTGAGGTACCGCGACCGGCCGTGGCGCGGGTGGCGCGAACTCGTCAACGCGCCGGCGCTAATCCCCTGGCCGGACGGGCGGTGCGACAAGGTGCTAGCGCCGACAGCGTGTCGAGGGCGACGGCGACGGGCCTGCTGTTGGCCGCGGTGGTCTTCGCATTCTTCGTGGCCGGCCCACTGCCACTGACGCTCTTAATCCTCGTCGCGGTCGGTCTCGCTTCCGCGGAGGCCTTCGCGGGCTTTCGTGGCGTGGGTGCGCACCCGGCGACCATTCTCGGAATCGTCGCGGTGGTCACGCTCGGCGTCGCCGTCTACAACAAGGGGCTGGTTGCGGTGGGGGCGGTCAGCGTGTTGCTGGTGCTCTTTGGCTTCGTGTGGTACATGAGCGCGCCGAAAAAGATTGACGTGCTCGACGGTCTAGGCGCGACGATTTTCGTGTACGTCTGGATAGGTGTCCTGGGGTCGTACGCCATACTGCTCATCTCACCTCACACCTTCGCCGATCGTCACGGCATGGCCTACCTCTTCGGCGCGGTGGCCCTGACGATTAGCAACGACGCCGGCGCTCTGTACGTCGGTCGCACGATCGGTCGGCGCCCTCTCTACGCCTCCCTGTCACCCAAAAAGACCGTGGAAGGGGCGATTGGGGGCACGTTAATCACCCTCATCGTCGGGGCGTTGGTGCTGCCGCTCGCGTCGCCGTGGACGTTACGACACGGACTGGAGGCCGCGGTCGCTCTGTCGGTGGTCGTGCCGATGGGCGACCTCTTCGAGTCGATGGTCAAGCGCACTCTGGGCGTTAAGGATCTGGGCCGACTCCTGCCGGGTCACGGGGGGTTACTCGATCGAATCGACGGCCTTTTGTTCGCTCTGCCGACGATGTACTACCTCCTGCACTTGCTCAAACTGAGTTAACGGTGTCGAACGAGCGGCGGAGCGTGGCGCTGCTCGGCGCGACCGGATCCGTGGGCCGCCAGACCCTGGACGTACTGCGGGCTCATCGAGCACAGTTCGACCTGGTCGCGGTCGCCGGTGGGGAGCGAATCGACCTGCTGGCGGAGATCGTAAAGGAGTTCGACGTGCCCGTGGTCGGGGTAAAGAGTGAGCGTCATCGTCGTGAGCTCGCGGGCGTACTCGGCTCCGGTCCCGAGATCGTCTCCGGTGCCCAGGGTCTCAGTGAGTTGTCGCAGAGCGCCGACGTCGTCGTTAACGCCGTCGTCGGCTTCGCCGGACTGCCCGTGACCCTGGGCGCCCTCGGTGCGGGCCGTCGACTCGCCCTGGCTAACAAGGAGTCCCTGGTGGCGGCCGCGCCCCTGGTGGCGGCGGTTCGCGAGACGCCCGGAGCGGAACTGCTACCCGTTGACTCCGAGCACTGCGCGATTCACCAGTGCCTATCTGGAGTTCGACCGAGTATTGGCTACCCCGACGTAAGGCGACTAATTCTCACCGCTTCGGGCGGACCGTTTCTCCGCTGGAGCGCCGAGCAGCTCAAGTCCGCGACGCGCGAGGACGCGCTCAGTCACCCGACTTGGTCGATGGGGGACAAAATTACCGTTGACTCCTCAACGCTCATGAATAAGGGGCTGGAGGTTTTAGAGGCCACCGCCCTCTTCGGGGTGGGGGTGGAGCGCGTCGACGTCGTAATTCACCCCCAGTCGGTGGTTCACTCGATGGTCGAACTGCTCGACGGGTCCGTCATCGCCCAGATGTCGCGACCCGACATGCGCCTGCCGATCTCGTACTGCCTGGGGTTGCCCGAACGGCTAACTCTCAACTGGGGCGATCTCGACTTCTCGGGCCTCACCCTCGAGTTCGACCTGCCCGACGGTGACCGTTTTCCGGCCCTAGGGCTGGCCTACGCCGCCGCCCGGCGGGCCGGGGCGGCGCCCGCTTGGCTGAGCGCGGCCAACGAGGTGGCGGTGGCGGCGTTCCTGGCCGATCAGATCGCCTGGAGTGACGTCGTGCCGGTCGTGGCCAGCGTTATGGATCACTACGACGACGAACCCGTCGATTCGGTGGAATCGCTGCTGGCGTCGGACGCCGCAGCGCGAAAGTGGGCCCGCGCTAGCCTCAAAAGGTAAGCATGCGAACGCCCCGAACGCTCCGTTCATCCCCCGTGGCCGCTTTCGCGGCCGTCGCCGCCGTGGTGGCACTGCTGACGTGGCGCGTCGGTTGGGCGCTGCCCGCGGTGCTCTGCGCCATCATCCTCATGGTGATGGGACACGAGTTTGGTCACTTCATCACGGCCAAACGGGCGGGGCTCTTGGTGAGCGACTTCTTCGTGGGCTTCGGACCGGTGATCTGGTCCACCACTCGCGGCGAGACGCGCTACGGCGTGCGCGCGCTGCTCTTGGGCGGTTACGTGAAGGTCCCGGGAATGACGTGGGACCAACCCATCGATCCGGCGCCCGAGGCGCGCACCTACCGTTCGGCCACCTACCCCCGGAAAGTTCTCTTCGCCTCGGCGGGATCGCTCATGCACGGAGTTATGGCCCTCACGCTCGCGTGGGCGTCGCTGACCCTCTTCGGACTGCCTTCGGCCACCCACGTGGGGATCCTCAGTTTCAGCCACTGGGACGGCTACCAGTTGAATGCGGCGCAGCGCGCGGGACTAAAGGTCGGTGACCAGATTGTTAAGGTCAACGGCCGAGCAATTACCTCCAGTACCGAGCTAGCCAATCTCGTCCACCACGACTTTGGCCAACGACTCACCCTCCTCGTGGTGCGTAACGGTCAAGATCTAACGCTGCACGCGACCCCGGTGGACGGACGACGCGTCGACGTTGGGGGCGTACCGTTAGCGCACGGCCCGCGACCCGAGGGGTTTTTGGGAGTAGAAGTGGGTGCGCTCACGGTGCGCTCATCGCTGCTCGGGGCGGTACCGGGCGCCTTTCATGAAGTCGGGATGACGATTGACTCCGCCGTACACGGTTTGGCCCACGTCTTCACTCCCGGCGAGTTCGCTAACCTCTTTCACCAAGTCGTGTCGCCCTCGGCCGCGACGAGTCCGGCCACTCAGTCGACGCGGCCCGTGTCGATCGTCGGCGTCGTACGCATCGCCGTTCAAGGGGCCCAAGCGGGAGCCGGCACGCTTCTGTACATCTTGATGTCCGTCAACATTTTCGTTGGACTATTCAATCTTTTGCCCATTTTGCCCCTCGATGGGGGGTACGTGGCCATCGCGACCTACGAACGGCTCAGATCTCGTCGCGGTCAGCGCTACCACGCCGACATCACCCGGCTGGCCCCGGTGATCTACGCCTTCGTCAGCGTGCTCATCGTCCTGTTCGCCACGACGCTCTACCTCGACATCGTCCACCCCATCGCCAACCCTTTCGGCTAAACGTCTCAGTGTCGGCGCCGCACGGCAGACTGGGGACGTGGACGTTAGCGCTAACCCCCTCAGCCCCCGGCGACCGACGCGACAGATCTCGGTGGGTTCGGTAAAAGTCGGCGGCGACGCGCCGATCAGCGTGCAGTCGATGACCACGACCAAAACGGCCAACGTGGAAGCGACGCTCGAACAGATTTACGCCCTCGCGGCCAACGGGGCCGACATTGTTCGCTGCACGTGCAACGACGCCGCCGCGGCCGAAGGGCTGGCGCACATCGTGCCCCGCTCGCCGGTGCCCCTGGTGGCGGACATTCACTTCCACGTCGAAATGGCCCTCGCCGCGTTGGCGGCGGGCGTTCAAGGACTTCGCCTCAACCCGGGTAACTTGCGCAAGCCCTCGGAGATCAAGTTGGTGGCCAGCGAAGCGCGCGATCGGGGCGTGCCGATACGAATCGGCGTGAACGCCGGGTCGCTGCACCCCGAGATATACGAACAGTTCGGCGGCGCGACGCCCGAGGCCCTAGTGGAGTCGGCCCGACGAGAGTTGGCCTACTTCGAAGAGGTGGGTTTCAGCGACGTGAAAATCTCGGTGAAGGCGTCGTCGGTGTCGACGATGATCGCCGCGTACCGACTCGCCTCAGAGACCTTCGACCACCCGTTGCACCTCGGGGTCACTGAAGCGGGCCCCCTACCCGGTGGTCTCGTCAAGGGCACGGCCGGCATCGCGACTTTGCTGGCCGAAGGTATCGGGGACACCCTTCGCTACTCCTTGACGGCGGACCCCGTCGAAGAGGCGCGCGCCGGTCGCCAACTACTCGAGGCCCTGGGCCTGCGCGAGCGAAAGGGACTCGACCTCATAGCTTGTCCCAGTTGCGGCCGTGCGGAAGTGGACGTCATCAAGGTGGCGACCGAGGCGCAGACGGCGCTCGAGGCACTCGGGTTGCCGATACAAGTGGCCGTGATGGGCTGCGTCGTGAACGGTCCGGGCGAGGCCCGACACGCCGACCTCGGTATCGCGGCCGGTAAACACCGGGGCCACCTCTTCATTCGAGGCGAGATCGTCGGGGTCGTACCCGAGGGCGATATGGTCGCCGCGCTGGTGGAGGAGGCGAAAAAGATTGTCGCCGAGGGCGTCGAGGCGCGACTAGCGGCGCGCGACGTCTCCGCCGCCGACGCGGCCGCGGCCGATCGGGCCGAACTTATCGATGACCGGGGCGTGGACGTCAACCACGCGCAGCAGCGCATCGCCGAGATCCGCCGTCGCGCCACGCCGTAGCGCCTGAGTAGGCTCGGGGGACTCACAAAGGAGTACTGTGGCGACCCCGAGCGTTCTCACCCCCCAGAGCGAGGACTTCCCTCGCTGGTACCAAGACGTCGTGGCGAAGGCCGAGTTGGCCGAAAACGGGCCGGTGCGTGGAACCATGGTGGTTCGCCCCTACGGCTACGCGCTGTGGGAGCGTATTCAGAGCGAACTCGACACGCGCATCAAAGCGACCGGCGCCCAGAACGCCTACTTCCCCCTATTTATTCCGGAGAGTTACCTGGCCCGCGAAGCCGAACACGTCGAGGGTTTCAGCCCAGAATTGGCGGTCGTGACCTTCGCGGGCGGCGAAGAGTTGGCCGAACCAATCGTTGTTCGACCGACGTCCGAGACGATTATTGGCGAATGTATGGCTCGGTGGATTCAGAGTTACCGAGATCTACCCCTCCTGCTCAATCAGTGGGCGAACGTCGTTCGCTGGGAGCTGCGTCCGCGCCTCTTCCTGCGCTCTACGGAGTTCCTCTGGCAAGAGGGTCACACCGCGCACGTCAACGAAGCCGACGCGCGCGCCTTCGCCGCGAGAATCCACCGCGAGGTCTACGACGATTTTCTAACCAACGTTTTCGCTACGCCTACGTACTTAGGGATCAAGCCACCGTCGGAGCGCTTCCCCGGGGCCGTTAACTCCACGACCGCCGAAGGCGTCATGCTCGACGGTAAAGCCCTGCAGATGGTGACGACCCACGAACTGGGGCAGAACTTCGCGCGGGCCTTCGGTATTACGTTTCAAAGTGAGGCCGGTCAGGCCGAGCTTTGTTACACGACTTCGTGGGGGGCGACGACGCGCTTGGTTGGGGGGTTGGTCATGGCCCACGGTGACGACGCGGGACTCATTGTGCCCCCGCGCCTCGCCCCAATCCAGGTCGTCGTGGTGGCGGTTCGCGACGAACCGCCGCTCAACGAGGCCGCCGGCGAAGTGGCGCGAGCCCTTCGTGACGCGGGGGTGCGCGTCGAGGTCGACACTTCGCGGGGCAGTTTCGGGCGTCGAGTGACGAACTGGGAGCTGAAGGGCGTTCCCCTCCGGGTGGAGGTGGGACCGCGCGACCTGGCCGAGGGGCGGGTGTCCCTAGTTCGTCGCGACGTCAGCGAGAAAACGACGGTCGCCGTGGGGGCCGTCACCCGAGCCGTGCTCGACGTTCTCACCGAAGTGCAGGCCCACCTCTGGCGCCGCGCCCTCGCGCACCGAGACGCCAACACGCACGACGTCACCTCGGTCGCTGACGCGATCGACGCGGCGAAAGACGGCGTGGCGCGAGTGGCCTGGGACCTCGTCGAAGGCGAAGGGGAGCGTCTAGCCAACGCCCAGGCCGTGAGCGTTCGCTGCCTCCAGCGCGCGGACGGCTCCGTACCCGAGAGTAGCGACGAGCGTGACTTGGTCTGCCTGCTCGCCCGCGCGTACTAAAGGAGATCCCGGGTGGCGGCTGCGTAAATAGTCGCTCTAGCGGTTCTTTTTTTAGCTCGTCCCGTTTGTTTAGCGGCTCCCGTCCTGCTACAATTGAGCGTTACAGTCCGCTCAAGACG
>JAKBAB010000038.1 GCA_021815645.1 Actinomycetes bacterium
GGGGTGGCGAAAGGTGGTCGTCTCAATCACCCGCGCCGGTCGCACGGCGGGACGATTGAGGGTGAGTAACAGGGGTTCGCCCACGTCGTGCCCCTGGAGCCGAGCGAGGTCGTAAGTGAGGGTGGGACCAACTTCGCCGGCTCCGCGGCGCCAGTTCCAACTGGCCCGTGCGCGTGGGGACCGTGGTAGGAGGGATTCGTCGCGGTGCACCGTCGCGAGATTGGAACGGTAGGGGAGGGCGCCGAGAACGTCGCGCTCGACCTCTCGCGGGTCGGCCAGGGATCGCAGCGCCTCGTCGGCGTGAGTGGCGATGATTACGTGGTCGAAGGTGTCGATGGCGCCGGTTTGCGTCGCGACCTCCACGCCCCGGCGCCGACGAACCACCTTGGTGACGGCGGCGTTCAGGTGAACGCGACCGGCGAGGGGCTTCGCCACGGCGTCGACGTAACGCTTCGAGCCCCCCACCACCGTCCGCCACTGGGGGCGGTCCGTGAGCTCGAGCAGCCCGTGGTTGTCGAAGAATCGCGCGCAGGCGATGGCGGGAAAGTCGAGGAACTCTTGCGGGTCTATCGACCAGATGGCCGAACCCATGGGTACCAGGTACCACGACGCGAAGCTCTCGGACCACCGTCCCCGGGCGAGGAACTGGCGCAGGGTCAAGTCCTCGTTCCCACCGTCGGTGGCGAGCTCGCGGGCCGCTCGGTTAAAACGCGCCACGTCGCGCAACATCCGCCAAAAATCGCCGCGGACCAGATTCCTCCGTTGGGCGAAGAGCGCGTTGAGCGACGAACCACACCAATACACGTCCCGTGTGTCGTCGACCAAGGAGAAGCTCATGTCACTTTCGCGCGTGGGTACGTCCAGTTCACGAAAGAGCGTCGAGAGAATTGGGTAGTTACGCTCGTTGTAGACCATGAAACCGGTGTCGACGGGCAGGTCGCGCCCTTGGTCGCGGACCGACACGGTGCGGGCGTGACCCCCCAGACGGTCCGCGCTTTCGAAGAGGGTTACGTCGTGGGTCGGGGCGAGCAGGTACGCGCTGGTGAGACCGGATACTCCAGAACCGACGACGGCGATACGCACAGCCAACTCCTCGTAACGTGACGTCGTATATTCGGAGCCGACGGCCGTACGTATTTTAGTGCTAAATTAAGTCGGCCATTCCGGAAGGGGCTCGCGGTGCGATACCGAACCACCGTGCGGTCGAATCGGCCGCCCGACGAGGTCTTTGATTACCTGGCGGAGTTCTCGAACACCGTGGCGTGGGATCCTTCGGTCACCAGGGCCGAGCGCCTCGACGCGGGACCGCTCGCGCTCGGTTCCCTCCGTCGTCTCATCGTCTCCCTAGGGCGGCGAGAGGTGACGCTGGATTACCGGGTTTACGCGCTCGATCGTCCGCGCCACGTCGACCTAAGGGCGAACGGGCCACTAATTCGCCTACGCGACTCGATCTACCTGGTACCCGACGGCGCGGGTACCCTCGTCGACTACGAAGTGACGGCCTTCTTACGCGCGATGGGTAAGCCCCTCACTCCTTGGCTGCGCCGCCGATTTCGCCGCGCGTGCGCTCTCGCGCGAGAGGGACTAAGTCTCGAGCTCAACGCGTGAGGCCGCTCGCCCGGCTCACCGACGCCGCCCTCGAGGCCAGCGTCGTCGGTAGCTTCTCGCGATACGGCTACCGCTGGCGCCGTCGCCTGGAGCAGTGGCGAGACCCCCCGGCGATGACCGGCGCCCGGGTGCTCGTAACGGGAGCGACCTCGGGAATCGGGTTGGCGTGCGCGCGCGCGTTCGCGCTGCGCGGTGCCGCGGTGCGATTCGTGGCGCGCGACCTCGAAAGGGCCGTGGCGGCCCGCGACTCGATCGTCGACGCGACGGGTCAGCGCGACGTGGACTTCACGCTCGCGGACATGGCCGATCTCGAAGCGGTGCGCGCGGTGGCGCAGTGGGTTCTCGCCGAAGGGGGGGATCTCTCGGTACTGGTTCACAACGCCGGTTCGGTGTCCCCGACGCTTCGTACCAACGGCGCCGGCGTCGAGGTGACACTGGCCGGCCAAGTCCTCGGCCCCTTCCTACTAACGGGCCTGCTACTGCCGGCTCTCGCCGGCGCGTCACCGGGGCGAGTAATCACCGTCTCGTCCGGTGGCATGTATACGGTGCGCCACGATCTGCGGGCGCTCGTGACCCCCGCGGGTCCCTACGACGCGCTGGCCACGTACGCGCGGGTGAAGCGCGCCCAAGTCGTACTGAACGCCGAGTGGGCTCGACGGGTGGCGAGCACGTCGGTCGTCTTTCACTCGCTACATCCGGGCTGGGTTGACACCGCGGGTCTACGCGCGTCGCTACCGCGATTCGCGGCCGTGGCCGGGCCCTGGCTACGAACCACCGCGGAGGGCGTCGACACTCTTACGTGGCTCGCGGCCGCCCCGTCCGGCGTCACGTCGAGCGGGGAGTTCTGGCACGACCGGCGGGTCCGATCGACCGACCGGCGCCCCGCCACGCGATCGGCCGACCCCGCCGGTGACGGGGCCCGACTATTCGCGTGGTGCTCGTCGCACGCGAGATGGTCCCCGACGCCGGGCCTCTACGGACAGCGCTGGTGAGGCGCGTCGGGCCGTGGATCGACACCTCATCGAGGGGTTCCGCGAAAAGCACCCGCCGTAGTTGACGTCCTTACCGATCTGATCAGGGATGATTTGAGTTTTCGCTGGGAAGTTCGCCACTTGCGCGCCCGATGGCGCTCGGGGGCAGACGAGTTGACCGCCGGAGTGACCTCGGTGGTAGCGGGACTAGCGTGGCCGGTGAACGGTCCCACGTCGCGATCGGCGCCGTTGGGGAACCGCGCTTTTGCGTTTTCTCAACTTTCCGATAGAATGGTAAGCCGACCTCGCGGCGCGCCCGCGAGGTTTCAGCGCGCGGGAGTTCTGCTCGCGCGCGCCGCAGTGAGTCACAAGGAGAGAGAACCTGAGTAAGCCCAAGGAAGACGCGTTCACCGTTGAAGGCACCGTGGTGGAGCCTCTACCCAACGCCATGTTTCGAGTTGAGTTGGAGAACGGTTACACGGTCCTCGCTCACTCCTCGGGCAAGATGCGCATGCACCGCATTCGTATTCTGCCCGGCGACAAGGTCCAAGTCGAGATCACTCCCTACGACATGTCGCGCGGACGCATCACCTACCGCTACAAGTAACACCGGTTCTACGAGTTCGAGAGAGTACGTACATGAAAGTTCGCGCGAGCGTTAAGCCAATCTGTGAGAAGTGCAAGGTCATTCGCCGTTCCGGGGTGGTGCGCGTGATCTGTGAGGCGAATCCCCGTCACAAGCAGCGTCAGGGTTAGGAGAAGAGAGTGGCTCGTATAGCCGGTGTCGACATTCCGCGCGACAAGCGCACGGTCATTGCGTTGACCTACATATTCGGAGTGGGCCCCACCATCGCCCAACAGGTCTGCGCCGCCACGGGGATCAACGAGTCCACGCGCGTCAAGGAGTTGACCGAGAGTGAGGTCAACCAACTGCGCACCTACATCGACCAACACGTCACCGTCGAGGGTGACCTGCGCCGCGACGTCGCCCAGGACATCAAGCGTAAAATGGAGATCAACTCCCTCCAGGGCATTCGCCACCGCAAGGGGCTGCCCGTGCGCGGTCAGCGCACTCGCACGAACGCCCGCACGCGTAAGGGTCCCAAGCGCACGGTCGCCGGTAAGAAGAAGGTCACGAAGTAATGGCTAAGCCCACCACCGTCCGTAAGGTTCGCAAGCGCGAGCGCAAGAACGTCGCCTTCGGCGTCGCGCACATTAAGAGTTCGTTCAATAACACCATCGTTTCGATTACCGACCCCGAGGGCAACGTTTTAGCCTGGGCCTCGTCCGGTCAGGTCGGCTTTAAGGGGTCGCGTAAGTCCACCCCCTACGCGGCGCAGTTGGCCGCGGAGAAGTGCGCGCGCGCGGCGATGGAACACGGCGTCAAAAAAGTGGACGTCTTGGTGCGCGGTCCGGGCTCGGGACGCGAGACCGCAATTCGCTCGATCGCCGCCGCCGGCATAGAGGTCGTCGCGATTAAGGACGTGACGCCGCTCGCGCACAACGGCTGTCGCCCGAAGAAACGCCGTCGAGGTTAGGGATACTTATGGCTCGTTACACCGGACCCGTCTGTCGACTCTGTCGACGTGAGCGCACCAAGCTGTACCTAAAGGGCGAGCGGTGCTTCAGTTTGAAGTGCCCGGTCGCGGAGAACTCCGACCGTCGGGTGCGCTCGTTCCCGCCCGGCATGCACGGGCGCGACCGTCAACGTCAGGGGTCTGAGTACCTGACGCAGCTGCGCGAGAAGCAGAAGGCCCGACGGATATACGGCGTCTTGGAGAAGCAGTTCCGAAACCTCTACGAGGAGGCCAGTCGCCGTCCCGGTATGACCGGTACGAATCTCTTGCAGTTCCTCGAGACCCGTTTGGATAACGTGGCCTACCGCGCGGGGTGGGGAGCGTCGCGGGCCCAGGCCCGCCAGTTGGTTCGTCACGGCCACGTCAACGTGGACGGTCGGCGCGTCGACATCCCCTCCTACCGAGTTCGTCCCGGTGAAGTCGTAACCCTAAAGGGCGCCACGCGCCAGAACTTTAACGTCAAGCGCAACCTCGACGTCTTGGACCGAAAGGTGCCCGGGTGGCTCGAAGTGGCCGAAAACGGCTTTCACGTCACGGTGCGCGTCGTGCCTCAGCGCGAGCAGATTGACGAGTCCATCCAAGAGCAGCTCATCGTCGAGCTCTACTCCAAGTAACTAAGCCCCCACCAGAGGAGTCCCCATGTTGATCATCCAACGACCGGTTATCGAAACCCTCGGCGACGAGGTCGCCAACCGCCAGACCTTCGGGATTGGACCGCTCGACCCCGGATTCGGGCACACGCTGGGCAACTCCCTGCGCCGTACGCTGCTCTCGTCGATTCCCGGCGCGGCGGCGACGCGCGTCAAGTTCGACGCCGTGCTCCACGAGTTCGGGGTGATCGAAGGCGTGAAGGAAGACGTTCAGGACATCACGTTGAACTTAAAGGACCTGCTGATTCGCGTGCACTCCGACGAGCCCGTAACTCTTCGTCTCGACAAGCGTGGGGAGGGTCCCGTCACGGCGAACGACCTCTCGACGACCGCGGACGTCGAAGTCCTCAACGGCGACCTCCACCTCGCCTACCTCACGAACCCTAAGAGCGCGCTCACCTTCGAGCTCGTCGTCGAGCGGGGTAAGGGCTACGTCGGGGCTGAGGGCAACAAGGGATCGTCCACGATTGGCGTCATTCCCCTGGACGCGATCTTCTCCCCGGTGCGCCGGGTCTCGTTCGAGATTGAACCCGTGCGCGTCGAGCAGAGCAAGGACTTCGACCGCTTGGTCATCGACATTGAAACTGACGGTTCCATTTCGCCGCGCGAAGCGCTAGCTTCGGCCGGTAAGACCTTGGGCGCCCTGGTGGAGCTCATCGCCAACATCGACGAGGAGGCCCCGTCGCTCGAACTCGGTGACGTGGGCAGTGCCCAGGCCGCGGCCAGCGAACTCGATATCCGAATTGAGGAGCTCGGTCTGACCGAGCGCTCGCGCAACTGCCTGAAGCGCGCCGGTATCAACACCATCGCGCAATTAGTCAACGCGACCGAGCGGGACTTGACGTCGATCACCAACTTCGGGGCGACGTCACTCAAGGACGTTAACGACCGACTCGAAGAGCGCGGTCTCTCGCTGAGGATTGAGGATTAGCCGTGCGCGGTACCCCGACTAAAGGCCAGCGCTTCGGTGGTGACGCGGCGCACCAAAAGGCGATGATGGGCAACCTCGTCGCCTCCCTGATCGCCGCCGAGTCCATCGTGACGACGTTGGCTAAGGCTAAGGCCCTGCGCCCCGTGGTGGAGAAGGTCGTCACGGCCGCGAAGAACTCGCCCGAGGGTTCGATTCACGCGCAGCGTCGCGTCGTGGCGCTGATCCGCGACCAGGACATGACGCACAAACTCTTCGCCGAGATTGCTCCGCGCTACGGTGAGCGGCCCGGGGGTTACACGCGCATACTGAAGCTCGGCCCGCGCCAGGGCGACAACGCGCCGATGGCGCGCATTGAGTTCGTCTGACCCACCGGGCGCCACGCAACGTTGGCGCCTCGAGCTGGCCTACGACGGCGGCTCCTTCCGCGGTTTCGCTTACCAACCGGGCGCCGAGACCGTCGTGGGCGTGTTGCGTAGGACCCTCGCGTCCACGCTTCACTTAGCGAGCGAACCGGACATCGTCGGGGCCGGGCGTACGGACTCGGGCGTGCACGCCTTCGCCCAAGTCGCTCACGTCGACTTACCCCTCGCTCCGTCGGCGCGCACCCCGTCGGGCGAGCGGCTCGCGCGCTCGCTCAACAAGCAGTTGCGCGGTCGAGTTCACGTGTCACGCATCGATCCCGTCGGTGACGACTTTCACGCGCGGTTCTCCGCGACGTGGCGCGAATACCGCTACCTCGTGCTCGAAGGCGAGGCGCCGGGACTCGCCTTCACCAACGCGTGGTCGTGGTCGGTGGCCACAGCCCTCGACCTGGCGGCGATGAACCGCGCCAGCGCGGACGTCGTGGGGAGCCACGACTTTCGAGCTTTCTGTCGCCGCCCCGCCAACGTCGAGGTGGGAGAGGCGTTGGTGCGCCGCGTCATTAGCGCCTCGTGGGAGCGCCTCGAGGACCAGTGGTCCCTGAGCGCCCAGTCGGCGCCGGCCTGTCGCTTCACCATTAGGGCCCAGTCGTTCTGTCACAACATGGTGCGCGCGCTCGTTTCCACGTTGGTGGGTATCGGCCGCGGCGAGTGGAGTGAGGCCACGATCCGTGACCGGCTCGCTAGCGGTAGTCGCCACCAGTTACCACCGCGGGCGCCGGCCGCGGGACTCGCGTTGGTGGCGGTCGGTTACGACTGACCCGGTGCTTTAACTATGCTCGACGCCGTGAACCAGGGTCCGGCCGCGCACGACCCGTCGGAGGTCCTGAGCGACACCGTAAACCCCGGCGATGACCTCTTTCGTTACGTGAACGGCCCTTGGCTCGAGTCGACCGAGATTCCCGAAGACCGCTCGCGCTACGGCTCCTTCGACGTTCTCGTCGAGGGCGCCGAAAGGGCGGTGCGCGACATACTCGACGAGGCCCGTGACGCCCCCTTCGGCACCGTCGCGCGCCAGCTCGGCGACCTCTACGCCTCGTTTCTCGACGACGAGGCGGTAGAACGGCTCGGGGCGACCCCCGCGTCGGCGCTGGTCGAAACGGTCTCCTCACTCGACACGGTGGGGGCGCTGGTACGCGCCGTGGGCGAGTTCCAGCGCGTGGGGCTCGCGGGCTTCTACGGACTGTACGTGAGTAACGACCCCGGGGACCCCGAGCGCTACGTGATCTTTCTCGACCAGGGCGGCATCTCTCTGCCCGACGAGAGCTACTACCGCGAGGAGCACTTCGCCCCCGTACGCGAAGGCTTCGTAGCGCACGTGGCGCGGACGTTCGCGCGCCTCGGCCTGAGCGAGCCCGAAGAACGCGCGCGGCGGGTCATGGAGTTAGAGACCGAACTCGCGCGCCACCACTGGGACACGGTGGCCTCGCGCGACAGCGAGAAGACCTACAACTTAAGAACGTGGGCGGAGGTTGCCGCGCTCGCGGCATCGGGCGACGGCGACCCCGTGACCACGTGGCGCCGCGCCCTCGGCCTAGACGTGGCGCCCTTAGACACGGTGGTGGTGCGTCAGCCGAGTTTCACGCAGGGACTAGCGGAACTCTTCGACGAAGCCCACCTTCCCGCGTGGCGCGACTGGCTCCGCTGGCACCTCACTCACTCCCTGGCGCCCTACCTATCGTCCGCTTTCGTCGAGGAGAACTTCGACTTCTTCGGACGCACCCTGACCGGTACGCCCGTACTGCGCGAGCGCTGGAAGCGCGCAGTATCGTTCGTCGAGGCCGCGATGGGTGAGGCGGTGGGTCGCCTCTACGTCGAGCGCCACTTCCCCCCGTCCGCGAAGGCGGCGATGGACGCTCTCGTCAGTTCCCTGCTCGCGGCCTTTGGTGAGAGCGTGACGACGCGGCCGTGGATGGGTGAGGCGACGCGAGCACGGGCCCTCGAGAAGCTGGCGAAATTCACGCCCAAGATCGGCTACCCGAATCGCTGGCGCGACTACTCGGCGCTCGCCGTCAGGCGCGATGACCTCGTCGCCAACGTACTGGCCGCCGGGGCGTTCGAATTCGATCGCCAACTAGCCAAACTGGGCTCACCCCTCGACCGTGGGGAGTGGCTCATGTCGCCCCAGACCGTTAACGCCTACTACCACCCAGGTCTGAACGAGATCGTATTTCCCGCGGCCATTCTCCAACCCCCGTTTTTCGATCTCGCGCGCGACGACGCGTCGAACTACGGGGCCATTGGGGCGATCATCGGCCACGAGATCAGCCACGGCTTCGACGACCAGGGCTCGAAGTTCGACGGATCGGGGAAGTTGGAGAACTGGTGGACGGCCGATGACCGCCGGGCCTTCGACGACCTCGCCGAGCGGGTCATCGCCCAGTACGAAGAACTCAGTCCCGCCGAGGTACCCGATCAACACGTGAACGGCGCCTTCACCGTGGGCGAAAACATCGGTGACTTGGGGGGACTCAATATCGCCTGGCGGGCTTATAAACTCTCGCGCGACGGAGAGCGCGACGATCTCGCGGCGGCGCAGCGGTTCTTCGTGGCGTGGGCGCGCGGGTGGCGTAATCGGTCTAGACCGGCCGACGTTGAGCGCCGACTGACGATTGACCCCCACTCGCCCCCGGAGTTTCGCTGTAACCAGGTCGTGCGCAATATCGACGTCTTCTACGATGCTTTCGCGGTCACCGCCGACAACGAACTTTGGCTGGCCCCCGAAAAACGGGTGACTATCTGGTAGTTCCGCGGGAGGATTTGCCTTCCGGGCCCATTTTTCCTAAACTGGGGAGTCCTTCGGACCCGGTACGGGTCCATCCAGTGAGTTCTTAGGGAAGTTCCGTGCGCACGTTTTCACCCAAGTTAAGCGAGTTGACCCGTGACTGGGTCGTCATCGACGCGAACGGTCTCGTACTCGGTCGCGTCGCGACGGTTGCGGCCTCGCTGCTGCGCGGCAAACACCGCACCTACTTCGCCCCGCACGTCGACACCGGCGACTTCGTCATCATCGTGAACGCCGCCCAGGTGGTCGTAACCGCCAACAAGGCCGCCCAGAACTTCCGGTACCGCCACTCGGGCTACCCCGGAGGACTGCGCGCGACGTCGTGGGAGAGTCTGTTGGCGAGCGATCCGGCCAAACTGGTCTTCGAATCGGTGCGCGGCATGGTGCCTAAGAATCGTTTGGGCCGAGCCCAGATGGACAAGCTTTTTGTCTACGCCGGCCCCGAGCACCCCCACGCCGCCCAGCAGCCCCAGCCCTATGACACTTCGGCGATTCGCCGCGGATAAGGAGTACGCGTGACGAAGCCACTCACCCAGACGAACGGACGGCGTAAGGAAGCGGTCGCGCGCGTACGGCTGCGCCCGGGGACCGGGACCATAACGATTAACCAGCGCGCCTTCGACAACTACTTCACCTCGGCCACCCACCGCCAGATGGTGATGGAGCCCCTGCGTCTCATCGACGCGCAGCAGACCTACGACATCGACGCCACCATCGAAGGTGGTGGCGTCGCGGGCCAGGCCGGAGCGCTGCGGCTGGGTATCGCCCGATCCCTGCTCAGCATTGACGAGAACGTGCGGCCGTCGCTCAAAAAGGCCGGACTACTCACGCGAGACGCGCGCAAAAAGGAGACCAAAAAGTACGGTCTTAAGAAGGCGCGCAAGGCTCCTCAGTACTCCAAGCGGTAGTGCCCGTGCCCGTGCGCTTCGGCACGGACGGCGTCCGGGGTCGCTTCGGCGAGGTGGTCACCGCCGACCTCGCTTACCGACTCGGTCGGGCCGTCGCCCAGGTATTTTCGGTACCCGTTTTCGTCGGCTACGACACGCGCGAGAGTTCGCCGGGCCTGGCCGGTGCGGTGATCGCGGGCCTCAGTGACGGGGGAGCGCGTGGGGTGAATCTCGGCTACTTTACGACGCCCGGCGTGGCGCACATCGCGCGCGCGCGCGGCGGCGTCGGCGTCGTCGTCTCGGCGTCGCACAACCCCTACTACGACAACGGCCTCAAGCTGTTCGGACTGGGCGGCGCCAAACTCGACGGCGACACCCAGGGCGCCATTGAAGCGGCGTTGGGCCGCGGCGACGGTGCCCCGGCCGAAGTGGACCTACCGGATCGCGACGAGTCGGCCGAACGCGAGTACGTCGACCACCTGCGGCGCCTCGCGCCGGCCGACCTTTCGGCGCTGTCGCTGGTAGTTGACTGCGCGAACGGCGCGGCGTCGCGAATCGCCTACGACCTCTACCGATCACTGGGAGCGACGGTGGTGGCGATAAACGACCGGCCGAACGGTCGAAACATAAACGCCACCTCCGGCTCGACGCACCTCGACGGGCTCGTCGAGGCCGTGCGCGCCCACGGCGCCGACTTAGGTCTCGCGCTCGACGGCGACGCCGATCGCCTCATCGCCGTCGACGGCGAGGGGACCGTGCGCGACGGCGACGACCTACTGGTGCTGTTCGCGTTGGACCAACGTGATCGGGGCGTCTTCGGCGGTGGGCTCGTCGTGACTTCCATGAGCAACCTCGGTCTCAACCGGGCGCTGGAAGCCGCGGGCGTGACGGTCGCGGTGACCGACGTCGGCGACCGTCACGTGGCGCGAGAACTCGAGGAGCGCGGGTGGACTCTCGGCGGAGAGCAGTCCGGGCACGTGATCTTTCGCGATATGGCCCCCACCGGGGACGGCCTACTCACCGGCCTGGTCCTCTGTGAGCTGGTGGCTCGCCGGGGCCCCTTGGCCGAATTGGCCGGTGCAGCGTGGCGGCGGGTACCCCAGGTTCTGCTCAATGTGGCGAGCGCCACGTTCCGCGACGACGTGGTCCGCGATACTTACGACGAATTGGTGGCCGAGTACGCGGTCGCCCGCGACCAGGTTCGTCTCGTCCTACGTCCCTCGGGGACTGAACCGGTGGTTCGGGTGATGATTGAGTCGACCAACGGCGACTTCGTGGAAGAGTTCGCGGAGCGACTGCGGGCCGCCGACCACGGCTAGCGAGCGTTGGCGAGTCTCGCCGGAACGCCGAGGAGATCGCGGCGGTTGCGCCCACCCTCATCAGTCGGCCACGTATGACACACCGACGCAATACCCCCTGAGGTTCTCGACGAACTTCTACACTCTTCTCAGCAAGTTGGTGTTGCTTCGATCGAGCCACTCCCTCTGGTCTTCTTAGCCACGCGTACACGAAATAGATACGGAAGTGGATTTCGCGGGACGAGAATGGACAAACTCGTAGGAGGGTGACCCCGAGGGACCGTAACGCTTTCGAACGGTGAAACCCCAGCGGTGGAGCGTGGCGAGACTGGAACAGTTGATCGAGCCAAAGCGCGACACTAACCAGATGACCGGCGTGGGCGGCGCGCTACTCGACGACCATCGCGAAACCTTGAAAATAGGGGTCCACGGGAGAGTTCGCCCGAAGTCAATCAGCGTCATTGAGTGGGGCAGCCCCGTGACTCGGGCGTCCAGGAGAGTCCCGGTGCCGAAGGACTGGGGGGAGGGAAAAACATAGTTACCCCGACTGCCGTGACGCGACAGCGTCGCGAGGGTACTTCCCCAGCCGTCCTTGCCCGCGCGCGAAAAAAGTGGCGCGTCGGCGAATGCGATGAGCGAGACGAGCGCAATCACCAGGGCCACCCGAGTGAGGATGCCTCGAAGTTCGTTGAACGCGATGCCCAGAAGTAGCGCCGTGGCGGGTACGCAAAAGACGATGTAGCGCAGCGTGAAGTAGGGACCAAACGCGGACGCCAGCGAGAGGAGCGCACCAGGAATGATTGCCCACGCCAGTGCGAGAGACACCGCGATGCGGGTTTCGCCGGAGAGTTGTGACCTAGTGCGTAGTCGCCAGAGGCCTAGAAAAATAACGGACCACGCCACGAGTCCCAAGAACTCGGGAAAGGGCGTAGCCGCCATACCGGACCAGAATGGAGTTGCGAAGATTCCGGCCCCGTTGTACAACATGACTTTGAGGCCGTGGGGAATCCAGGACGTCTCGCCGTGCTCTCGCCACGCCACGAGGGCGAGGGGAATCGTCGCCACGACGGCGAAACCCTGCGCGAATAGCAGGTGGCGAAGGCGAGCTCTCTCCACGCGGTTGAGCTTCGCTACTACAAAGTGAACGATGATAATCGCGAGCGCGTAAAGAAAGACGTACGCTACGACGACGAGTGACAGTCCGTAGAGCCACGCCCAGCGCCGAAGGGAATGGCGGTCGTAAAGGGCACGCAGGGCCAACCACGTCGACCACGTAACGACGGCGGCCGACAGCGCGTAGGAGCGAGCTTCCGTGCCGTAGCCGGTGGCGAGGGGCATGACGGCAAAAATTAAACCCGTACTCGTGGCGACGCGCGCGCCGACTAGTGAGCGAGCGATGGTCATCACACCCGCGCAGGCCAACGCCATGAAGACGGCACTTGGGAAGCGAAGCGCAGTCGCGCCGTGGCCAAAAGTAAGAATGAAGGGACGCACGATGAAGTCGTACGTTGCGTTTACCGCGTCCTGGCGAGTAGCAATAAGGTGCCAAAACCGGTGGATACCCAAGGTCGACGCAATAGCGGTGAATGCCTCGTCGCTCCAAATAGTGCGAAACGTAGAAACGAAGACGTCGAGCGCACCACTTAGAAGACTGATCGCCAGAATGAAGGGCCAAAAGGGCCGTGAGTGTGGAACTGAGTCTTCGTCAGAGTTCACTGTGGAACTTTACATTGGTGGGCCGAAAGGGGGCTCGACTGTCATCGGTAGTAGTTGGTTCAGACCGACCGCTGGTGCTCGTGAGTTGATCGTTCCGACGAGCCGTAGGGCGGTATCCTCGGGCCCGAGGGGACCGACTCCGCGGTGGGCTCGGGCGAGGCCGACACTAAGAGAGTCCCGTCACGGGTTCGTTAGCGAAAAGGGGATTTGTCCGGTGAGGGAGTTGGGCGAGCGGACGAGGCGTCGAGCTCGTCGATCGCCGTGAGGTGGACGCGCTTAGGGTCATCTCCGGCCGTGGCTGGGGCAATTCTGCTCTGCGCGTTAGTCGTCGACGCCCCAGCGGCTTCGAGTACGTCGAGCCGGCCGCTCGTCGTCACGGGCTACATCGAAGATGGCAGCGCGCCGAGCGCCATCGACGCCAGCGCGACGGCGCTGTCGTGGGTGGGAGTT
>JAKBAB010000039.1 GCA_021815645.1 Actinomycetes bacterium
AGGTTCGAATTACCGGTCGCGTCTCTGGCCCCAAAAGGGCCGTTGCGGCGTGACGCGCTTCGGGGCGACGGGTCGTTGGCGAATGCGCAGAACGAGACGTTTCACATTTTCACTCTCTCATCACGTCGACTTTTAGGTTCCTGCGCGAAAGGACCCACGCCGGTTCCCTAAGTCGCCCAGGTCTACGCACAACGTGCGGATTCTCTTCGTGACCGTTACTCACTATCTTTCGCCCATCACCCGTTCGTCGTTATGGTCGATTCAGCGAAAATCTCCGTGAGAATCTCTCCGGTGAGTGGTTGGGTATCGATACGTATCGTTAGTAAGTTGGGGGGTAGTGGCACAGGCTCAACATCGAAGGGGGCCGTCCAAGAAGCCCCCCGCGCGCTCGAAGGGGGCCGCCGCGTCCGGGGGCGCGAACCGGCTGTGGCTGGGACACCGCCGGGACCTCGCGACGGTGGCGATCGTCGTCGTGGGTCTTTTCGTCGCCCTGGCCGAGGTGGGGGCCCTCGGTCCAGTGGGACGGGTTATTTCGCGATCTCTTTCCGATCTGGTGGGAGTGGGCCGTTACGCCGTAGCGGTCTTTCTTTTAGGCCTAGGTGGGGCCCTGGTGTGGGGCCGAATTGAGTTTGACCGGGCGCGCGTGGGCTGGGGCGTGGCGCTAGGGACCATCGCCATTAGCGCCGTGGCCGACATGGCGCGCGCTCGGCCGGGTCTGGGAGCTTCGGCGTCGGTTCTGGCGCGCGCGGGCGGATGGGTCGGAGTCTTGAGCGGCGGCGGAGCCGCGTCGGCGCTCGGCGTCGCCGGGGCGTTGGTGCTGTTCGTGGCGATTTTCGTGGTGGCGGCGATGATATCTACGAGCGTGGGACTCTCGGCGTTGGTACGAACGTCGGCGCGCTTCATTGGCGCGGTGGGCCGTTTCGCTCATCGCTGGTGGAACAGCCGTCCGCGACCCTCAGACGACGAGCCGTCCCGCGTCACGCCAATCACGCTTCCCGACGTCGCGGTGGCCCCGCAGTGGGCGCAGTTCGAACCGGCCGAGTCCGAGTTAATCGACGACGAACTCGACGTCTACGACGAGTTCAGCGCCGACTCCGACGAGTGGGGCGCCGTTGACGTCGACGGGGTTGACGATCGGATTGCCGGGCCCGACGGTGAAGGCCCACCGCGCGCGAGGGGAGCGAACTCCGTCCGCGACCCGTCGGAGTCGGCGTTGGCGCCGAGCACGTGGGAGTTGCCCGCGCTAACTCTGCTCGCGCGCACCAAGGATCAACGACTCGATCGAGCGGCGACGGACGCCGCGGGTGCCGAACTGGTCGAGGCCCTGGCGGCCCACGGCGTCGAGACGACGTTGCTCGGTTACACCGTCGGCCCTACGGTAACGCGCTTCGAGTTGGAACTGGGTCCGGGCGTCAAGGTCTCACGGGTGACGTCGCTCAACAAAGACATCGCTTACGCCATGGCGTCGGCCGACGTGCGCATTCTCGCCCCGATCCCGGGACGTTCGGCGATCGGCGTGGAAGTACCTAATCGTCAACGCTCGCTCGTGGCGTTGGGTGATCTCTTGTGCTCCGACGAAGCCCATCTAGCTACTCACCCCCTCGACGTGCCGATTGGACGCGATATAGCCGGACGATGCGTCTTGGTCAACCTCGGCGATATGCCCCACGTTCTGATCTCCGGCGCCACGGGGGCGGGCAAGAGTTCGGCGATTAACTCACTCATTACCGCTCTGGTGGTGCGCGACACCCCCGATCAATTGCGGCTCCTCTTGATCGACCCCAAACGGGTCGAAATGGGCCAGTACAACGATCTACCGCACCTGCTATCGCCGGTGGTGGTCGACCCGAAGAAGGCCGCGGGCGCACTGGCCTGGGCGGTGCGCGAAATGGAGCGGCGTTACGACGTTCTCGCCGAGAGCGGGGCGCGCGATATTACGAGCTACCAACAGATGGTTGCGCGCGGCGACTTAACCAGTGAGCCGTCGAGCGCGGAACTGGTGAGTGGGGCGCTCGAGCGCGCCACGGGGCGCCCACACCCGGTCGAGTCCACCGCGCGTTTCGAGGAACTGCCCTACATCGTCATCGTCGTGGACGAGTTGAACGACTTGATGATGGTGGCCGCTCGCGACGTTGAGGAGTCGGTGGTGCGGATCGCGCAAATGGCCCGCGCGGTGGGGATACACCTGGTCCTCGCTACGCAGCGACCGAGCGTGGACGTCATCACCGGCGTCATCAAGGCCAACGTGCCGAGCCGCATGGCCTTCGCCGTGTCCTCTCTCGCCGACAGTCGGGTCATATTGGATCAAGCGGGGGCCGAACGACTTATCGGTAAGGGCGACATGCTGCTCGTGACGGCGTCGAGCAACGTGGCGCGCCGGCTGCAGTCACCTTGGGTCGGCGAAGACGAAGTTCGCCGCGTGGTTGACGCGTGGCGCGCCCAAGGGGGGCGGCGAGAGACCGTGGTGGCGCTCGACGAATCGGTGGAGCGCGCCGTTAGCGGCGGGGCTGGCTCGGGTGACGACGACGACGAAGTTCTCCGTCAGGCCCGAGAACTCGTTTTGCGCTTTCAGTCGGGCTCAACGTCGATGTTGCAACGAAAGCTGCGCGTCGGCTTCGCGCGAGCGGGCCGGCTTATGGATCAACTGGAACAAGAGGGGGTCGTCGCCGCCGGGGACGGCTCGAAGGCGCGCCGCGTGCTTTATACGCTCGAGGAGTACGACCAGAAGTCTGTGTCGTAGATCCACGTGAGCCACGGGGAAACCTACCTGAGGTCGCGGGGCCGCGCGGCGCGCGCCGCCGGTATCGCTACGGGGATTCTGACCGCCGGGGCGTTAATCGTGGCGATGCAGTTACCGCTACTTCACCGGAGCGACATCTTCGTCTCTACGCTCGCAGTGTTGCGGCGCGGGGGCCCCACGGCGCCGGTGGCGTGGCCAACCAACGGGCCGGCCGCCCTAGATATTCCCGCCCTCGGGGTCGTGATGAGCCACGCGGATGCCGTGGTGCCGATCGCCAGTCTCACCAAAATGATGACGGCCTACGTGGCCCTTAAGCGTCTGCCCCTGACCGCGGGCGCGAGCGGTCCGTGCGTCACAGTTTCGAGCAGCGACGTCGCCCTCTACGACGCGATGCTCGCACTCAATGAGTCGAGTGCGGCGGTCGCGGTGGGTGAACAGCTTTGCGAAAGGCAGTTGTTGGAGGGGCTGCTCGTTCACTCGGCCGGTAACTACGCCGTCATCTTGGCCAACGAAGTCGCCGGTTCGAGCGCCGCTTTCGTGTCGTTGATGAATCAAACGGCGGCGGCCCTCGGACTTCGCCGTACCTCGTACGCGGACGTTTCGGGCTTCTCGCCGCGCTCGGTCTCCACCGCCCGAGATCAAGTTCGCCTCGCGGTGCTTTTGATGAAGTCGCCCGTGGTTCGCTCTATGGTGATCCAGTCTTCGGTCACGCTTCCCGTCGCCGGGACCGTGGACACCTTTACCCCGGACGTCGGCGTTGACAACGTCATCGGCGTTAAGTCCGGCCGAACGGTCCAGGCCGGCGGCTGCGACGTTATGGCGATGGTTTTCCACGACGGATCGACGACCCGCGTCGTGTACTCCGCCGTGCTCGACCAACGAAGTGGCAATATGCTCGCCCCCGCGGGAGCGGCCGCCCTGGCTCTCTCGTCGTCGGCGGTGGCCCGCCAGCGACGCGTTGTGCTGCGCGTGGGTGAGCGTCTCGCGCGGGTGAGCTTCGGTGGTGCGGCGGTGGGGGTGGGCGTGGCCGCGCGCCAAGTGTTGTGGTGGTGGCCGTCTCGTACGCGTCCGCGCGTTCACGTCACCTACGTGCGCCAGACGACGGCCATTTACCGGGGCGAGGTCGTGGGGCGGCTGACGGTCGGCGGCGTAAAGACGGTACGAGTAAATCTGGTGGCGCTGGGTACTCTCTCTGCCCCTTCGCTACTGCAGCGCCTACGCTGACGAGATGTTCGCCCGCGCCCCGGCCAGTTCCGCCAATCTGGGTCCGGGGTTCGACACGCTGGCGGTCGCCCTCGAGTTCTACGTCGAGGTTGCGGTCGAAGTCGGCGACGAACTAAACGTCAAAACTTCCGGCGAGGGGGCCGGACGTTTCGACGACGAGCGTCACCCGGCGGTGGCACTCGCGTCGTCGATCCTCGGTCACCGCAGGTTCTCAATCACCGTTTCGTCTTCGATACCGCTCTCGCGCGGTCTCGGATCTTCGGCGGCGCTCGCCGTAGCGACCGCCGCCGCCGCCGGGTCTCAGAGTCCCATGGCCGAGGGCGCGCGGATCGATGGGCACGCCGAGAACGCGGCCGCGTCAACGTTGGGGGGACTGGTGGTAGCGACGCAGCGCGATGAGCAAGTCGTAGCTCGGTCCCTGCCCCTCGACCCCGCGTGGAGCTTCGTTGTCGTCGTTCCTGAGCAAGAGCTCTCGACCGCCGCCGCGCGCGAGGTGCTACCCGAGCGCGTTACGCTGCGCGACGCGGTGGCGAACTTAAACGCCCTGGGCCTGCTCATCGCCGGTCTCGGCGACCATCGCGCGTTTGACTCGCGGGCCATGGAGGACCACCTTCACCAGCCGTACCGGTCGGGGCTTCTGCCCTTCGCCGACGAACTCCTCGAGCGTCTACGCGACAGTGGGGCGGCCGGAGCGTGTTGGTCCGGGGCGGGCTCGGCGATGTTGGCGCTAGTGGACGGCGATCTCGCGGTCACGGTCGCCGACGGGGCGCGCGACTACTTGTTCAACCGAGGCGTTCCGGCGGCGGTGCACATCACTCGCGCGGACCGAACCGGCCTGGTCACTCGTTGAAAGAACGCGCAGTGACCCGTCGACGAAGCGTCAGCGGCGCCGGGTTCATGTTGCTCGGCGCCGGGGTGATTCAGTGGTCCGCGGCCATCATGATTGGCGCCTTCTCCGCCCTGGGGCCCGGGCCCGCGAGTGCGTGGCGGTTCCTCATTGGGGCTACGGTCCTTCTGTTGCTCACTCGCCCGAAGCTCGGACATTGGACGCTGCGCCAGTGGCGAGGCGTATTGGCGCTCGGGGCGACTACGGCCTTCATGAACGTCTGCTTCTACCAGGCCATTTCGCGGATCCCGTTAGGGGGCGCGGTGGCCATTGAGTACCTCGGTCCCTTCTGTGTCGCCGCCTTCGGCCGCCGGTCCCGCCGTCACGGCGTCTTCGTCGTCCTCGCTCTAGCGGGGGTGGTGGCGTTGACCCGTCCGGGCGGGGACCTGCACGTAACCGGTGCGCTCTTCGCCGCCGGGTCGGGACTCGGGTGGGCGGGGTACGTTTTCGCGTCCCAACGGGTGGGCGGTTCCACGTCGGGATTCCAGGGCCTGGCGATCTCAATGTCGGTCGCGGCGGTAATTACCCTGCCGCTCGCGCTCGAAAGCGCGCACCACCTGGTGGCCGATCCCAACCTGCTCGCGAGGCTCGCGATCGTGGCCGTAATGGCGGTGGTCTTCGGCTTCGGCGCCGAACTGCAAGGGTTGCGCCGACTTAGCCCGTCGGTCGCCGGCGTCATCATGGCCGGCGATCCCGCGGTCGCACTTTTGGTGGGTTGGCTCCTACTGCACCAGGGGGTTACGGCCTGGGACCTCGTGGGAGTTGGCGCCGTTACCGTCGCGGGGGCCGGGGTGACCTTCGACACCTCCGTGGGTGAAAGTCAACTCGCTCAGTAGGCTGACGGAGTGTCCACCCCCCGTTCTTTCGCTATTCGTACTTTTGGCTGTCAGATGAACGAGCACGATTCCGAGCGCCTGGCGGGACTGCTCGTGGCCGAGGGCCTGGTGGGGGCCGAAAGCGAAGAGCGGGCCGACGTCATAGTTCTTAACACTTGTACGATTCGCGAAAACGCGGACCTCAAGCTCTACAGCGCCCTCGGTCAGTTAAAGATCCTCAAAGAGACCCGTCCCGAGGTGCAGATCGCGGTGGGCGGCTGCATGGCGCAACGCGAACGAGGCACCATCACGCAGCGTGCCCCGTGGGTCGACGTTGTTTTCGGCACGCACAACCTAGCCGACGCCCCTTCGCTGCTGCGACGCGCCCTGACCGATGGTCCCGTCGTCGAGGTGCTCGACGGCCCCGATCCCTCCTCGAGTCGGGACATGGCCCCCGCGCTCTACGCGGTGCGCGAGAGTGACGTGGCGGCTTGGGTCACCATTCAAACGGGCTGCGATAACACCTGTTCGTACTGCATCGTGCCGAGCGTGCGCGGACGCGAGATCAGTCGCCCCCTCGAGGACCTCGTATTCGAGGCGCGCTCGTTGGCCCAGCGAGGAGTTACCGAGATCACCCTCTTAGGTCAGAACGTCAACTCTTACGGTCGGGACCTAACGAAACGTCGCCCCCTCTTCGCGCAGCTCCTGCGAGCGCTCGGTGAGGTGGAGGGCATCGAGCGAGTTCGCTTTACGAGTCCCCACCCGAAGGACCTGCGACCCGAAACGATCGCCGCGATGGCCGAAACCCCTAACGTGTGCCCCCAACTCCACTTGCCCCTGCAGTCGGGTTCCAACGACGTCTTACGGGCGATGCGCCGTGGCTACCGCGTCGAGGGGTACGTCGAGAGGCTCGAGCGGGCTCGACGCTCGATCGCCGATCTAGCGGTCACCACGGATCTCATCGTGGGCTTTCCCGGAGAGAGTGACGACCAGTTCAACGAAACCCTCGACGTAGTCGCCGAGTGTGAGTTTGACCTCGCCTACACGTTCATCTTCTCCCCTCGGGCGGGAACTCGCGCCGCCTCCATGGAAGAGGGGTTCGTGGCCCCCGAAGTCGTAAGGAGCCGGTTCGAACGGCTTAAGGCGGTAACGGACCGATCCGCCCTGCGTCGCCACGAGTCGAGGCTCGGTCGACGCGAGGAGGTTCTAATCGAGGGTCCGTCGCGGCGTAACGATGAGATGCTCTCGGGGCGAACTCGCCAGGGCAAGCTCATCCACGTGGCCCGGCACCCGGGCGTGCGCGCCGGTTCTCTAGTGAGTGCGGACGTGACCTCAGCCGCCCCATATTTTCTGCGCGGCGAGATCGTCGAAGTGATTCGCCCGCCGCGCCACAAGATTCGCGTGCCCCTCGCCCTCGCGTGACCCCGTTGGGTGGCCCGGCCGTCGCCCTCGTGGGACCGACGGCGTCGGGCAAGTCGGCCCTAGCGCACGAACTCGCCCTGGTCAGTGGGGGTCGCGTCGAAATCGTCAGCGTGGACGCGATGGGCGTCTATCGGGGAATGGACATCGCCACCGCCAAGGCGACCGCCATCGAACGGGCCGAAGTGCCTTACCACCTCATCGATCTGGTCGAACCGAGTGAAGAGTTCACCGTCGCTCAGTTTCAACGGGCCGCCCGGCGAGCCAGCGCAGAGATTTGGGGCCGCGGCCACGGCGTGCTCTACGTGGGCGGTACGGGGCTGTACGTGCGGGCCGTGGTGGATGACTTGGAAATTCCCGGAAGATATCCAGCCCTTCGTCGCCACTTAGAAAGTCGTGCGGGGGACGAACTCGCGGCGCTCTACGAAGAGCTGGTGGAGCGTGACCCCGTCGCCGCGCGCCGGATCGACGCGACCAACGCCCGTCGGGTCGTGCGGGCGCTCGAAGTATCGCTCGGCTCCGGGCGCCCTTTTTCGTCCTTCGGTGCGGGGCTGGCTAGCTACGGTGAAGTTCGGGTCGTCCAGATCGGCCTCGACGTCGCCACGGAGGTTCTCGACGAGCGCATCGCCGCGCGATTTCGACGTTGGATGGATGAGGGGCTGTTGGCGGAAGTGGCGCGACTGCTCGAGCGACCCGGGGGTGTGGGCCCCACGGCCCGTCAAGCCGTGGGGTATCGAGAGCTGTTGCGCCACCTCGAGGGGGGAGAACCCCTCGAGCGCTGCGTCGAAGACGCGATTGCCAAGAGTCGTCGTCTCGCTCGAAGGCAACGTTCTTGGTTTCGCCGCGACCCGCGCGTGCTGTGGTGCGGGGACGTTGGCGAAGCGGCGTCGCGCCTGCACCTTGTGCTGAGTGAGTCCGATTGCGACGTGCGAGACTAAAGCGGTGGTGGAACGAGAACTGCATAAGTGGCACGGCGCCGGGAACGATTTCCTCATCGACCTCGGGGGAGTGCCCCAGTGGTGGACGCCGGAGCGAACGCGGGCCCTGTGCGACCGGTCCCGGGGGGTGGGCGCCGACGGACTCATCGTGGGCGAAGTCGGCGAGCGCGTGACCATGGTCCTGTACAACGCCGACGGGTCGCGCGCGGAGACCTCGGGTAACGGCGTTCGGTGCCTGGCCGCCGCGGTTTCTCGTTCTCGCGGGCAACGCCAAGTCGTCGATTCGGTCGTATCGATAACCACCGACGCGGGAGAAAAGTCCGTCGAACTGACCCTAGACGACACTCGGGGCGTCGCCACGGTGGACATGGGAGTCGTGACCTTCGCCGATCCGCCCTCCGGCGCGGTGGCTCTCGCCTACGTGGGCAATCCCCACGTGGTCGTGCGTGACGACGAGTCGTGGACCGTGACGCGCCGCGCCGAAATTGCTCAGACGATGTCGGCCGCGGTCGGGGGAGCGAACGTCGAATTCCTGCGTTACCGCGATCGAGGTCACTTGACTCTCTCCGTGTACGAGCGGGGGGTCGGGTGGACGATGGCGTGTGGGACCGGGTCGTGCGCGGTGGCGGCCGCGGCCCGGCGGGCCGGGGACGTGGACGACGAGGTCACCGTGGTTAATCCCGGCGGCGAGTTGCGGGTGTCCTTTCGCGGCGAAGAGGTCTTCCTCGGCGGACCGGTGCAGTTCGTGGCCACGGTGTATTGGTGTTCGACGTGACCTACGTGGCGCGCACCCTCATCGACCGGAGCTTTCGCGAGAAGATTATCCTCGTGGGCGTCGTGTTCCCCGGAGACAGCCTGGAACAGTTGTCACTTCAGCTCGACGAACTGGCCCAATTGGTCGATACGGCCGGCGCCGACGTGGTGGGACGAGTCGTCCAGCGCCGGCCTAGTCCCGATCCCGCCACCTTCGTCGGTTCGGGCAAAGTCGCCGAGCTTCGCGAACTCTCCCTCACCTTGGACGCTGACACGATCGTGTTCGAGCACGCGCTCTCCCCTGCGCAGCAACGTAACTTGGAAAAAGCCCTCGGGCGCACGGCCATTGACCGAACGGCGGTAATTCTCGATATTTTTGCCCAGAACGCCCGCACGCCCGAGGGCCGCGCGCAGGTCGAACTGGCCCTGTTGGAGTACCGCCTGCCGCGACTTCGCCGGAGCGCCGACGCGCTCTCCCAACAGGCGGGCGGCATCGGCACGCGAGGTCCCGGCGAGACCCAGCTCGAAGTCGATCGCCGTCGACTCGTACGGCGGATCCACCGAATTCGTGAAGAACTCAAGGAGATTGATCGGACGCGACTGATTCAGCGCCAGGGGCGTGACCGTGGTCGTCACCGTGAGGTGACGCTGGTGGGTTACACCAACGCGGGCAAGTCTTCGCTCCTAAACGCGCTCACGCACGCGGAAGTTGAAGTGGAGAATCGACTGTTCGTCACGCTCGACCCACGGACGCGTCAACGACAACTGCCCGGCGGGGAGACCGTGCTGTTTACCGACACGGTGGGCTTCATTTCCAATCTGCCCCACGAACTGGTCCGGGCCTTTATGAGCACCCTCAGATCGGTTCAGCTGGCCGATCTCTTGGTCCACGTAGTGGACGGAGCGAGTGAACGCGCGGAGGAGCAGATCGCCGCAGTTCGCGACGTGCTGGTAGAGATTGGGGCCGACCACGTTCCGGAGCTCCTCGTCTTTAACAAGTCCGACGTTTCGCGGTCTCGATCTCGTGAGTTGACCGATCTCTTCGAGGGCAGCGCGTGGGTCTCGGCCAGAGAAGGGGAGAACCTCGACGTTCTGGTGGGGGCGATTGGCGAGCGGTTACGGCTCCACGACCGAACCGTAACTCTTCGATTGCCGCTCGACCGCGGAGACCTCCTGGCCGCCGCTCACCGCGAGGGGGAGGTGCTCAACACCGCGGTCGAGGAGGACGCGGTGGTCGTGCGCGTGCTTCTAGACGCCCACGGCGCATCACTCTTTCGCCAGTGGCGAGTTTCGGCGTGAGTTTCTCGCCGCCGCCTTACCCCTACGAGCGACTAGACGCTCTTAGAAAGAGCGCCGCGTCATTTCACGGCGGCGCGGTGGACTGTTCCATCGGGTCGCCGGTGGATCCACCACCATCTTTCCTGCGCGAAGAGCTGGCGCGCGCTCACGGGGCGCGAGGCTACCCGTCGTCGGCGGGGTCACTGGAGTACCGCTCGGCGGCGGCGCGTTGGCTCAACCGTTCTTTCCAGGTCGACGTTGGGGAAATGGACGTGGCCGCCTGCGTGGGCACCAAGGAGTTCGTCGCGTCCCTGGCCGGTTACGCGCACCTACGACTGCCGGAACGTGACGTCGTACTGTACCCGTCGGTGAGTTACCCCACCTACGCGATGAGCGCGGCGCTCTGCGGATTACGAGCGGTTCCGGTCACGGTGACGAACGGCCGACTCGACCTGGACGCCGTGGCGCCGTCTGACGTATCCCGCGCCCTCGTGCTTTGGTCTAACTCTCCTTCGAATCCGACGGGCCACCTCGACGACTTGGCCGCGGCCGCCGACTGGGGTCGCCGCCATGGCGTGTTGGTGGCGAGCGACGAGTGCTACGTCGACTTCACTTGGGCCGCGCCACCGCGATCGATTCTCCAGCGGGGCGCTACCGGGGTGCTGGCGGTCCACTCGGTCTCCAAACGCTCAAACTTGGCCGGGGTTCGAGCCGGCTTTTACGCCGGTGATCCCTCGTGGGTTTCGTACCTGCGCTCCGTGCGACAGCACGCGGGACTCATGGTGGCCGGCCCCGTGCAGGCCCTCGTGGCCCGGGCCTACGACGACGACGAACACGTCGGTCTTCAGCGAGAACGATACTGGTCGCGGCTCCAGTTGATGAGTGACGCGTTGGCCGCGTGCGGCGTCGACGCCCCGTTACCCGACGGTGCGTTCTACCTCTGGGCGTCGAAGGATGGGCTCGACGGCTGGTCACTCGCGTCGTGGCTGGCCGAGCGTGCGGGCGTCGTGGTCTCACCCGGTGAGTTCTACGGCGAGGGGAGAGACAAAGTGCGAATCGCGGTGGTGGCCGCCGACGGGGACCTCGAGCGCGTCGCGCAGCGGCTACGCACTCTCTAGGGCCGTGGGTACGATGGCGTCATGAGTGATCTCGAAAGCCGAATTACCTCGTGGTACGAGCAGCGCGAAGAGATGTCGCCCGAAAACCACGAAGCGCGTCGCGACGTCGAACTCGTTATTGCGAAACTCGACGACGGACAGATTCGCGTCGCCGAACTCAACGCCCGAGGCGAGGTCGTCGTGCACGAGTGGGTTCGTCAGGCGATTTTGCTCCTCTTCCGACTGCGCGGACTGACCCACTACGAGGTCGGCCCCTTCGAATACCTCGACAAATTGGAACTTAAGCACGACTACGCCCGACGGGGGGTCAGGGTCGTACCGGGCGCCTCGGCGAGGCGCGGAAGCTTCCTCAGTCCCGGCGTCATTTTGATGCCGAGTTACGTCAACGTGGGCGCCTGGGTCGGTCGTGACTCCATGGTCGATACCTGGGCGACGGTGGGCAGCTGCGCCCAGATCGGTGCCAACGTCCACCTGGCCGGCGGGGTCGGTATTGGGGGAGTCCTGGAACCGGCGAACGCCGTGCCGGTCGTCATCGAAGACGACGCCTTCATCGGTAGTCGGTGCATGATCGTGGACGGAGCCCGGGTGGGTCGAGGTTCCGTCGTGGGCGCCGGCTGCGTCCTTAATCCGTCGATTCCCGTGATTGACGCCGACAGTGGCGTCGAGGTGTCGCGGGGGTACGTTCCCGACTACTGCGTCGCGGTTTCGGCGAGCCGGCGTCGGAGCTACCCGGGCGGTGAGTTCTTTCTCCCGTGCGTCCTAATCATCCGGCGTCTCACCGAAGGCGAGCGCCACAACAAAGTGGCCCTCAATGAGATACTGCGTGACCACGGCGTGGCGACGTGAGCCGCCTCGAAGACGTACTGGAACTGGTCGAGGTCTCATCGGTCAGTCGCCACGAAGCGGCCCTCTGCGCCCTAGTCGAGGCGCGACTTAGGTCTTCAGTGCACCTCGAGGTGGAACGTATTGGCGACAACGTCGTCGCCCGGACCACCGGGCGCCGCGCCGCTCGACTGCTCGTGGCGGGCCACCTCGATACGGTCCCGGGCGACAGCGCGCGCGCGAGGATCGACGGTGACGTGGTTCGCGGGGTGGGCGCGTGCGACATGAAGGGCTCGTTGGCGGTGATGATCGAACTGGCGAGCGATCCGACTCCCCGTTCGGTCGAAGTTACGTGGGTCTTTTACGCCCGAGAAGAGATCAGCCGCGCCGAATCGGGCCTCGTTGAGATCGCGCAACTTCGCCCGGACCTGCTACTGGCCGACGTGGCGGTGTTGGGTGAGCCGACCGGCGGTCGGGTAGAGGCCGGTTGTCAAGGTAGTTTGCGCGTGGAGTTGGACCTAGCGGGACGCCGGGCCCACAGCGCGCGACCCTACGTCGGACGTAACGCCGTGCACCGGCTGGCGCCCCTGATTGCGCGCATCGCGAGTTACGAACCGCGATCGGTTTCGATCGACGACGTTACTTTCACCGAACAGCTCCAGGCGGTAGCGGTGGAGGGGGGAGTCGCGGCCAACGTCGTGCCCGATCGGGTGACCCTTACTGTCAATCATCGCGTCGCGCCCGACCGCACCCGCGACGACGCGGTCGCGGAACTCGAAGCGTTTCTGGCCGACCAGTTTGAGGAGTCGGATGAATTTAGGGTCGCTGACTGGGCACCGGCGGCTACGCCGTCGCTCGGGAATGATCGGTTGGCCGCTCTCGTTCGCCTAACGGGTCGGCCACCGGTCGCGAAGGTGGGCTGGACCGACGTCGCGACGTTTCAGTCCCTCGAAATTCCCGCCACCAACTTTGGCGCGGGGGACCCCCTGCTCGCTCACCGCGACGACGAGTTCGTGACCCGAGACGAACTCGACGAATTCGCCCGGGTACTTCGAGAGTGGCTCGCGTAAGAGTTGGGCTGAGATCTAGGACTTAGTAGTGGCGTAGGACTGAGATGACGCGCCCGTAGATGGTGACGTCGGCGGCGTCGAACTCCAGGGGCTCGAGGGAGGAGTTTTCTGG
>JAKBAB010000003.1 GCA_021815645.1 Actinomycetes bacterium
CTGGGAAACCGGACGGTGAGCAAGCACCGCTGAGCCACTTCGCTCAGTTGGTCAAGGCGAACCGGTGGGTCCAAATAGGACACACGCTGTTAGGGCAAACCGGTCAAAAGTGGCTGGACGTCGCCGGAGAGAGACTCCGACAAAACTTACGCCCGGCGTTCGCGGCGCCGTACGCGAACGGTTCGCTGCACCAGTATTGCGCGACGCCAACTGAGTCGGCCGTCACATCGACGATACGCGCCAGACACCAAACGCCGTGTCGACGGGTGGCCATAGCTGCGGAAACGACGCATTATGTGGGCGTCGCCCCAGGAGTCAGGAGTGGAGCGTGCATCGGCCCGGTTAGTCAACCGGGCCGATGCACGCCGCTCTTTACTTCAGCCAGCTCGGTATTCCAGTGCTCAGCTTCTTAGCCTTGACCACGTTATTGAGACTGCTGGAGTCGGTAACGTACACCGTTCCGTTAACGGGCTTGGTCTGAGTTGGTGAGATGACGGTAGTTATGTATCCCCCATTTAGACCTTGGTGATTCGTCGGTGTGTACACGAGCGGCACCAGAGACGGGGTCTGGGAGAAGGTCGTGTGCGTAAGGGTCTTGAGGAAACTAGCCCGCGTAAAGGTGCGGCCCGCGGCCTTTAGCGCTTCGACGAACGCTACGCCCCAGCCGATTCCGTACGCCATGTTTCCGTCGAGGGTCGTCGTGGAACTAAACGTCGGGAAGTCGGCCTTATCCTTGGACAGAACCATTCGCATCCACGCGATCCAAGGGCTCGACGTCGTCGTAGTGGGCAGGTAACTAAAGGTCGTGGCCCCGACTTCGGGGTCGATCGGTAGACCCTTGGCGGCGAAGGGTGCGTCGACCGTCGAGGGGTCGGCCCCCACACTGGAAATCACCCAGTGGGGCGAGTAGCCCGCGACCAGCGCCGCGCCGAGCGCGGCGTCGGTGGCGCCGGGAATAGTGTCCAGCACTACGACCGTGCACTTATCACTCTGAAAACGCGCTATGTAGGGAGCGATCGATGCGCCCGACGTCGCGACGAGGGCGTTCACGCTGTAGAGCTGCTCGTCGGAGGGCGTTACGCCCCCCGCAACCAATCCGGCGAGGCCGTCGGTGCCGAAGTCGTCACCTTGACCCAAGAAGCAAACGTTCGCGCCGGGGTAAGTCGCGTTTATGTAGTTCGCGAAGATCTTGCTCTCCTCGTTGTAACTAGTCTGCCAACCGAAAAGGCCCGGGTACTGGGAGGGATTGTTCCAGTCTCGCGAACCTGAATTGACGAAGAGTTGCGGCACACCGTTGGCCTTTAACAGAGCCCGGACCGAGTCCTGGGTGGGCGTACCGAGCGATCCGACCGTGGCGAAAACGGGTATGGAGAGTAGGGCGTGAGTCTGGGCCGGTGTACTGGGGTTGCCCGTGCAGCCAAAGCCCGGCGTCCCGTAGCAGTCGTCCTTAAGGATGTAACGAATCTTGCGTCCGTTCACTCCCCCGCGGGAGTTCACGAAGTCAAAAACGGCGCGGGCCGCCTTGGCGACCTCGTTGTAACCCGACGACGCGATGCCCGTGAGGGGCACCGTGGCCCCGATGGTTACCTGTTTCGCCGTAACACCGGGTGTTCCCCGAGTTGCTCCGCCCGAAACTACGGCGCTGCCGTAAGTAATTAGTCCCACACTCAGCAAAAGTGCCGTGCCCGACGCCGCGACGCGGCGCCACTGGGTACTCTTCATTGTCTCCCCCTTAACTAATACCTTCAGCGCGAGCGTAGAGCGGATTAGTGGCGTTTGCAATTCACCCCGGCAACTTTGACGCTAAGCGGCGATGGAGGCGTCGAATGAGTCCCACGATTCCGAGAGGAGCGAAGAGCATGACCAACACCAAAAGGGCGCCAAAAATGATTCCATTGAGTTGGCTCGCCAAATTGCCTTGGGGGTTAAGACCCGTCTGAGTCGTGATCCACGAGATGACCGACGCCGAATAGGCGTAAATCACGCCCCCGAGTAACGCGCCCGAAACAGTACCGATACCGCCGATTACTACGAGGGACAAAATCGTGATGGAGAGCGCAAAGGAGTACGCCGGTGGCGAGACGGAGTTGTTGATGAGCGTCCACAGCCCTCCCCCGAGGGCGGCGTAGGCCGAAGAAACTACGAAGGCCAGAACGCGGGATCGGGCCAGGGAAACCCCGACGATCTCCGCGGCCACGTCGTTGTCTCGAAGGAGGCGCATAGCTCGGCCGGCTCGACTGTGAATGAGATTGGCCATCAGAAAGAAACTCACCCCGGCCGCGACGATGGTCACGTCGGCCAGCCACGCGGAGTTGAGGGCGAGCGGGGAGCTTTGGGAGTCAAATAATGTCGCCATCCAACGCGGCGCCGTAACCGCGTTCGGTAGTTGGAGGCCCGCGTCTCCACCCGTCCAGGACGTAAACGAGTTGACGATGGCGGTGAAAGCCACCGCGAAGGCCAGCGTCATTCCCGCTAGGTAGGGGCCGCGAAGACGGGCGGCGGGCAGGCCGAGCAACAGTCCCGCCACCGCGCCGCACGCCACCGCGATGAGCAGCGTAACCACGAGCGGGGTGCTCGCGTGGTGATTGGCCCATATCGCGACGGCCAGGGCGCCCACGCCCATGAAAGCACTGTTGCCGAGTGATATCTGGCCCGATATCCCGGTCAAGAACGACAGTCCAAGTAGCACGATCGCCATGGCCGCACCGATCGCCAAGTTGTAATTGGTGTTGGCCGAGAAGAAGAACGTCGCCCCCAGGGCGACGTCCACGACGACCACACTCCCCAGAGCCCGCGCCAACGTAGGTCGCCGTTTTCGCAGATCTCTCGACGAGAGAACGGACAGTGAAGCTAACGCCCCGTCCAGCGCCAATCCCAGAACCACCCCATTACGCGTAGTGGGCGCCGCGAGGATTGACGACACGAATACGACCACCAGCGTCAGCGCCGCCACCGCGATGCGACTACGGGGAGCGAGAGTTCTCACACTCGCCTCGCGGAATTGCGAGTGAAAATTCCGTTGGGCCGAACCATGAGCGAAACGACCAATATCACCAGCGCGACCAAGATAATGGCGTTCGAGTTGATGTAGTCCCCTACGAACTGCAGAACGATTCCGAGCGCGACGCCCGAGACGATTGCGCCCACCGGACTTTCCAGACCCCCCACCGCGGCCGCAATGAAGCCAAAAGCGAAGATGCCGTCCATTACTTGGGGCGTCAGCCCGGTAAAGAAGTTGGAAGCAACCAACACGGTGGTGATGGTGCCCACCCCCGTCGACAACGCCCAGCCCAACGTCAACATGCGACCCACGCGTACGCCCAGGAGGCGCGACACCTCGGGCGCCAGTGCGGACGCGCGTAGTTGAAGACCGAGTTTGGTGAAGCGAAATAGCGCCGCCACCGCCGACATGACCACGAGGGCCGTGACGATCTCGTAGAGACTAAAGCTCGACAGCGCGATCGGCTTGCCCGCTAGTTGCCAGTCGATCGGTGAAAAGGGATTGGGAATCCCCCGAGGGACCGTTGACCAAATCGCCGCGGCGACGCCTTCGAGGACGATGAGAATCCCCACCATAACCACGACGGGATTGATCGGGGGTTTACCGTAGAGTCGCCGCACGACCACCCGCTCGGTCAAAGCGCCAATGGTGAGCCCCGTGATGATCGCGATAACCACGCTGGGCCAATACCCCAGGGTACTGACGAAAATCACCATGCCGACGTAGGTGGCAACCATCGGCATGGCTCCAGCCGCGAAGTTCAAAATTCCCGCCGAACGCCAAATCAACACGAGACTCAGCGCCACGAGGCCGTAAATCATGCCGTTCGTCAAACCGCCCAAAACGTCACTCATAATCCGCGAAGTCAAAAAGGCGTCCACTACGACGACATCCCTAAGTAGTACTGACGAAGGTTCTCGTCTTCACCGATAACGGACGCGTCGTCGTCGGCCACTACCCGACCTAGGTTAAGCACTACGGCGTGAGACGAGATCCTTAGGGCCGTCACCGCGTTTTGTTCTACGAGGATCACGGTCAATTTCTTCTTTTCGCAGAGATCCTTGATCGTTTTCATCAGTTGCGCTGTGACCAGCGGCGCCAGGCCGAGCGACGGCTCATCGAGGAGCAGCACCGTGGGTTCAGCGATGAGCGCTCGGGCCATGGCGAGCATCTGCCGCTCGCCCCCCGAAAGTTTGGCGGCGTGTTGTTTGCGCCGTTCCCCCAAGGCCGGAAATAGCTCGTACTGCTCGGCGAGACCTTTAGCTAGTGGCGTCTTGTTGAACATCGATCCGAGGCGCAGATTCTCTTCTACGGTGAACTCACTAATAACGCCGCGACCCTCGGGAACGTGGCCGACGCCTAGTCGGGCAATCTCTTCGGCCCTCCTCCCAACGAGGGCCGTTGAACCAAAGTCGACCCGCCCCTGCGTGGGCGTCACGAGGCCACTGATGGTGCGAAGCAGCGTCGTCTTTCCGGCCCCGTTGGCCCCCAGCACTGCGGTTATCTGACCGGCGCCCGCTTGAAAACTAACGTCACGCAGCGCCTGGACGGCGCCGTAAGCGACCGAGAGTGACGTGACCGTTATCACTGGTCTACTCCGAGGTAGGCCGCGACGACGTCGGGATTGCGTCGTACGTCCTCGGGCGCACCCGAAGCGATGACTTCGCCGAAGTTCAGTACGACCAAGCGATCGACGAGGGGCATCACAAAATCCATGTCGTGTTCTACGAGCAAGACGCCCATCGACGAACGCAGCGTGGTGATCAAGTGCGCGAAATCATCCAGCTCCGCACCGTCGAGTCCGGACGCCGGCTCGTCCAAGAGGAGAAGTGAGGGATCGCACATGAGTGCTCGGGCGATCGAGACTTTCTTCGCCGTTCCGTAGGGGATCTCCGAAGGAAGTCGAGGCGCGACGGCAGCGATATTGAGTCGCTCGAGTACCGCCAGCGCGTCATCTCGAAGGGACCTCTCGGCCCGAACGCTCGCCGGCGAGGAAAATATTCCAGCGAAGAAGCCGCCGTGAGGTCTGATTTGTCCTCCGGCCATGACGTTTTCCAAAACGGTGCAGTGAGGAAACAGACCCACGCCTTGAAGCGTTCGCGCTATCCCACTGCGCGCCAGCTGGTCGGGTCGAAGTCCGTGGCGCTTACTAACTGGGTAGGTCACCGCGCCGCTCGACGGCTTGACGAAACCGCACGCGACGTTGAATGCGGTAGTTTTACCGGCGCCGTTCGGGCCGATCAGTCCGACAATCTCTCCCGACGACACTGAAAAAGAGACCGAACTGAGGGCTTGGAGCCCACCGAAGTTGACGGACACCTCTTCGAAGGCAATCGCGGTCGAGGTGGTCGCAGGCTCCATGACTTCCCCTAAGTTATCCCCATCTCAGTGCGTCGAAGAGTTGGGCGCGAGTTCCCCAGTGGACCATCGAGGTCGCCCAGGCGCTCTTGACTGGATAGTCCGGGCACCACGCCCCCCGGCCAGAACGATCGGCCAACTCCCTTGGACGAATAGTCGTTAACGCCGTACGACTCAGAGACTGGGCGTAAGTAGCGCCATACTCAGCGGCCGTGGCGATCACTCGCTCGTCCATGATCCCATTGAGTTCGGCGCTCCTGCGCCCATTTTGCGAGTACTACTTGGCGGGGTTATCGAGGCGCAGCCCTTCGAGTCGTATTCGGGCCATTAGTTGTTCTAGGTCGTCACGCCCCCTGGAGTCCGAAGTCACTCCCGCGACAACTGTCGTTACGTCCCCGAGAAACGTCACCAACTCACGATTTGAGATCACGTAGTCGTACTGCCAGGCACTGGCGATTTGCTGATGCGCCGCTACGAGACGGGCCTCTCGGTCAACGTCGTCGGAACGCAAAGTAATGCGAAGATCAATCTCCTCAATGGAGGGGGGGAGCAAAAAGATGCCGACCACGCGTCGCGAAGAATGGCTCTTTAGGAAGAAGAAACCCTCGGGATCAAGTTCCACGACCTGGGCGGTCGTGGCGTCGTCGTAGTCGAGTAGTTCAAAGGGGGACGCGTAGGCGGAACTACCGTAGGTCCGATTGAACTCTAAAAAGCGACCCGCGGTGTGATACTCCCGAAAGGTCTCTTCGGAGATGAAGCGGTAGTCGACACCCTCAACTTCGTCCGCTCGAGGGGCGCGCGTGGTGTAAGTGACTACCTTGGTGAGTCCCTCCGCCAGCAAGTGATTCATTGCCGTCTTCTTGCCCGAACCACTCGGACCGGATATGACGAAGAGGAGCGGAGGGTTTCGAAGGGTCTTCACGTCCCCAAATTAACCGAAGTCGCTGTAGCGGGGAGAGTTGTAATCCGCCGTTGCTGGTGGCGAATCCCACGCGGGCTTTCTGTGCGCGTCGTCCAGGGAAACACGTTTTACGCGGGTGAAGGTTGACGAGAAGCCCGAACTCTAAATACGAGCATGAGAAACAGTTCAGGAGTTATTCGGCGCCCCGACCGCACGAAACTACCGAGGAACGAAGTCGGCGCACGCCACGAGTCGTACGCGGCGCGAGGTGCAAGAGGGAACGCCGATACTCGGTCGATAGCCCTTGGTGGCTGCGAATACGCTCCTTCGGCCACGCGAAGCGAAGGGACCGAGAGCCAGTCACCCGTCTAACTGCCAAACTAGCCAAGAGGATCGGCCCGTGGATAGGTGCGAAGGTGAGGCGTGAGATAAATGGCGGTAGTTCTCATTACCGGGTGCAGTAGTGGACTGGGCGCGTCGACCGCGCTCGCCTTTGCGAAAAAAGGCGACACGGTCATCGCGACGATGCGAAGGATGGACCGCGCTAGCGCACTTAGGGCACGCGTCCTCGACGCGGGAGTGAGTTTGGAGATCATCGAACTCGACGTCTCGAGCGCGCAGTCCGTCGGCGTTGCCGTTACGGATGTACTAAAGCGTCATCGCGCCATAGACGTCCTAGTTAACAATGCGGGGGTCGCCCACGTTGGGGCGATAGAAACGACCCCACTCGAATTCGCTCAAGAGGTCGTGGACACCAACTTTTGGGGCGCGGTGCGGATGATTCAGGCCGTGCTGCCAACGATGCGCGCGAGAGACGCTGGGGTTGTAATCAACGTTTCGTCAGTTGCGGGACGCATCGCACCTCTACCATTTTCCAGCTGGTACTCCGTGAGTAAGCACGCCGTATGTCTACTGAGTGAAGCACTCCACATGGAGTTATTAGGTACGAACGTGCGAGTGGTCAGCGTCGAGCCGGGCTTTTTTAAGACGTCACTCGTAGCTCGAACCGCGCCCCCGGCGCCAGAGGGAAACGACTACACCGCCGAGGAGGAGTGGGTGGCGAGCTTTTACGAGGCGGGAACCCAAAATGGCGGTGACCCGAACGAAGTCGCGGTCGCCATCATCGCGGCCGCTACAGATCCCGCTACGCCACTGCACTTAGCCGTGCCCGCTTTTCGTGTTGGAGTAATTCCCGCTGGCGCACCCTCATTCGAAGAGACCGTGGCTAGACAAATTGCCACTTTGGAGGCGGTATCGGGTCCCCGCCCGAGTCGTAACACTCCGTAAGCGACGTTCGGACCAATTCGCGAGACAGCCGCGCGCACGGTTAGGGCGACCGCAGCCATTCTTCGAGCGAACCTATATCAGACCTGGACCCCTAAATACGGTTCGGGGCGCGACTGATCGGTTCGCGCACCCGCAAAATGTGGACTTTGAGTGTGTCAGTCAAAACACCTACCAAAAACGTCCGGCGGGTCTGCACCCAGTTTCCCTGACACCGGAGTTGAATCCGATGCGCGACAACGGTCTTAGGGTTGTCAATTATTTCGTAGTTGATCCAACCGTCGCCTCGGCGCGCCGAGTAGAGGCCGTCCAGTTCCCCGACCAACTTCTTGCCGAGTCGTTATGGGTTTTCTCTAATCGCCCCCATCAGCGCGCTGAGCGCCGCTTCACGAATTTTGATAGCGAGGCGGTCGAGGCGTAGAAGCCCTTCGGGCGTGATTCTTACTTCCTACACTGGGCCGTGTTGTTCAGCCATCGGGAAGGGGAAGAGTCTCACCGCGCGCTGATTCAGATCGTGATATCTGGAGTGAAGCGTAAAGTTCGGCGTCCTTTAAAATGTCGAGTGTCTCTTCGAGCGAGTCAAGATCATTCGGGATGACGAGAACGAACGACCTTCGTCCGTTGCGTGTCACCAAGAACCGTTCGTGTTCGCGTTCTACCCGTTCGACCAGTACCGACAAGTGCGCTTTCGTCTCAGAAAATGCCATTGACTCCGTCATTGGTCAAACTTTTAACGTACCCAGAGTCAGTTGGCAAGCACATGCAGTGGACTAGGAGCATCGCCGAGCAATCGAGGCCACGAGCCGAACCGGCGAAGTCGAAAGACCTGCGTTATTTACTCGAAATCGTGGCGCCCCGCTCGCGTTCTTTTGAGAGGGCCCGATAGTTAGGGGAGATAACGCGAAGGAGACGATATTCGCGGGAAGCCATTTCAGCGCCGTCATGATGAGGGGCGGAATGATCCGGGCGACTCCTGCGTGACGTGGTAGTCGAGCAGCAGTGATCCCGTCGGAGAAGTGACACCACTGATTAACTCCAACTGCCTCGGAATCGATTCCGGGAAGAGTCGTCGACCGCGCCCCTGCAGGGCGGGGGCGACGATAAGGCGTAACTCGTCAACGGCGCCGCTCGCAATAAAGGACTGGGTCAAAGTGATACTTCCGTGAATCCCGATGTCACCTCCGGACTCTTGCTTCAGTGCCGCGAGAAACTCGAGTGGTTCGTTTCCCACGACGGTAGTGTTCGTCCAGATCGCCCCCAACTTGGAAGATGTCACTACAAATTTCTTCACCGAATTAATGAAGGTGGCGAAGGGCTCTATGTCGCTCTGCGGCCAAAATTCCGCCCACTCGTCGTACGTGCGGCGTCCCAGGAACACTGCGTCTTGAGTCGCGATGACGCGGCCACCAAACTCATCCATCTCCTCATCGAAGTTGGTTAGAAATGTGTCGGGTCTCTCCGCTACTCCGTCGAGTGAAATAAATGCCGAAGCGACTACTTTGCGCATACTTCCCCTCCCGCGTGTCGAAAAGCGACAATCTTACGCACGTGACTCGCAGTATGCGGCCAAAGGCGGATTTCGAATGCGCGTGTTACGACAGCTTAAGCTACCCCCAACCCTCGAGAACGTTCGATGGACGTTGAACCTCTCAACTAGCGAATCTCGCGTGGCGTGCGTCGGAGTAGGCGACGAATGCTCGCGCACGACTTGAATACGTAAAGCAAGTTCTCGCACGCTCGACCGTGTGATGAAAGCGACCCCGACGGAGACCGAAGGCTTTCGGCGGGGTCGCTACTTTGTCCTCAAACTGCAATAAAGAGTATTAACACAGGTCAGCGTTAATATTCCGTCGGAGTTCGCCGGATTTCGTCTTCTGGCTTCGTCCAAATTTGCGTGTCGACTTCACTCGCAACCCAGGCCCCATAAGTATTTTCCATTGTCCAATGTCTCAGAACTATGTGAATCCAGTTGCCGCGATAGTTATTTTGCGCCCCAATGGACTTGCTTCTTTTGGTCTTTCGTCTGGGGATGGTGCGAACCTTCAGCGGGGACACGCGTAGTTGTCCGAGGGTTATTGCAAGGCAACCCGACTCGAGGTCTCGGCGAGCGGAGGTCCGACTCGAAATTTGCGTTTGAAGAACAACATCGATGTCAACCGCGCTGGATTCGAGTTCGGGGCAACCCCAATTGAACAGGGTGCTCAGCCACAAGGGTCTGTTAGCCCCTGAGAAACTGACGGTTCTCCGCTTGCCGGACATCTCACATAGTTGGTAGTTGCGGCAGTTATGAATGCAGATTCATAGCGTCCAACGGGACGTCGAAATCGCTATCCAAAGCCATTCGGACGTCTCTGCTGCTCCATTCATTACTCACCACCGCACGATGAACGACGTGGCCCGAGAGTTGGGGATCGTCGAAGGGAATCTCGGCCGCTGGGTCCGCCAGGAGCGCGTCGAGCGAGCTGATCGATAAGGTCTTGCCAGTGCGGAATATTCAAAGATCTTTCAGTCGCGTCGTAAGCTGCACCAGGTCAGCTGAGAATTCGACAATTTAGATCGATCGCAGCGACCGGCAAATCGGGTTCTCATTAGCGACGAGTTCCGTCGAAGTGAACCATTGCCGAGCGTCGCAATTTCCGACGGTTCGTGGATCTCACGTCAGCAGCGACGAGTTTCGACTCCACCGCTCTTCTGGCTCCACTAGAAATCCACTGGGGCTGCGATGCGCGTGGCGTATTCTGAGCCCTGGGTCGGAATCTTTGAACCTCGAGGAAATGAGGGCGTACGTTGTCGTGCCAGGTGTGCTCAGGGGAGAACCCAGTCGGCAAGCGATTCTGCGGGGACTGCGGCGCGCCTCTCGCGCGAACCTGCCCTTCGTGCGGCGCTGAGGCCCGACCTGACAAGAGATTCTGCGCTGACTGCGGCGCCCTATTGGATAGCGCCACCGACGTAACGGCGTCGAACATGACCCAGCCCGTGTCACCTACCGGCGGCGCCGTGGTTGGGGCAGCACCGAGCACTGAGATTCGACATGTCTCGGTACTGTTCTGTGATCTCGTGGGCTTCACGGGGCTTTCGGAGTCTCGCGATCCGGCGGACGTCCGCGAACTGCTCTCGGGTTACTTCGATCTCGCCCGAGTGATCGTCGGTCGTTACGGTGGGCTGGTCGAGAAGTTCATTGGAGACGCCGTCATGGCGGTGTGGGGCGCTCCGGTCGCCAACGAGGACGACGCCGAGCGTGCCGTGCGAGCCGCACTCGAGCTCATCTCCGCGGTCGCCGCCTTCGGCCGTGACCACCGCGTCGATCTCGCAGCGCGCGTGGGGGTGGTGACGGGTGACGCGGCGACCACCGAGACGCCAGAGGAGGGCATGGTGATTGGCGATCGGGTGAACACCGCCGCTCGCATTCAGTCCATCGCGCGGGTGGGTTCTTGTTACGTGGATGAGATGACGCGCACCGCTACCGCCGCAGCCATTGAGTACAACGACATCGGTGAGCACGAGTTAAAGGGAAAAGTTGAGCCGCTGCGTCTCTTCGAGGCGACGCGGGTGATTGCCGCGACGGCTGGATCGCAACGATCGACCGTGCTCGAAGCACCCTTCCTCGGCCGCGACCATGAACTGCGCCTACTCAAAGATCTGTTTCACGTCGCGGCCGAGCGGCACTCGGCGCGCCTCGTGCTCGTGTCGGGCGTCGCTGGCGTCGGCAAGTCCCGACTGGCCTGGGAGTTCTACAAATACGTTGATGGGCTAGCCGTAGACGTGCTCTGGCACAGTGGACGCTGCCTGTCTTACGGCGATGGCGTGAGTTACTGGGCACTGTCGGAGATGATTCGCGCCCGGTTGCAGATCGGGGAAGAGGACTCCCTCGATCTCATCGGCGCTCGCCTTCGTTCCGGGCTCGAGCGCTGGATCCTCGATCCCAACGAGCGTTCCTTCATCGAACCCCGCCTGGCCCAACTCCTCGGACTTTCGACGGGCCTCGTCCTCGAGCGTGAGGAACTCTTCGCTGGATGGCGCCTATTCTTCGAACGCTTAGCCGAACACCTGCCGGTCGTCATGGTCGTTGAGGACCTGCAGTGGGCCGACGCTGGACTGACCGACTTCCTGGATTACCTACTCGACTGGTCGGCCGACCACGCCATCTACCTCTTGATCCTCACCCGACCCGAAGGAGCGAGGCGCCGTGGCCTCGTGCTCAGCCGCCGCAACCTCACCAGCCTGACGCTCGATCCCTTGCCCGAAGAAGTGATGGGCGAGATACTTGACGCACTGGTGGTGGAGCTTCCCGCCGAAGCGCGCCACCGCATCATCGAGCGGGCCGAAGGCATCCCGCTCTACGCCGTGGAGACGGTGCGCAGTTTGATGGACCGGGGCACTCTGCTTCGTGAACTTGACGGGACCCTGCGCCTGATCGGCGAGCTCGGAGCCCTGGAGATCCCACCGGGGCTCAAGGCCCTCATCGCCTCACGCCTTGATTCCCTCACTGATGACGAGCGACGGTTGATCAAAGAGTGCGCCGTTTTGGGGGACTCCTTTCCCCGTCAGGCCATCGAAGCGCTCACCGACGCCGATCCCGCGATACTCGACGGACTCCTGGCTTCACTGGTGCGCAAAGAGGTGCTGACCGTGCGAGCTGACAAGCTCTCACCGGAGCGGGGCAATTACGCCTTTACCCAATCGTTGATTCGTTCCGTGGCGTACGACTCCTTGACCCGCTCCGAACGCAAGGCCCGACACGTGAGGACCGCGGCCCACCTGCGCCGAGTCTTCCCCGACGAGGGTGCCGACGTCATAGAGATCATCGCCTCCCACCTGAGGGACGCTTACCAAGCGGCCAGCGGCGACTCGGACGTCGAGGAGCTGCGGGCCCTGGCGGTCACGGCCTACATTGGCGCTGGCGAGCGGGCGGAGTCGGTCGGCGCGCCGGCCGCGGCCGAGGCGGCCTTCGTCACCGCTTTGGCACTGAGTACCAACGAGGTCGGTCGGGCGACTCTATTGGAGAAGGCGGGCTCAATGGCCAGCCTGGTTGGGGCCAGTGATCGGGCGAAGGCTCATCTCGAGGCGGCGGTGACTATCCACGTGGAAAATGGACGGGTAGTCGAAGCAGCGAGGGTGACCCAGAAGCTGGCCGCGGTGGTGGCGAACCTGGGCCGCGTCGAGGAGTCGGTTGCCCTGCTGCGCTCGGCACTCTCCTCACTCGATCCAGACAGTGCCCCCCCAACGGTGATCGCGGATCTCAATTATCAACTGGGGTGGAACCTTTGGTTCGCTGGGCGCCCCGCTGAATTGGCTGAGAGCATTGACCACGTCTTGACCCTGGCGCAGCACTTCGAACTGGCCGAGACCTTGGCCCGCGCACTGCGGGCCAAGGGATATCTCCTCTCCGGCGAAGGTCGTATGGCCGAAGCGTTCCTTTACATGGAAGCCAGCCTCGCGATCGCACGCGACAATGGTCTGGTGAGCGTCGAGTTGCTCACGGAGAACGCATTATCTGATCTCTCGATGTGCTTTGACCGTTCGGGATCCGAAGAGCACTGCCTGGCCGGCCTAGCCCTGGCGAGGCGTCGGGGGGCTCGCAGGGCCGAACAGGAACTGACTAACAACTTGATGTACATATTGACCGTCGCCGGCCGATTTGATGAGGCGGAGCAACGCGCAAACGAGTTCCTGGAGTCGAGTTCCGGTGACGCCTTATTTGATTTAAACATTCTGCACTCGCGTCTGTGTTTCGTCGCCGCACTTCGCGGAGACACGGAGGGAGCGAGACTCCACTTCGCGCATTGTCACGACTTCGCCGATACCGACGACATCCAGGATGCGGCAATGTACGCGTCGTTAGTGACGGCGATCGCCCTGGCCGAAGGAGACCATCGACGGGCTCTCGAGGCGGCTACTCAAACCTTGGACATCTGTATGAACCAAGCTCGGCTTCCCTCACACGAATCAGTGCGCGCCGCATACCCAGATGGCGTAGACGCCGCCCTCGCCCTCGGCGATCTCGACGCCGTCGATCGAATGGTGGCCCTCTTCGCCGGCCGGCCACCTGGGGCGGTGCCCCCGTTTCTTCGTATACACGTGCGTCGGGCACGGGCGCTGGCGGCGTCGGCGCGAGGTGACGACACCGAGGTGGAGACGGATCTCCGCGACGCGGAGGCGGACGTGGCCAACCTCGGGTACCGGTACTGGCAGGCTCGTTTCCAACTCGACTTAGCGGAGTGGTTGGCGCGTCAGGGCCGATCCGAGGAGGCCCGGGGGGTCGCCAAATCAGCGGCGGCGACTTTTGAGGACCTGCGCGTCGCTCCCATGCTTCTTCGAGCCCGTTCGATTTCCATCGCGTAGTGCGGCGGTCACCGGCGACATGCAAGCACGCAAAAGTCCACGAGTGCAAGTTCGATAGCGCCCGCCGGAGAACGTGAGTAATCACCGAGGAGGTCGCTGTGAACGCGATCGTCGCTCCCGAGACGATGACCGGTCGCGACGGGGTCACCGTTCACCGTTTACCCCATCAGCGAGTGAGCTAACGCATGAATGGGCGCGTTCCTGCGAACTTACGTCTCCGTAGGAACGCTCAGGATTGACGGCTTCGTTGGAGTATTCGATGATGCCCGTCGCAGTAGCTCAGAAACCGCGGGCATACGCAAATTGGGAGAGCGACGGCTAGTATCACGAGTCAATAGACCCGGTTGGTCTTGGTTTGGGGGTAGCCGCTATTGCGTGACGGACTCATCAAACGCCGCTTCATGAGTGTGACGAGTTATCTCGACTACAACCGGGGCTGGGACCGTCTCCCTAAACCCTTGGCGTTGCTCACCTTGTTCGGCCTTCGCATGGTGCTTCGTAGAAATAATCTCTTCGACACCAGCGGTCAGCCGGTCCCGTGGGGACCAGAGGTGCCCACGGGACCTCGGAGTTTTTCGCGATCGTCGGATGGGAGAGGGACGGATCCCATCTATCCCGACATCGGCAGTGCGGGAGCCCGGTTTGGGCGCAACGTGCCCATTGAAGGAACCTACCCAAATGATGTATTGAATCCCAATCCGCGAACGATCGCCAACGAACTGCTGGCCCGACGTCGCTTTATCCCGGCCACGACGCTCAATCTCCTCGCCGCCGCCTGGATTCAGTTCGAAGTGCATGACTGGATGAGTCACGGCACGAACCTGGCCGACGATCCCTGGGAAGTGGAGCTAGACGAAGATGATCCGTGGCCCGTGCATCCCATGAAGATCCAGCGCACGAAAGTCGACGCGACCTCCGACGGCGGACCACCGACTTATCGCAACACCGAGACGCACTGGTGGGACGCATCACAGGTGTACGGGAGCAGTCTCATCTTCGAAGCGACGCTCCGGACGTATCACCGAGGTCGGGTGAAGTTGACGTCCAACGGCGAGTTGACCTTCGACCCGCCGAATATGCCGCCGCTTCCCGGAGTCGACCTCGCCGCGATGACCAACAACTGGTGGCTGGGTCTCGCCATGATGCACACGTTATTCATGCGCGAACACAACGCCATCTGCGAACTGCTCGCCTCCCTGCACCCCGATTGGGACGACCAACAACTCTTCGATCACGCTCGACTGATAAACGCCGCCCTGATCGCGCGAATCCACACCGTGGAGTGGACTCCGGCGCTGCTGGCCGACTCGGACATGGAGACGGGCATGAATTTCAACTGGTGGGGAATCCAGGGTAAGTGGCTGTGGAAGCACGTTGGGCGCCTTACCAAGAGTGAGGAGTTCAGTGGCGTCCCCGGATCGGACCTGTACTACCACGGCACGCCGTACTCCATGACCGAGGAGTTCATGTCCGTCTACCGCATGCATCCGCTCATCCCGGACGATTACAGCCTCCGCGAGAGCGCGAGCAACCAACTCATTGGCAACTTCAACTTCACCCAACTGTCGGGCACTTACACCCACGACGTGCTCGACGACGGTCGATTCCGAATGAAGGACCTCTTTTACTCATTCGGGACGAGCCACCCGGGGGCCATCGCACTGCACAACTATCCCGAGGGATTGCGACATTTCGCGCAACCCGACGGCACGCTCCTCGACCTGGCCGCAATCGACATTCTGCGCAATCGTGAACGCGGCGTGCCGCGCTACAACGAGTTCCGACGCAAGTTTCACTTGCGGCCCGCCGCCACATTCGAGGAGTTCAGCGACGACGCCCAAGTGGTTGGCGACCTCCGGCGGATCTATCGCGACGTGGAGGAAGTCGACCTGATGGTGGGCCTGTACGCGGAGCGGCTTCCCGAGGGCTTCGCCTTCAGCGACACCGCCTTTAGGGTCTTCATCCTCATGGCGACTCGACGACTCAAGAGCGACCGTTTCTTCACCTACGACTACACATCCGAGGTGTACACGAAAGAGGGCATTCAGTGGATCGAGAACAACACTATGAAGTCCGTCCTCCTTCGCCACTACCCGGCACTGCACACCGCTCTTTCCGGCGTGGAGAACGCCTTCAAGCCGTGGCGTACGGCGCAGAGCTGAGGTCGGACGATGTGGCGCTGGCGTCGGGCATTCTGGAACTTCTTCATGGAGTTCAAGTTTCGCCACGCCAAGCCGATGGTGATTCCAGCGCCGATGATCCAGATCCGTCCGATCGTCCCGGTGCCCCTGGCCTCCCAGTTTCCCCGAATTCCGATTACGGGTGTCATGGTGGCCGACCACATCCCTGGCGACGAAGCCCAACTCCCGGCGCGGCTGTTCTGCCGGTTGCAGCTCGCCCTGGATCGAGTGTTCTCACCGATGCAAGTCGGTCTAGTGCCAATCGACGCCGACCCGGAGGTGGCCCTCGCACTCGCCTATCCCGCGAGCCACCGACGCAGTTTTCCGGCGCCGACCCGGCCGACCGGCTTCGATCCGGTGCCGGACCTCGGTCGTTTGGCCGTAGACGGACCGTACTCGTGCTACGTGGAGAGAAGTGCTGCGGGCGTTTACAAATGGGACGTCAGCGCGCTCGAGGGATTCGAGATACATCCGGGACTTCGCTCTCCGGCCGCGGTCGTGGAGTTCGCGCTGGAAGCCGGTTCGCGTTCCTTGCGAGCGACGCGGATCGACTCCGAGCTGGGTTCGTGCACGCCAGGCGACCACGACTGGGAACTCGCGCAACGCCTCGCGTTGTGCGGCGTGACTACGCACCTCTCATTGGTGCGCCACTTCAACTGGCTGCATCTCATGTCCGGTGGCCCGTTGTCGTTTACGACGAGGAACTGCCTACTCGCGACCCATCCCCTCCGTCGACTACTCCAACCCCACGTCTACGCCACGCATTCGAGCAACCATATGGTGACGCTCGACCAGATGGCGCCGGGAGGCGACTTCGAGAACATCTTCAGCTTCACCCACGCCGGCGTGTGCGATCTCTTCCAACAGTCCTGCGCCGACTCGGACCTGCGCCGGTTCAATCCCAACTTCGACGTGCGACTACGCGGCGTGGACGCCAGTGAGTTGGACTTGCCGGCGCACGAGAATTTCCGGGCGATATTCGACGTGATCCGCGCCCACGTGGAGCGCTATCTGAGGTTGTATTACGACTCCGGTGAGGCGATCGCCGCCGACGAGCAACTTGCGGCGTGGCTGGAGTCATTGGAGGCGTATATCCCTCACGGCGTCGCCGAGTTGGTGGGTGCGCCGTTCACGATATCGGGCGCGTCGGAACTACTCGCGACGCTCGTCTACTTCACGACCGTCGAACACGAGGTACTCGGTTCGGGGGTGTGGAATTACCAACTTTGGCCGGACGTACAGCCTCCGCGCGTCTACGCGAGTGGTCAGCGAATACCCCTCGACGTGTACGCGCGACTGGTCAACGCCAACTTCACCCTCAACGTACGGCGCACACCGTTGATGAGCGACTTCTCGTCGCTCGCGCTCGACGTTCGGGGCGCACAGGCGTTTCGGACGTTCCACGAAGACCTGACCCGACTGCAAGCAGCCATGGACGGGGCACCGACCACCGGCTGGCGTATTGAGCCGCGAATGCTGAAGGCGAACATCAACGCATGACCGGAATCTCCGCTGAGACCATGAACGTCACGATCCTCTTCACGGATCTGGTGGGTTCGACCGAACTCTCGTCAAGGCTATCCGCGGAAGAAGCGGACGACTTGAGGCGGCGACACTTCTCGATTCTGCGTCAGTCGATCCTCAAGTCCGGCGGAACCGAGGTGAAGAACTTGGGTGACGGGCTGATGGTGGCCTTCAACTCCGCGTCGTCGGCCCTGTCGTGCAGCGTGTCCATGCAACAGGGCGTCGAAAGGGACAACAACGTGCGCGGTCGCTCGATGGGTCTGCGGATCGGTCTGAGTGGTGGTGAAGTCAACGCCGAGAACGGTGACTACTTTGGCGATCCGGTCATCGAGGCGGCGCGGTTGTGTGCATTGAGCGAGCCCGGTCAGATCCTGAGTGCGGAACTCGTGCGGGCCATGGCCGGTCGCCGTAATCGCTTCGCGTCGCGGCCCTTGGGCGCACTCTCGTTGAAGGGCCTGCCCGAGCCGATCGACGTCGTCGAGATCCTGTGGGAACCCATCGACGGTACCGACATCCCCCTCTCCAGTCGCCTGGAGGTGCGACCGAGCGTGGGGACCGTCGGTCGAGAGTCTGAGATCTCCACGATCAACGACGTGTTTAAACGCGTCGCGGCCGACGGTGGGCGTGAGTTGGTCATCGTGTCGGGCGAAGCGGGAATGGGAAAGTCGACACTGGTGAGTGAGTTCGCGCGGTCGGCGGCGAGCACCGGGACGCTCGTACTCTTCGGTCACTGCGAGGAAGACCTCGCCACGCCCTACCAGCTCTTCTACGAGGCGCTCGATCACTACGTCACCCACGCGCCCGAGGAGACCTTGCGCGAGCACGTGGCAGTTCACGGTTCGGAGTTGGCCCGACTGGTGCCGGCAATGTCGAGCCGCGTGCCCGACCTCCCGCCTTCGAGAGCGACGGACGCCGACACTGAGCGATTCTTGCTCTTCGCCGCAGTTGTCGGTCTCCTCTCGAAGTTGTCTGCGCAGCGCCCGGTCATCCTCGTCTTCGAGGACCTGCAGTGGGCAGACCGAGGGAGCCTTCTGTTGCTGCGCCATCTCGCGGCCGCGGAGCAGTCGACGCGCATTCTCGTACTCGGTACCTTCCGCGACTCCGAACTGGCCCGGGCCAGCGCGTTGCGCGAGACCCTCGGCGCGCTGCACCGCCACGGCAATTTGCACCGTATTGAGTTGAAGGGCCTAAGCGACCTCGGCGTGATCATCTTCATGGAAGCCGCGGCCGGCCGATCCCTGGAGGACGCAGAAGTGCCGCTCGCGCAGGCGGTTTATCGCGAGACCGACGGTAATCCGTTCTTCGTGAGCGAGGTCCTTCGCCACCTGATCGAGACGGGCACCGTGCTTCAAGACGAGAACGGTCGTTGGTCGGCGCAGGACCTGGATCAGATGACCTTGCCCGACAGTGTGCGTGAAGTCATCGGCGGGCGTGTCGTGCGTCTCGGACCGGACGCTGCACGAGTGTTGTCAGTCGCGTCGGTGATCGGGCGCGACTTTGACCTGGACCTCCTGGCTAAGGCCACGGGCGCGCCGGAGGACGAACTGCTCGATACGCTCGACGCCGCCACGTCGGTCGCCCTGATCCGCGAGGTGGCCGACGCGTCCGGCCGCTTCAGCTTCGCCCACGCGCTTATTCAGCACACGCTGTACGCGGACCTGGGCCGCGCGCGCCGCGCCCAAATCCATCGACAGGTCGCAGTCGCGCTCGAGCAACTCCTCGCCGACCAGCCCGACGTGCGTATCGGCGAACTCGCCCGGCACTGGACCAACGCCACGCAGCCGGTGAACCTGTTCAAGGCCATTAACTACTCCCAGCGCGCCGGTGACGCGGCTCTTCGAGCGTTGGCGCCTGCCGACGCTCTCACCTACTTCGTTAAGGCCCTCGACCTCGACGCGCAGTCCGACGTCGCCGACCCGATACTGCGCGTCGATCTGATGATTGGACTCGGAACGGCCCAACGTCAGACCGGGGACCCCGCCTTTCACGCCACGCTAATTAAGGCCGCGCATTTAGCCGCCGACCTGAATGAAACGAGCCGGCTGGTTGCGGCCTGTTTGGCCACCGACCGGGGGTTCTTCAGCGCCATTGGCGCCGTCGATAAGGAGAAGGTCGAGATCCTTACCATCGCCCTCGAACGCCTTTCGAAGAGTGAACCGTCAAGGGCACTGGTCCTAGCGACGCTCTGCGCCGAACTGGCTGTGGGCACGTCCCTCGACTATCGCCTCGCGTTGGCGCGCGAGGCACTGTCGATCGCCGACACCCACGGCGACAACGCCGTGACGGTGCGCGTACTCAATAGCCTGGCGTTCCCTCTGATGGTCCCCGAACTAAGCCAGGACTCGCTCGAGCGCACCCAGCGCGCTATGACCCTCGCCGAAAACGTGGGCGATCCCCTCCAGATCCTTTTTGCCGCCCACTGGCGTGAGGAGGCCGCCATTTTGGCCGGCGATGTCGACGAAATGGACCGTGCGTTAGAGATGGTACACGAACTGGTCGAGCGTTTCGACCAGCCGGGGCTTCGCTGGACCTATCTCTTCACCAAAGCGTGGCGCGCCATGGTGGCCGGTGACACCGACGTCGCCGAAGAGTTGGCCTTGGCGTCGTTCCAGATTGGCTCGGACAGCGGTCAACCAGACGCCACCGTGATGTACGGCGGCCAGTTGATCACCATCGGTCTGCAGCGCGGCACGCTGGGTGACCTAGTGGAGATCTTGATGCAGATGACCGTCGACGCGCCCGACGTGGGCGCCGCCGTGACCGCGGCCCTGACGTTGGCCCACGCGGAGGCGGGCAATCTCGACGCTGTGCGCGAGCTCCTCACCGAGATGTCCGCGAGGAACTTCGAGTCACCGATGGATGCCACGTGGCTCACGGCGATGGTCTGGCTCGCCGATGCGGCGATCGCTTTGGGCGATACCGCGATCATCGAGAAGATATATGACCTGTTGATGCCGTGGGCCGATCTGTGGCCGAGTAACGGCGCCGAATGCGAGAGTCCGGTGTGCCAATACCTCGGTGCCTTGGCCACCTGCCTCGGTCGCTACGACGACGCCGAATCTTACTTTGCGCAAGCCATGTCCGAATGCGATCGCACCGGCGCCAAGTTCTTCGCCGCGCGGACCAATCTCATGTGGGGTGAGATGCTCGCGCAACGGTGCCGGGGTGCTGACCTCGACCGAGCGAGAGTGTTGCTCGAGGTGGCACGCGAACTCGCGGCGAAGAACCGCTATGCGAAGGTCGAACAACGGGCCGCCGTGGCGCTCGAGGCCCTCGCCGATGCGTAGTCCTTGGTCGAACGGCTCAACGGTCAACCGGTCGTTGGACGACCTCGACCAGAGAGAGGGGTAAATGACCGAACCAATTTCACTGTCAGACGCGCCGTGCGGCTACAAACGCGATCAAAAGTTGCAACGCCAATTCCTCGACGCAGCCGAACATCTTCGCGAGGTGGACGGCTGGCCCAACCCGGCGAACGCGAATCGACGGGAGCTTCGCGCCGACCTGGTCTTAGAGGGTGGTGGCGTCAAGGGGCTGGGTCTCGTGGGGGCCATCTTGGTCCTGGACGAGGCCGGGTACTCGTTTCGCGGCGTCGCCGGCACCAGCGCCGGCGCGATTGCCGCCACGCTCGTCGCGGGACTGACGCGCACGCAGCGAACGATGACCGATCTGCTCGGATTCATCCGCTCACTCGACTTCACCCAATTCATGCCCGAGAGCAAGTTGCACAAGTTCCTGGACCACGTCGGCGGTCACGTCGTGGAGGCCGCGTCCGATGCGTCGATCCTCCTGCGTCACGAGGGCGTGTATTCCGGTAACTACCTCGAGAACTGGTTGCGCCCAATCCTGCACGACCAGCTCGGCGTAAAGACGTTCAACGATTTGAGGCTCTCGACCGAAACAGACCCCGAACTAAGTGTGGCCCCGGGCCACGACTACAGCCTGGTGGTACACACGTCGGACATCACCCGTGGTCAACTGGTGCGCCTGCCGTGGGACTTCCCGTACTACGGAAAAGACCCCGGTGTGCAGGATCCGGTCGACACGGTGCGCGCGTCGATGTCGATCCCCTTCTTCTTCGAGCCGGTACACCACGTCTCGCAGGAGGCCATCGTGGAGATAGCCGCACCCAGCGGCGGTACGATCACGTTGCGCTACGAAGCCGGTTCCCAGACGTGGGTCGACGGGGGATTACTGGCCAACTTCCCGATCCACGCCTTCGACCGCACCGACGGCAAGCCGTCGCGCTGGCCCACGATCGGGATAAGGCTCTCCCAGTTGCAAACCGATTTCCCGGCGACAGAAGCCTGCACGTCGACGTTGGAGGTGGCCCTGCGCACGCTCAAGACAATGTCCAATGAGTGGGACTCCTACGCCGTGACCGAGTCGACGGCTGCCAAGACGATCTTCGTCGACAACGCCGGACTGACCGCAACCGACTTCGGCCTCACCAAAGGTCAACAAGACACGCTCTTTCTAAACGGCGTACGATCGGCGACCGCGTTCATCATCGCCAAGGCCCAGGCCGGCGGCGTACCCCGTTCGTCACCGTAGAAGAGTCCTGCCGTAAATGGCCGCTACCACAAGAGGCCTTGACAGCGTCGGACTATTCCGCGGACGTTCTCCCGCTCGAGTTGCTTGAACCCTGCGCCGCAGTCGTACAGGGTTTGAGAGAGGAGACGATGGTGGACCTTGGGTCGCACAATACGAACCGCAACGAATTCGTTTGGGCATGCCAAAACATCAGTAGGCGCATCGAAAACCACGTTCAATCTTGCAACCAAGGATTGTAGCACTCATTATGCTACAATCCTGAGGTGACCAGAATTGGGATAAGAGAGCTTCGCCAGCACGCCAGCCGCTACCTCGAGCAAGTTAAGGCGGGCGAAGTTGTCGAAGTCACCGAACGAGGAAAACTGATCGCCTTATTGGTGTCACCTACCCCGGCCGTCGCCTCAAGGGACCGACTCATTGCCTCGGGTCGGCTCATTGCGGCGAGAAATGCACTTGGAATACCAACACACCGACACGCCGCACGCACCAATAACACCGCATCGAACGCGCTCACTGAACTGCGCGAGGATCGGTTGGCGTGATCTATATCGACACCTCAGCCCTCGTGAAGCTGCTGTTCGACGAGCCCGAGAGCTCGGCGCTCGCGAACTGGCTAACCCTAAAGGCCGACATTCCAAAGGTCAGCAGCGATCTGTCAACCGTTGAGCTACTTCGTACGTGCCAGCGAATCGATGAATCACTGGTTGGTGACGCCCGACGGCTACTCGATGGGGTCGACCTCGTGCCCATTGATCACGTAATCGTTGAGCAAGCCGCAACCCTGATCCCCCACGAACTACGGAGTCTTGATGCTATCCACCTCGCAAGCGCGTTGTCTCTGAGCGACGAACTCACCGATTTCGTCGCCTATGACGTTCGCCTCTGCTCGGCTGCCAAGAATGCGGGGCTGCCCGTGATGTCGCCTACGTAGCGCAAATTCCTACTCAACTCAAGAACATCCAATGCCACTAGCGGGAGGCTAACCCCTCCGACCAGAGTCAAGAAGGAATGTCCGTGCGAGATGCGATTAGCGCGTTCAATACTCGTGGGCGCTGGGGGACTCGAACCCTCGACCTCAGCCGTGTGAAGGCTGCGCTCTAACCAGCTGAGCTAAGCGCCCGCTCGTTCAATCTAGTCGGTGACCGGAACTTCGCCCCAAGGTGCGAGTTGTAGCCTTCAACTGTGCCAGAGAAAGTTGAACCACCCGTAGAGAGCGGGCGGCGCCGGCGACGCACATCCGTGGCTCCGCGTGAAGTGGTTCTCGGCTTAGATCGAATTGAAAGGCGCCTGAGTATCGCCGGTGCCGGCCTGGCCGTGCTGCTCGCCCTTGTGACCCTGGCGCAATGGATTCGCAATATCCCCAATACCACCACTCAGTCCCCTACTCACGCTCACTCGTGCGCAAATGGATTTCACTACGTAACGAGTTCGAAACTCTGTGAGATGACTTCGCACGCATCGCGCGGCGAGTGGGAAATCCGCTTCTCGTTCATTTTTGTGATCGCGCTTTGCATCTTGTACTTCGCGCTGCGCCGCAAGCGCGCCGGGGTCGTATGCTTCTCCGTTTTTTTGGGTTTAGGTCTCGGCGTCGGGACCGGCCTCGTCTTTTTGTTCCTAGGTGTCTGGCTCATAATTCGTGCGTACCGACTCCAAAAGTACGGCGAGGCATCGTTCTCGTCCTCTACGCGTGTCGCCAAAGAGCGCGGTCGTTCGCGACGAGCGGACCTTTCGACATCCAAATCCCCGTCCACTCGAGCAAAATCGGTGTCCCCGTCTTCGGGCACGACCCGGACGGTGGCGCCCGAGCCATCAAAGCGTTATACGCCGAAGAAGCCGCGGCGACGCCGCTGACTCATGTTCAAGCTCGGCATGGATTTTCCGACAAAGTGGGCGCGTGGTTACCTTGCGCGGGCCGCTCGAAACATAATCCATTCGTGCTTTTTTGGCCCTTACGTCCGGTTCCTCACGAGCTTAGAAGTCAGAGGCGCGGAAAACATTTCCGGCAAGGGCCCATTCATTTTCGCAGCGAATCACGCCAGTCACGCTGACACGATCATCGTGCTCACCGCACTTCCCCACGATCGACGGCGACGAACAATCGTGGCCGCGGCGATGGACAGCTTCTTTATGAAGGCTGGGCAGGCATTTCGAACCGTCCTCGTCTTTAACGCGATACCCGTCGACCGACACAAGGTGAACCGCCGTAGCGCCCAGTTAGCCCTTGAACTCGTTGAAGACGGTTGGAATCTACTGATCTACCCCGAAGGAGGACGCACGCCCACCGGGCAGCCCCAAGAGTTCAAGGGCGGTGCCGCTTACCTAGCGGAACGTTCTCGTGCGGCGGTGGTACCAACGTACATACACGAGTCGGGCTACCTGATGGGGCCGAAATACGCCAAGGCCCCAATTTACGTCGACCGTCCCTCGCAACGACGTCATCACGTCGTCGTCGCATTTGGTGTACCCCTGCACTGCGGCCCCGAGGAGAACATGCGCCGATTTGGCGCGCGCATTGAAGAAGCGGTGCTTCAGCTAGGCCGAGAGACGAGCGGCGATCCTCTCTACGGTGTTACCCCACCCGCGCCCTAGACCTTTAACGCCCCACGGCGCTCTTCGTACAGATCGTCGGCCACGGTCACCAGGGGTTCGAGGCTGACGCCCAGAACCGCCCCGAGAATCTCATCGGCCCACCAAGGATTAAGGGCGAGAACCGGTCCGTGGGCGTAGGTCGCCCAAACTCTCTCGGCAACGAAACCGTCTACTTTCCCGTCATTGCCTCGACCCCGCAGTACTTCGCCCAACGGCGTTACGCCCGCGCCCAGAGTCGTCGTGCCACCGTGGTTCTCGAATCCGACGAGAGCTCTCCCCTTCACGCGAACCGCCAGTTCACCGACGGCGCGCTTTTTAGCGCGGCGGGTCACCGCGTCAACGAGGTTGAGCCCGGGGTAGTCGTCTCGACCCTCAACGCAAAAAGTCGTGCCCAGGATCTGGAGTCCGGCGCACACCGCGACAACGAAGCTACCGTCTTCGACCCTGCTCGCGAACGAAGAGACGCGAAGTTGGTCGGCCGCTAATCCCTGGGGTCCGTCTTCACCCCCACCCAGAACAAAAAGCGTCGCGGATGGCACTTCCTCGCCGACGCCGACTACCACGAGGTTGGCGTCGATTCCCCGCTGCCGAGCCCGTTCAACGAGTACGCGTGCGTTGCCTCCGTCGCCGTAAGTTCCCAAGAGTTCCGGAAAGATAAGGGCTACGGTCAACACTCGACTGTCCTCTGTCGCCACTGTTCAAACGCCGTGTAATTCGCGACCACGGTAACTGGCGCTCCCGGTACCGCGAGCGAGTCGAGTTCGTCCACTACCGTCGCATCGACTCCCGCGTAGAAGAGGCGAGTCGCCAAATCGAGCCGGCGCTCGCCCAAGCAGATCACCTTTCTTCCCGTGAGTTGCTCGAAGGGCACGTCGTAGAGCCACGAAGGATCCCGGCCATCGGCCACGCGCGCGTTTATTGCGATCCATAACTCTCCGGCGCCGATCAGGGGAAGTGCCGCACTGAATCCGGCGGGGTTTTTGGCGAGAATAAGTCGAAGGTCACGGGGACCCCACTTTCGTATTGCGTAACGACCGGCGACACTGGTTAGTCCATTCAGTCGCGCGAGTGCGCTAGGTACGTCGGCGCCGAGGACCGACAGAGCGGTGAGCGCGACGGCGGCGTTAGCGACGTTGAACTCACCGGGAAGTGCGAGGTCTAGCGAGAGAGGGTGACCTCGCACCGTGAGTCCACCATCGGTGAACGTATCGACGGTGCTCGGTTTGGCGAACCCACACTCGCACTCCCACGACGTCTGCGAAAATCGAAGTGATTGCGCACACCGAGGGCACGACGCCGCGTCCAAACGCCACGGCGTAGGGACGTCGCACCACACCACTCGTGCCCCGTCGCGTGTCGCGTAGACCACGAGCGGATCGTTGGCGTTGGCGACGAACGTCACTTCCGGACTGTTCTTAACCGCCTCACGCCAAAGTTCGGCGAGATGGCGAACTTCGCTGGCCCGATCGAGCTGGTCGCGAGATAGGTTGAGCAGTGTCACAACGCTGGGGCGTGTCGCGACGATCGTTTCGGGCAGCCACGACTCATCGACCTCGAGCACCGCGCGATTTCCCAGAGAGTCCGCCAGTGCGGCCACGTGGCCCTGGACCATATTGGAGCCGGTGGCGTTGGTGGCGACGTTCCCTCCCCAGCCCGCCGTAATCATGGCCGTCGTGGTCGTCTTACCGTTCGTCCCACTCACCAAGACGACGGTCCGGTCCCTAGTCAAGTCCGTTAGTAAATTGCCCGAAATCGCGAGACCGACTCGGCCACCGATGACCGTCCCCGACCCACGCCCGATTCGCCGGGCGAGGCGGTTAACGAAAATAACCGCCCCGCGGGCCACTTTGTAACGCCAGGTCACCTCACCACCATGACGGCCACGCTAACAACCTCGAAAAGGCAAAAGGACCAACCAGGGGGGTGGTTGGTCCTTCTGCAAAACCTTCGTATTACTCAACGGGGGGGTTGAGTAAGGCAGGCTCCATCAAGTATGACCTTCCGGCCTCTATCTCGCAAGCGCATAGTTTAGATAGTTTCCATCTGTATAATAGATTGATGGAAGTGCGACAACTCGAGGCCCTGGTAGGGATTGCGGAAAACGGAACTTTCTCCCGGACGGCCGACGCGCTCGGTACCGTCCAGTCCAACATCTCAACTCGAATTGCGCGCCTGGAGTCGGAGCTCGGTACCGAACTCGTTAACCGATCATCTGGAACCGTGACCGAATCTGGCCAAGTCGTGGTCGAGCGGGCCCGGCGCATTTTGTTAGAGATTCGCGCGATAGCTTCGGACGTTTCGGAACTGAACGCGGACGTTTCCGGCGTCGTTACCCTCGGCATGATCGGGACGGCTGGTCGATGGGTCGTTCCCCTGCTCCTCGACCACCTCCGCCAGCGCTACACGAAAATCAACTTACGCATCAGTGAGGGTACTAACTCGGCGCTCGAACCGCGACTGGTAAACGGTCAACTCGATATCGCCGTACTCGCGTGGCCGGTCGCCAAAAAGGAGTTGACCGCCGTCGACCTGTTTACCGAAGATTTGGTTGTAATCGCGTCCCGCGAGCACCCACTAGCGGCCGTTAACGGCCCACTACCTTTTTCCCTACTCGCTCAACACGAGTTACTCTTGCCCATGCGCGGCACGCCAATTCGTCGTGAAATTGACGACGCGGCCCACGGCGCCGGGGTCGAACTCAATGCGTTGGTCGAGTTAGACGGCCTGCGGACCATCGCGTCGATGACTTTCGACGGGCACGGGCCCTCCATATTGCCGGCCACGATGCTCTCGCCACACTTAAGGAGCAACTTCGTCGCGCTACCCATCGAAGGCATAGCGAAACGTCGCGTCGTCCTCGCTAGCCGTCGCTTCGGGTTCCCGGCGGCGCCAGTTCGCGCCATTCACGCACTCCTTCGAGAGGTGGTGGCTCACGCGTCGGCGACGCCCGACGGGGTATACCTCCCGGGGCGCGAGACATCGGTGCACACTACGTCGTGAGTGAACCGAGGAACGCCCAGCAACGCGCTGACGTTATCGCGCGACTCGACCGCGCCTTTTCACCCCTCATAACGGCCCTGGGGCCGGCGCCCGAGCGCCGTAGCGCTCCGGTGTCCACACGCTTCTCGGCCCTAGTGAACTCGATAACTCACCAACTCCTCGCAACGAAAGCGGCGGCTACGATTCACCGACGAGTGATCGACGCGTGCGGCGGTGACGTCAACCCGTTCACTCTTAGTGAAATCGGGCCCGACGGATTGCGCGCGCTCGGTCTGTCGCGCGCTAAGGCGGCGGCCATGGTCGACCTAGCGGATCGGGTCCGCGACGGACGACTGGACCTCCGTCGGCACGGACGCATGGACGACCTCGACGTCATCAGTGAAGTCGTAGCGGTCCGCGGCGTCGGACCTTGGACGGCGCAGATATACCTCATGCACACTTTAGGTCGCCACGACGTGTGGCCCGCGAGCGACTTGGGTGTTCGTCGCGGTTGGTCAATTCTCCACGGCGACGTTGAGATGGTGGCGATCAACAACCTGAGGGAGGCGGGCGGTATCTTCCAGGGCTTTCGCTCCGACGTCGCGTGGTACTGCTGGCGCGCGATCGACTTTACGCTCATTAAGTAAAGTGGCGAGGGTGACTCTTTTCACGTTGTCCAACTTCGAGCAAGACGCGCTCAGTGCGTTGATGGAGTTCGCTACCATTCCGTCACTCTCTCCATCTTTTGACGAAAACTGGTCTTTGAACGGTCACCTCGACGACGCGGCCGAACTACTCGCGCAGTGGGCCCGCGGACGCCACTTGACCGACTTCGACGTCGCGGTGCATCGACTGGAAGGTCGCACTCCCACACTGGTGGTAACCGTGGGGGCCACGTGCGAGACGGCCGGTACCGTCGTGCTCTACGGCCACTTGGACAAACAACCCCCCCTCGGCGACTGGTCCGAGGGGCTAGGACCCTTTACTCCGGTGCGGCGCGGCGATCGACTCTACGCTCGGGGAGTCGCCGACGACGGGTACGCGCTCTTTAGCGCGCTCAGCGCGCTCGAATCGATGGAGGCCAATGGCGTCGCCCACGCCCGGTGCGTCGTGCTCATCGAAGCGAGCGAGGAGAGTGGGAGCCCCGACCTCGAGGCGTACCTCGACGCCCTACGCGTGGAGTTAGGAGAGGTCGACCTGCTCATCTGCCTCGACTCGGGCGCCCTCACGTACGATCGACTTTGGGTCACGACGTCCCTGCGTGGGGTCATCAACCTCGAAGTCACGGTATCGGTTCTCACCCAGGGCCAGCACAGCGGATCAGTGAGCGGCGTGGTCCCCTCCTCTTTTCGGGTGCTGCGTCAACTGCTCGATCGCGTCGAAGACGCGTCAACGGGACGGATTCTCGTCGACGAAATGTACGCCGAGATTCCCCCAATCCACCGCGACGCGGCCGAGGCCATCGCCCAGGAGTTCGGCGACGTCGCCGCGCGAGACCTGCCCGTCGTTGCGGGACTTGAACTCATGGGCGACAGTGACGCGGACCGAATCCTACGCAGTACGTGGCACCCCACTTTGTCACTCATCGGCGTCGGCGGGGTTCCCACCCCCGAGACTGCCGGTAACGTGTTGCGACCCTACACGAGCGCCGTTCTCTCCTTTCGACTGCCACCGACGGTGGAGGCCGCGCGAGCGCGCGCGAGGATCGAGGAGTTGTTAACTAGGGACCCCCCCTCGCACGCGCAGGTGACGGTCACCGGTACGCACGACGCCGACGGATGGCTCGCCCCGCCCAGCGAACGGTGGCTCTCCGACGCCGTAAACCGGGCCTCTACGGAGGCCTTCGGGCGACCCGTGGGCTACACCGGCGTAGGGGGCTCTATCCCCTTTTTGGCGTCGTTGGCGAGCCGATACCCCGGTGTTCAGTTCGTAGCTACGGGCGCCGCGGGGCCGCACTCGAACGCCCACGCAATCGACGAGATGCTCGATTTGCCAACGATGGTGGGAGTCACTAACGCAGTCACGACGATTTTGGCGGCCCACGCGCAACGGCCGGGCGCCTCGACGGAGCGCCAACCATGAGCCAACGGGTCGACCTTTGGGTCGACCCCGTCTGTCCCTGGGCGTGGGTGACCTCTCGCTGGCTAAAAGAAGCGGCGCTCGTTCGCGACCTAACGCTCTCTTTCCACGTAATGAGCCTCGCGCTCCTCAACGAGGACCGCGAGGTCTCAAAGGAGTACGCCGCGCTACTCGCGCGAGCCATCGGACCGGTGCGCGTGCTCATCGCGGCGGCCGAACGATACGGCGACGACACGCTCGAGCCCCTCTACAGTGCTCTAGGACTTCGCTACCACGTCGGGGGCGACCACGACCTTGAGCGCGTGGTGGCGGGCGCGCTGGCCGACGTCAACCTCGACCCCGATTTAGCGAACGCAGCGCACAGCGGCGAATTCGACGTTGCGCTCGCTGCGAGCCACCACGCCGGGATGGACCCCGTCGGACTCGACGTCGGCACGCCCGTCATCCACGTCGGCGACGTGGCGTTTTTCGGGCCCGTTGTTACGCCCGCGCCGCGAGGCGAGGCGGCCGGCCGGCTCTTCGACGGCGTGATGGCGGTCGCCGGAACTCCCGGCTTCTACGAACTAAAACGTACTCGTCACGACGGCCCGAGCTTCGACTGAACCGGACCCCTTAGCGAGCCCGAACTCTAACTTCGCGGTACGTCCTTCCAGGGCACCGCTTTGTCGCTCCTCGGTTCTCCGGCCAAGCCCAGGACCCTTTCGCCGATGATATTACGCATCACTTCGCTCGTTCCCCCTTCGATGGAATTCGCGCGCATCCGAATGAACACCTTGCGCATATCCCCACTAGCCATGGCGACCTCACTCGGACGTACGTGGGGATAGTGCGAACCGTAGAGCATTCCGTCAGCGCCCAGCAGGTCAACGCAGAGCTCGCTCGTGCGCTGGTTCTCCTCGGCGAAGGCCAATTTCGCCACCGAACCCTCCGGTCCGGGAGTGCCCGCTCGGCGCAGATCACTCGCGCGCCAGTTCGTTAGCCGCCCGACTTCGTTTCGAACCCAGGCGCGCATTAGTTCCGCTCGCATCGCAACGGCGTGAGCGTCACTGCGATGGGCCCAACGGTCGTTCCAGATTTTAACGGCCTCCCCAATGAGACCCGAACTCCTCGCGGGTACGGATCCGCCAATGGAGACTCGCTCGTTCATAAGCGTCGTAATCGAAACGTTCCAACCCTCCCCGACCCCACCGAGCCGCTGGACGTCGGGAACACGCACGTCGTTAAAGAAGCACTCGTTAAACTCCGCCTCCCCGGTCGCTTGGTAGAGGGGTCGAACCTCGACCCCGGGCGCGCGCATGTCCACTAGAAACGCGGTAATTCCTCGGTGCTTAGGCACGTCGGGGTTCGTTCGCGCGATCAAGAGGCCGAAGGCCGATTCGTGCGCCAGGGTCGTCCAGACCTTTTGACCGGTCACGACCCACTCGTCGCCGTCTCGCTCGGCTCGGGTCGCCAACGTCGCGACGTCCGATCCGGCGCCGGGCTCGGAGAACAGTTGACACCAAATCTCCTCGCCGGTAAAGAGGGGCCGCAGATAACGACGACGCTGCTCATCGGTGCCGTGGGCCACCAAAGTAGGTGCGACCATTCCGTAGCCGATCACGTTTCGCCCCGTCGCCGAGGGCGCGCGGTAATGGGCCAGTCGGCTCATCACCACCTGGTGACGGGCCGGCTCTAGTCCGAGACCCCCACTGCCCACCGGGAAGTGGACCCACGCCAAGCCCCGGTCGAACTGTCGCCCGAGAAACGTCACTGCGTCGCATTGGCTAGGGGGATGCTCCGCCACCAATTCGTCGACCAACGCAACGAGTTCCTCATCCGTGACGCTCATCACACTCCTTAGTTGCCCGGTAAGGAAATACTAGGCAGTCAATCCAACGCGGGCGCAACGCGACCTCGACTATAAAGGTCGGGTGGTGCGACGCAGAATCTTGGCCACGTCGGGTGGGTCGATTCCCGGTCCCGTTATCCGCTCGGTGCGCATTGGGTCCATGGTGCTCGACGCCCTCGCGCGCACGAAAAAAGATCGGCCTCGCGTCTGTCTCGTCGAAACCGCACGGGGCGACTCGGAGTCCGCCTACGCCACGTACTACGAAGCCTTTAACGCGGCCGGCTGTGACGTAACCGAACTTAGACTCTTCACGCAACCGTCGGCTAACCCCCACGAACGACTGGGCTCGAGCGACTTCGTGTGGGTGGGTGGTGGATCGGTGGCAAACCTCCTGGCGCTATGGCGCCTGCACGGCGTGGACGACGCGATGCTCAGCGCCTGGGACTCGGGGGTCATTTTGGGGGGCGTCTCGGCCGGCAGCATCTGCTGGCACATAGGGGGCACCACTGACTCCTTCGGGCCAATATTGACGCCAGTAACGAACGCTCTCGGATTTCTGCCCTACGCCAACTCGGTGCACTACGACTCCGAGCCCCAGCGGCGACCGCTTATGCACCAACTCATGCGCGAACGGGTACTGCCCGCCTTAGCGGTCGCCACCGACGACCACGTCGGGGTATGGTACGACGGCACCGACGCAACTGAGGTCGTATCGGACTCCCCCGTGGACCCGCGAACTGGCCCCGCCGCTTATTGGGTGGAACTGATAAACGGGGAACCGGTCGAAACCCGCGTCGGTGTAGGGGAACGTTTCGCCTAGGCGCTCACGATGTCGGCGTCGGTAGCGAGACCCGCAGTTCGTGCGCTCGCCGACCGAGAACCTCCGAACGCGCGACGGCCCCGGCCACCCCACAACGTTCCAGCCAGTTCGCCATCATCAGGTGACCGTCCTGGGTTAAAACCGATTCGGGGTGGAACTGCACCCCCTCCATCTCCAAGCTTCGGTGGCGCAGTCCCATGATCAGACCGTTAGATCGCGCGGTCACGACGAACTCTTCGGGCACGGCGTCGTTCTCTACGACTAGTGAGTGGTAGCGCCCGACAATTAGCGGGTTCGAGACGCCGCTAAAGATGCCCAGACCGTCGTGTTCGACCAGGCTCGCGCGTCCGTGTAGTAGTTCGGGCGCTCGCCCGACCCGACCCCCGAAGGCCTCCGCCAGGGCCTGGTGACCGAGACAAACCCCCAGAAGCGGAACCTCGCGGTCACGGCAGTGGCGCACCAACTCGACGCAGTTTCCCGCGTCACGGGGGTGTCCCGGTCCGGGCGAGATCAGAACGCCGCACGGACTGAGGGTGGCGACATCTCGCGGTCCCACGCAGTCGTTGCGGCGCACCGTCGTCGACGCGCCCAACTCTTCGACGTATTGCACCAAGTTGTAAACGAAGGAGTCGTAGTTATCGACGACGAGAATGAGGGGGCCTTCGGGCATGTGACTCAATCATACGGCCGGGCTAACTAACCTCTCAACATGGAGATCCTCGACCTCGACGCTTTCTTACACCTCGTCGAACGGGGCTTCAACCTCGTCCCACTTACGACGACGTTGCAGTTGGACCGAGAGACTCCCGTCACGTTGTACCAAAGACTAGGCGCGCGCGCGATCTACCTCCTCGAAAGTGCCGCTGTCGGTGAAGCGACCGGGCGATACTCATTTATCGGCTTCGATCGTCGGTGGCGCCTGACGACGAGCGGTCCTTCGACCGTCGTCAGTGGAGCTCTTAACTACGAGAGCGAGCGACCCCCGCTAGAGGAGCTGCGCTCACTATTGTCGTCATACCGTACGGCCGTCCCGGCCGACCTACCTGACTTCGTGGGGGGAGCCGTCGGCTACGTCGCCTTCGACTACGTACGACGTTTGGAGAAGCTCCCGGGCCGGCCCGCGCCTTCCACCTGGCCAGACGTTGACTTCTCCTTCGCCGACTCGATTTTGATTTGTGACCACCTTCGTCACTCGACCACGATTGTCGTCTTGGCGCACGTCCCCGACGGCGGTGGCCGCGAAGAGTACGGCGCGAGTCGCCAGCGACTCGAAGAGATTGAGTCGGTACTTTTGGGTCCGGGGCCGACTCGCGACGAGACGACCGAGCGCCTCGTCTCCACCGCGCCCCAGCAGCGATCCACCATCGACGTCGGAACACTGGCGCGCGATCTGTCGAACTTCACGGCCGCCGGTTACGAAGACGTCGTGCGCCGGGCGAAGGAGTACGTCGTGGCCGGCGACGTGTTCCAGGTCGTGCCGAGTCAACAGTTCACCAGGGCGAGCCGGGTCGATCCGTTAACGTTGTACCGAGTTCTGCGCGCCCTGAATCCCTCGCCGTACATGTACCTCCTCGACTCGGGCGTCAGCCAGATCGTAGGGGCGTCGCCCGAGATGCTGATTCGGGTTCACGACGGAGTCGTCAGTACCCGACCGATTGCCGGTACGCGGCCTCGCGGCGCAACCGACGCCGACGACCTCGCCCTAGAGGCCGAGATGAGGCAGGACGTGAAGGAGGTCGCCGAGCACGTCATGCTCGTGGACCTCGGCCGCAATGATATTGGTCGAGTGGCCCGGGCCGGTACCGTGCGCGTCGCGCAGTTAGCCCACGTCGAACGTTTTTCCCACCTCATGCACCTCGTGAGCCACGTAGACGGCGAGTTACGTGAAGGTCTCGACGCCTTCGACGCCTTCGACGCACTTTTTCCGGCGGGAACGCTCACGGGCGCGCCCAAGGTCCGCGCCATGGAACTCATCGACGAATTTGAATCGCGCTATCGCGGACCCTACGGTGGCGCCGTCGGTTACTTCTCCCTTTCGGGTAACGCCGACTTCGCGATTACCATCCGAACCGTCAGCCTCTCGAACGGTACGGCGACGGTACAGGCCGGCGGTGGTGTCGTCGCCGACAGCGACGGCGCGCGCGAGTTCCAGGAGTGCCTCAACAAGGCCTCCGCGCCGCTGCTGGCCCTGGAGATCGCCGACCCGAGCGGACGCTGACGTGCTTAGCGGCGCATCGCACCTCTCGTCTTCAGTTACCGTAGTTGGCCCGAGCGCGAGCCGTGGGCGCGTGCGCCGTCGACGGGTCTCGCTGGGGCACTATTAGGGTGGGCCCTGTCGGCCACGGGAGTAATCCGGCAAATTAAACGGTGTAGGGGGTGTGCGTGGACGTAGGAAATGTGATGGCACACATTCTCGGTGCGTCCCACGGCGCCACCGCGCGAAGTGCCTCCCGTGCGTAACGGGCAACGAGTCGCGAAGTCCCGTACCTCTCCCAACGAAACGGCCCAAGAACTCTTCGCGCCGCTGCCGTCGCGCTATAACCGCTTGGCCGCGATTCTCAGTTTCGGACAAGATCGCCGGTGGCGTCGAACCATGATTGACCACGTAGCGGGTTCGCGGCCGAACTTGGTGCTCGACGTCGCCAGTGGCCCCGGCGCAGTCGTCCGAGTGCTCACGCGGCGCACCGACGCTTACGTGGTGGGACTGGACTTAAGCGAGGAGATGTTAAGCGCCGGGGCGCACAACATATCGCGGTGGGGGTTGAAGGATCGAGTGAGCCTCGTTCGCGGTCGTGCCGAACGGCTGCCCTTCGCCGACGCGACCTTCGACGCCCTCACCTTCACCTATTTGCTGCGTTACGTGCAAGACCCCGCGGCCACGTTGCGCGAACTAGTTCGAGTGGTCAAACCGGGCGGAGCGATCGCTTCCGTCGAGTTCGCGGTCCCCGCAAACCCCTTCGCCCACCTCGCGTGGTGGCTCTACACGCGCGTAGGACTGCCCGGCGCCGGATACCTACTGGGCGGGCGCCCGTGGTGGACCGTCGGACGCTTTCTCGGTCCCAGCATCGGCGCGCACTACCGCGCTTACCCACTCGAATGGACCCTCGACGCGTGGCGGCGCGCGGGAGTAGAACACGTTGAGTACCGTTCGCTGAGTGCGGGTGGGGGCGTGGTGGTCTGGGGCTACCGCAACTCTTGACGCTCTTTCGCTCACCACCCAAACGTTCGAACGCCGTGGCGCCAGCGTTTTACGCCACGCCGCGCCTGCTACGTCAAAAGCGTGCGCGAGAGTGGTGGACGCTGTTGCACCCGCCCTACACCGCTATGCACCTATCCTTCGTCGTTATCGGCGGGTGCCTCGTGGGCCCGGTAAGCGCGACGCGCCTCGCGGCGTCGCTCGGGGCATTCTTTCTCGCCGTGGGCGTCGGTGCTCACGCCCTGGACGAACTGCACGGTCGGCCCCTCGCCACGAAGCTGGCGACGTGGCAACTTACTGCGGCGGCCGTGGCCGGTCTCGGGGGGGCCGTAGCCCTGGGCGTGGTGGGCGCCACCGTAGTGGGCGCCAACCTCTTAATCTTTGTCGCCGCCGGCGTCACGCTCGCGCTTGGTTACAATCTCGAACTCTTCGGTGGTCGACTTCACCGTGACCTCATCTTCGCCTTAAGTTGGGGGGCCTTTCCCGTCTTGACCGCCTACTTCGCCCAACACTCGCGGCTCTCGCTCACCAGCGCGCTGGCCGCACTCTTCGCCGCGTTCGCCTCCCTGACGCAACGCCGTCTCTCCTCCCCGGCCCGAGAACTGCGGCGGCGAACGCGCACTCTAGACGGAGTACGAACCCTCAGTGATGGCACCGAAATGACGATCACGCGCGCTTCGGTGCTCGAGCCGCTCGAAAGGGCGCTGCGCTCACTGTGCTGGATGAGTGTCGCCCTGGCGTGCACGTTTTTACTTCTGCGATTTCACCCTTAGCCGGCCCCAGCGACCACTTTCTTTGGGGGGCACGCCCTCGGGAGCCGAACTCGTCGACGCCTATGCTCGGGTTGGTACGAAGAGGGGTGACGTGTCCACAGAGAGTGCCCGTGACATCTGGCGTCGCCAGTTCGACGGGGCCGAGTTACGATCGGGTCCCTTCACGACCATGTCGGGAATACCCCTAGAGCCGGTGTACGGGCCGCCCGAGGGAGAGTTTCCGGGACTCTTTCCCTACACCCGAGGCGTCCACGCGTCGATGTACCGAACCAAGTTGTGGACTATGAGAATGTTCGCCGGCTTCGGCACGGCCCTAGACACCAACGCCCGATTTCGCCAAATAGTCGGAGCGGGGGCGACCGGACTGTCAACCGCGTTCGATATGCCCACGCTCTTAGGCCTCGACTCGGACGACCCGCTCGCGCGCGGCGAGGTGGGTCGCTGCGGCGTCGCCATCGACTCGCTCGCCGACGTCGACGACCTTTTCCGCGACATAGACCTCGGCGAAATATCGACGTCGATGACGATTAATTCCCCGGCGGCGGTCATGCTCGCGCTCTTCGTCGCCCACGCCGAGAAGTCCGGCGTCGCGCGCCGCCGCCTCTCCGGGACACTGCAAAACGACATACTCAAGGAGTACCAGGCCCAAAAGGAGTTCGTCTTCCCACCGCGTGCGTCGATGCGCCTCGTGCGCGACACTATGGCGTTCGCCGCTTCGGACATGCCCAGGTGGAACTCGATCTCGGTGTCGGGCTATCACATCCGCGAAGCGGGGTCCACGGCGGTGGAGGAGTTGGCCTTCACGTTGGCCAACGGTTTCGCGTACGTAGAGCTCGCCGTTCGCGCGGGGCTCGCCGTCGACGACGTTGCACCGCGACTGTCGTTCTTTTTCAATGCGCACATTGACTTCTTCGAAGAGATCGCGAAGTATCGAGCGGCCCGACGTCTGTGGGCCACGTGGCTACGCGATCGATACTCAGCGCGCGACCCCCGTTCGTGGCAACTGCGCTTTCATACTCAAACCGCGGGTGTTTCGCTCACCGCACAGCAACCCGACGTCAATACGGCGCGCACCGCCATCGAAGCGCTGGCGGGCGTCCTGGGTGGTACGCAATCGCTCCACACCAACGCCATGGACGAAGCCCTCGCACTGCCTTCGAAGAAGGCGGCTCGTATTGCCCTGCGCACGCAACAAGTTATCGCGCACGAAACCAACGTAACGAACGTCGCGGACCCCCTAGGGGGTTCTTGGTACGTCGAAGCGTTAACCGACGAAGTCGCTCGCGAGGCCGAGGTGATCTTCGCCACGATTGACGAGATGGGTGAAGGATCCATGCTCGACGGGTGCATCCGGGGAATAGAGGAGAACTGGTTTCAAAGACGCATCGCGGACTCCGCGTACGACCTCGAACGGTCCTTTAATCGCGGTGAAAGAATCGTGGTCGGGGTTAACGAATTTCTAGAAGGTAACGACGACGAAGTGGCGACGTTGCGCATCACCGACGACGACGAGCGTCTTCAGGTCGCTCGCCTCGACGCCGTCAAACGGGCCCGTAGTAGCGAGAGCGTCGCCGAGACGCTCCATCACCTTAGGGTTGACGCCTCGGACCCCGAAGTCAACCTGATGCCCCCACTCATTGACGCGGCGAGGGCCCACGCGACCGTAGGCGAGATGATGTCGGCCCTGGTAGACGTGTTCGGCCGCCACGTGGAAGTACCCACCCTGTGAGTACTCGCGTCCTCGTGGCCAAAGTTGGCCTCGACGGGCACGACCGGGGCGTCAAGGTAGTCGCTCGGCTCCTGCGCGACGCCGGCATGGAAGTGATCTACACGGGACTCTTTCAAACCCCGGAGACGGTCGCGGCCACGGCCGTCGACGAAGACGTAGACGTCGTGGGGATTTCGATGTTAAGTGGAGCCCATATGACGCTCGCCCCCCTGGTGGTAAGGGCTTTGCGCGAGCGCGGTTCGAGCGCTCCGCTCGTGCTGGGCGGTATCGTTCCCCCGGGCGACGAAGCGGAGCTACTTACCCTCGGCGTCGCGGCGGTCTTCGGACCTGGAGCCAGCGGTGGCGACATTGTGAGAATCATCGAATCGCTCGCCTAGGGAATCCGATGGGTCACCGCGCCGACGTAGCGCGACGGCACGGCCTCGAAACTCTAGGTAGAGTCGATCCGGAGAGGGAGGGGAGAGCATGTTAAAAGGATTCAAGACGTTTCTCATGCGTGGGGAGCTGATCGTCATTGCCGTGGGTTTGGTCGTGGCCCTCGCCTTTAGTACGTTGATTGCTTCGTTCACGACCAACGTCATCGAACCGCTAATAAACGCCCTCGCCGGATCGACTTCGAAGGGCCCGGGGCTCGGTTGGCACCTCAACGGACAGTTCATCGCTCTGGGGGCCTTTATCGCGTCCATCGTCTACTTCTTGGTCTTCATGGCCGTGGTCTACTTCGTTTTGGTGGTCCCGTACCGTAGGTATATGGCGCGACAGGGCACGGCCGTGTTCGCCGCCCCCACGCCGCCCCCCGCGACTCAGACGTGCCCCCACTGCCTGAGCGCGGACCTGCCCGCGGGTGCGACCAAATGTTTGCACTGCGCCAGCGAACTCGGCTAAAGGGGTTTGATGCCCTCGCGGCGGGGCTACGGTGCTAAAGCACGAAGAGTACTGCTGGGCTAGCGACCTGCGGACTAGATAGATCTCGTCGTCGGCCCGTGGTGCGAAGCCGTGTGTAGGGTGAGCGTAATGGTCGACCACAATCGGTATTCTGTCGCGCCCGACACCACCGCTGAGTATCAGTTATGAACGGGCCAAGGAAATCGCACGACGGACCCGCCTTCGCTGGCGAAACCGAACCGGGAGTTGCGGCCCCCGCGCTCTATCGCGCCGCGCTACTCGACGCACTGCTCAACAACGAACACGTGGGGGTCGCCCTGCTCGACCGGGAGTACCGCTACCTCTTAATCAATGACACCCTGGCGGAGGCTCACGGTCTCTCGGTGGCCGCGCACCTAGGTCGTGAGATGAGTGAGGTCGTGCCCGAACTATGGCTTACGGTGAGAGACGCCGTTCACGGTGCCCTCGAGGGGCGCCCAACGACGGACTTAAACGTAACCGAGGTGCCGCTCGACCAGCGCCGTGGCGAAAGAAGTTGGCGCGCGAACTACTACCCCATCTTCGTGGACGGCGCGGTCGCCGCGATTGGTTGCGTCACCCACGAAACGACGGACATCTTCGCGACGGAGAGGGCCCTGCGCCAACGCAACAATCTCTACCGGATGTTGGCCGAGACGAGTCGGGTCGCCACGAGCGCCCCTTCGACCAAAGAACTTTTCCGCGAAGTCTGCGATATCGCCGTCGACGTGTGCGGCTTCGCCATGGCTTGGGTCGGGGTTCGCCACGATCTTCGAGTCGACGTGGCCACCTACGCCGGGGCCGGGGCCTCCTACCTGAACGACCTCGAACTGTCGTTGGCCACCAGTTCCCCGCACTCTCGCGGCCCCGTCGGTCAGACGTTTCTAACCGGACACCACGTGGTGGTCAATGACTTTTTGACGTCGGCGGCGACGGCGCCGTGGCGAGAGTTAGCGACGCGCGTCGGCTTCGAGGCGGCGGCCAGTTTTCCTATACGCGAACGGGGCGTCGTGGTGGCGGCCCTGACGGTTTACTCCGCGCAGTCGGACTATTTTTCTCCCGACGTCGTCGAGACGCTTTCGGAGATGATGCCCGCGCTGTCGCGCGCGCTCGACAATTTCGCCGACGCGAGCCGACGTCGCGAGGACGAAGCGCAGTTACGAATAAGGGACCGGGCCTTGGCCGCCATTACCCAAGGAATCGTCCTGTGTGACGCGACCGATCCCGAACTGCCCATCACCTACGCCAGTTCAAGTTTTCGCCACCTCACGGGCTACGAATACGACGAGGTCGTCGGTAGAAACTGTCGCTTTCTTCAGGGGCCCGACACCGACCGAAACGTCGTCGCGCGCCTTAGAACGGCCCTCGAACTCGGGCGGGCGTGCTCGGTGGAACTCCTCAACTACCGCAAGGATGGCTCCACCTTTTGGAACAGCCTGAGCCTCTCACCGGTGAGGGACCCCACGGGTCGCGTTACTCACTTCGTCGGCGTTCAAACCGACGTGACAGCTCGCCGTACCCTCGAGCGCCAACTGGTCCAGTCCCAACGACTCGAAGCCCTCGGGACACTGGCGGGGGGCATCGCGCACGACTTCAACAATATGTTGATGGTTATCCGCGGGTACAACCAAATTTTATCTCGACGACACCTCGACGACGACCTTAGTGACGTAACGCGCCGCATTGACGACGCGGTTCAGCGGGCCGCTGACTTCACCCGACGGCTCCTCGCCTTCAGTCACACCCAAGTCCTCAATCTCGAAGTCACCAACGTCAACGACCTCGTGCGCGACGTCGTTCGTCTTCTCGAGGGCGTCATCGGCGCTGACGTGAGGCTCGAACTCGACCTCGCCGATCAGATACCCACCTTGATGATCGACCGCGTCCAGCTCGAACAGGCGGTCCTCAATCTCGTGACCAACGCCCGCGAAGCGATGCCGTCGGGAGGGACACTGCGCGTCACTACCCAGGTCGTGGAACGAAACGGCGACGACGACCAAGTAAATCCCGCTTTTGGCACCTGTTTGAAACTGGCGGTTTCGGACACGGGAATTGGCATTAGTGACGCCGCCCGGGACCGCGTCTTCGAACCGTTCTTCACGACGAAGGCGATGGGCTCAGGTCTCGGACTTTCGGCCGTCTATGGTTTAGTTCGCCAGAGCGGCGGAGAAGTGTCGCTAGAGAGCCGGCGCAACGAAGGCACGACGTTCTCCCTCTTCTTCCCCGTGGCTCCACTCCCGGAAACTATTCCCGAACCACCGATGGCGCCGGTTACCTCCTTACTGGGCAGTGAGGTCGTCCTAGTCGTCGAAGACGTCGACGAAGCGCGGTCCCTGTTGGCCCAATACCTGCGCGAACTGGGCTACGTCGTGTTCGACGCGCCCAGCGGCTGGGACGCACTTAAGTTCGCCAAGGATACACCCCGAGTCGACTTCCTGGTCACCGACGTGATCATGCCCCTCATGAGTGGCCCCGAACTCGCCGAGAGCGTGATGGAGCTATTTCCCGACCTCCGCATTGTCTTCACCTCGGGGCTGCCCTCGTACGACCTGACGCACCGGCGACGTTTCGAAGGTCGCTCTTCCTTCATCGAAAAACCCTTCCTCTTCGCCGCGCTGGCGAGCTCTCTGAGGCGGCTCGTGCCGGCCGACGACGCGACGCCGTGAGCAATAGTGGCCCCGAAGCGATGACCTCGCTGGCGTCTAGCGAGCGAATCACCCCGCACCGATGGCGAACTCGACGGCGAGGGTAGTTGCGTGATTCCCCTCCTGCGCGCCGACGAGATGCGCGACGCGGACCGCGACGCGGCCGCCAAAAGTAGCGTCGACGCCCTGGTGCGTCGCGCCGGCACGGCCGTCGCCCTCGAAGTCAAACGACTGCTGGGAACTTGCTACGGCGCTCGGGTCGCCGTGCTCGCGGGCCCGGGTCTCAACGGCGCCGACGGACGGGTGGCCGCCGAGTGGTTACGTGAACGCGGTAGCCAGGTCTCGGTCGTCGACGTTCGCGCCCAACCCGCGAGCCTGTCGGGCTACGATCTCGTCGTCGACGCCGCCTACGCGCTGGGTTGCTCGCGCGATTACCTTGCCCCCGACGTAGGCGACTGCCCGATAGTGGCCGTAGACCTCCCTTCGGGAGTGGAGGCTGACTCGGGCCGACTAATGGGCGCACCCCTTCGCGCCACCGTCACCGTAGCGCTGGGTGCCCTTAAGTACGCCCACGTCACGGGCCCGAGCGTGTCCCACGTCGGCGAGATTCGCTTCCGAGGACTGGGCATCGTAGCTTCTAGTGCGAGCGGATTGGTGGAGGACGGAGACCTGAGCGCAGTGACGTGGCCCGAGCGCAACGACCACAAGTGGCGTCACGCCGTCGCCGTATTCGCGGGGTCCCCGTCAATGCCCGGCGCTGCGTCCCTCGTCGCGGCCGGCGCCGCCAGCGCCGGGGCGTCCATGATTCGGCTAAAGAATCGGGGCTCGACACGCGACGTGGTGAACCTGGCCCCCGAGGTCGTGCGCGAAACCGGTGAGTTGGACTCACGCGTGCGTGCGGTCGTGGCTGGTCCCGGCCTCGGTGCGGGAGCGCCGCAGTGGCTCAAAGGGCAGTTCTCGACGCTACGCAGCCCCACCGTGCTCGACGCCGACGCCCTCGACCGCGACTTAATCACCGAGTTAGTCACGCGCGCGGTGACGGTCGTGGTAACACCCCACGACGGAGAGTTCGTTCGTCTAACCGGGGGCCCGTTACCCGAAAACCGCCTAGAGGCGACGAGAGCGCTCGCGAGAGAGTTGGGGTGCGTGGTACTGCTCAAGGGACCGCACACGATCGTCGCGGCCCCCGGGGGTGAAGTAAGGGTCGTCACGTCCGGGACGGCCGCACTCGCGACGGCTGGAACCGGCGACGTCCTCGCGGGTATGATCGGGGGGCTTCTAGCCCGAGGGCACGACGCGCTGAGTGCCGCGGGCCTAGCGGCGCACCTGCACGGCCGCGCGGGGTCCCAACTGGCGCCCTTCTCGGGCGCGTCTGCCCTCGCGGGCGCGGTGCGCGACTTCCTAGCGGGGTCGCGACTTTAACGGGCGTGCCGGCGTTATTTTTGTTAGGTCCGCTGCGCCGCGTTCTAACCGGAGAAAGCCCACTGCCGGGGGGATGAAACTATATGACTGGCGAGAGCCCGCCGTCCAAGCTAATACCCACTCCGGTTACGTAACTAGCTCGCGGCGAAAGGAGGAACGACGCGAGATCGGCGAACTCTTCCGCCCGCCCGACTCTTCCGAGTGGAATGCGCGCGTCGTCGGCCAACTGCCGGTAGAAGGTTCCGCGAGGCACGCCCGCGTCGTGGGCGCGCCTCTCCCATTGACCCGACTCAATGAGCCCCACGAGCACCGCGTTAGCCCGAACACCCAGCGGACCCAATTCGGCCGCCATTGATTTCGTTAGGGCCAATCCGGCGGCGCGCGACGCCGACGTCGGTGTCGTATTGGCACCCGGCGCACGCGCCGTTACCGAAAGAACGTTCAGAACCGCACCGCGCGAGCTCGCCAGCGCATCTAGGGATCGTCGAACCGTCCGCAGGGCCGCGACGACCTTCAACTCGTAGTCCTCGCGCCACTGGTCGTCGAAGGAGTTGGCAACGGCGCTCGCGGCGCTGCGACCGGCGTTGTTAACGACACCGTCGAGGCGGTGAAACTGCTCTATCGTGCGCTCGACGAACTTCTCGACGCCGTCGGGTTCCGTTACGTCGACGCGCACACAGAGAGCGTCGTCGCCGAGATGCCGCTGAGCTCGCTCCAGTCGGTCCCGGTCGCGCCCACAGACCGCCACCAGCGCCCGTTCGTCCACTAACTTGCGAGCGAGGCTCAATCCCAAACCGTCCGTGCCCCCGGTAATCAAAAAAACGCGGTCCGCGAGTTCGAGGTCCACCGGCTCCCCTAGCGCCGAAGTCGCAAGGGGGCCGTCGCGTGGGAGCTACGCCTGGCGTGGTCCACACCAGGGCGACTCCCCAAGGCGCACCAACGAGTCACTGGAGGTAGTTCTCCACAACGTCGGGTTGGCGAAGTCCGGCTCCTTCGGGGTCGAGACCAGCGCTTCGGCGAGCGCGACGTTGGCGCAACAGGTCGTAACACTGGTCGAGCTGGACTTCGATCGTCCGCAGGCGCTTTCGTTGTTGTTCAGACAGGGCGGCGCCGTGGTGGGACTCCTCGAGCTCGAACTCCTCCAACGAAAGCTCCTCGATTCTCGCTAATACACCCTCGTCGTCCACGGTTCCCCTTTCGCCCCTGCGCTGAACACTAGTCATTAGCGGGCGGCCCCTCGGAACCGAGAAAACTTCGGACCACCGCGCCGCGGGCCCACAAATAGTCCCCACGACCAAACGAATCGCCGACGCGTACATCATCTTCGACACCATCAGCACGTCCTCAGAGATTTCACAGACGGCCCTAATGGATTTCTCAAACTAGTCCGACACAATTAGGTCGGACCGGTTCCCAAGGTCGCTTTCACTAGTTAGGAGCATTCATGCGCACCCCAACCCTAAAGACCATCGCTCAGTCGCTCACCGCAGTGGCCATGGGCGTAACGATGATTTCAGGCGGAGCGGCGCTAGCGTCAGCCGCGCCGGGCCGCGGTCACGGTTTCGACCGGAACGTGGCGAGTGGACGACTCTCGCGCTTTGACTACTCACTCGAAGGACGTGGCGGCTACGTCACCGCCGTAACGGGGACGTCGGTCACCGTAGAGTCCCTGAGCGGACTCACGACGACCTTCGCACTCACGCCCACGACCACCTATCGCGAGGGTGACTCCCCCACGTCCATCGGCTCGCTGGTCGTCGGCGACCGCATTCACGTAGCCGTGAGTGCAACCGCTCCCCAGACGGCGACGGCGGTGACCATTGAGTTGGCCGAACTCATGGGCGTCGTCACCGGCGTCAACGCCAACACCGTATCGATCCGGTCCGACCAGGGATTCACCCGTACGATCATCGTTAGCCCGACGACTACCTACCGCGAAGGCGGCTCTTCCACCACGCTCAGCAGCGTTGCGGTGGGTTCTCGGATTGAGGCTCAGGGCACCATCGACGCCAACGGAGTCTCCCTCGACGCACTGAACGTATTGATAGACGCCAACATCCATCGAGAGACTTTCCGTGGCGTCGTTCAGTCATTCACGAGCTCCTCGGTAACGGTGCTGAGCTCTGGTGGCGTTATCGAGACCTTCGCGTTCACAACGACCACGACGTTTAAGAGCGGTGACGTCACCTTGACCGCGGGCTCACTCGCCGCGGGCCAACACGTGACGGTATCGTTCGACTCGGCGGCCGCTACGACGGCCCTCAACGTCAGCATCGAGCTCGCCAAAGTAACAGGGACCGTGGCGAGTATCGCCGGCGACCTCATCACATTAAGTGGTGGGGAGGGCTTTAGCCGCCCCGTCTTGGTTAGTGGACAGACCACTTACGTTGAGAAGGGCAAGAGTGCGACCTTGGCCAACATCAGCGTCGGAACACGTATCCGGGCCGAAGGTACCGTGGCCGCCGACCTCATTACCTTGGACGCGCTGCGAGTTACGATAAGTCCTTCGCGTGACCGAAACACTCCCGCGAAGGGATCGAATTCGAATCACTCGAACCGAAAGTCCCCCGACCGCACTCGCTAACCCCCAGCCCGCGGTCATCACCGCCGCCCTGCGAGTCGATTGAGACTCGAGGGGCGGCGGTGATCGCTTTGAGCGCCAAAGTGGATCTAACTCAAGGATCTAAGCCCGCGCGGTAAGAAGTAAGCGGCGTGACAGACTGGTGAGCGTGCGTGCGGCGTCTAACTGGCTATGTGACATGGACGGCGTACTGATTCGAGACGGATCCATGGTCCCGGGCGCCGATCGCTTCCTCGCGTGGCTACGCTCGACCGATCGCCACTTCCTGGTCCTGACCAACAACTCACTCTTTACCCCCGACGTTCTCAGCCAACGACTCAGGTCGATGGGTCTCGACGTCGGCCGGGACCAGCTCTGGACGTCGGCGCTCGCGACCGCTCGATTCGTTCGCGACCAGCGTCCCGAGGGTCGCGCCTTCGTCATCGGTGAATCAAGTATGCACGACGCCCTCAGCGACGTCGGGTACCGCGAAGCAACTCACTCCGTGGACTACGTCGTGCTCGGCGAAACGTGGCACTACTCCTTCGAAGAGTTGACGACCGCGATTCGTCTAGTGGAGTCGGGCAGCGCCTTCGTCGCGACGAATCCCGAAACCACGGGCACGTCGCCCGAAGGACCGCTACCGGGCTGCGGCGCCCTGGCCGCCCTGATCGAGAGCGCCACGGGCGTGACGCCCTACTACGTGGGTAAACCCAACGCGGTGATGATCCGTGACGCTCTAAAAATCCTCGGGGCGCACTCGAGCGAAACGGTGGTCGTCGGCGACCGAATGGATACCGACATTCACGCCGGCACCGAGGCGGGAATTGAAACCGTACTGGTTCTGACCGGCGTCGCCCAGGCCGGCGACGCGGAAAAGTACGCTTTTCGCCCCACCCGCGTCGTCGCGAGCGTGGTGGACCTCATTGAAGTTGCTAAATAGCCCGTGGCGCCCGAGGGCCGGGCGCTAGAGACTGGTCTGTCGAAGGGCCGCGAGAAACGACTCGGCCCAGTCGTAGACGTCGCGCCGCGACGTGCGTCGACGCATACGCGACATCCGGTCCCGTTCCTCTTTGGGCGCGACGTCCACCGCTAGACGAATCGCCTCTTTGATTCCCTCGAGATCGTGGGGGTTCACCATAAAGGCTCCGCCGAGCTCCCCGGCGGCACCGGCGAACTCACTGAGCACCAGCCGTCCGCGCAGGTCACCTCGACACATAACGTACTCTTTGGCGACAAGGTTCATTCCGTCACGAAATGGCGTCACGATCATTACGTCCGCCGCCAAATATAGAGCAACGAGTTCGGCGAATGGCAGATTCTGGTGAAGGTAGTGAACGACGGGCCGTCCCACGAGTCCGTAGTCACCGTTTACTTCACTGACGACCTGCTCGAGATCGTGACGCTCCCGCTCGTAGTGGGCGTCGGTCTCGCGGCTAGGGACCGCCACTTGAACCATGACGTGGCGTCCAGCGACGAGCGACCCTTCTTCGAAAAGCTCCGAAACGGCCTTAATTCTCTGCTGAATACCCTTGGTGTAGTCGAGTCGGTCCACGCCGAGCAGGACCACCTCGGGCTCTCCGAGGTCGGCGCGCAGTGACTGGGCGCGTTCACGGGTAGCCCGGTCGTTGGCCAGTGCGACGATCTGGCGACAGTCGACTGAAATGGGAAAGGCGCCGACGCGAACGGTGCGGCCCTCGTACTCAAGAATCGAATCGGTTCCCGTAGCGAGGGACTGTCGTCGGGCCATGCGCGAGAAGTTCGACGCGGCGTGTCGAACTTGGAAACCGATGAGGTCCGCGCCCAAGAGACCGGCCAGAATCTCGCGACGCCAGGGCAGTTGCATAAACAGTTCAATCGGCGGAAAGGGAATATGCAGGAAGAAGCCGATTCGAACGTCGGGCCGCAGTTGACGGAGCATGCGCGGCACCAACTGCAGTTGGTAGTCGTGAATCCACACCGTTGCCCCGGGCGCCGCGGCCTCGGCCGCGGCTTCGGCGAAACGTCGGTTGACGTCGACGTACGTCTGCCACCACACTCGGTGAAAGGTCGGAGCGCGAATTGCGTCGTGGTAGAGCGGCCACAAGGTGGCGTTAGAAAATCCCAAATAGAAGTTCTCGTACTCCTCTTTGCCCATCTCCACCGCCACCAGGCGAATTCCCTCGTAGACCTTCGGGGCCTCGCGCCGCTCGGTCGAACCGGACCAACCAATCCACAGTCCGTTGCGACTCTGGAGAACCGAGGTCAAAGCCGACACGAGCCCGCCCGGACTGGGCCGCCAACCCTTCGAACCGTGATTAGAGGTGTGATGAACGGGCAGACGATTCGCAACCACAATGAGGTCGGCGCGCCGCGCGTCCCGGGGACTCGCGGCAGCGGCGCGCGCCCGTGGTGGATTGGGTGGGGCCTCGAAGGTGGTCACGATTAGGTACCTGGTCGCGAGCCTAATGCGCGGTGTCGCGAACCGGTCGGGCGCGGTGATTCGTTACGCTTTCGACACGTAGTTCGTTAGGGGACCGTCGACGGTCGATCGTCCTTGCCGGCGGCGTTCCACCAACTCGGTGAGATGGCGGCCCCCCGAACGGCCTCATTCGCCCGCTGCTCCGCTTGAATCACCTGGAGTATGGCGTTGATCAGTGAGAGGTGCGTCAACGCCTGAGGAAAGTTGCCGAGGTGCCGCGCCGTGAGGGGGTCCAACTCTTCACCAAACAGTCCGAGCGCGCTCGCTGAGCCGACCAATTTTTCACAGTGCGTACGGGCCCGCTCGAGTTCACCGATCTCCACTAGAGCCGACACCAACCAGAACGAGCAGACCGTGAAGGACCCCTCACCTTCCCCCTTCATACCATCGTCGGTAGTGTCGGGTTGATAGCGATAGACGAAGGGCCCCTCACTGAGGTCGTCGGCGATGGCTAAGACCGTGCGACGAATGCGTTCGTCCGAAGCGGGCAAGAAACCCACCTGCGCCAACAGTAGGAGCGACGCGTCTAGTTCTTCCGATCCGTACGCCTGGGTGAAACAGCCGTTCTTCAATCCCCGAGCGCACACGTCGGCGTGGATCTCCTGGGCCACCGACCACCACTGATCGGCCCGGCTCTTCTCGCCGCGCAGCGCGGCCAAGCGCGCTCCCCGGTCTAGCGCAACCCAGCACATCACCTTGGAAAACGTGAAGTGCCGTGGTTCGCCGCGAACCTCCCAGATACCTCGGTCGGTCTCGCGCCAACAGCCCAGCACCACCTCGACGGCCTGAACGACGATGCGCCAAGAACGCTCACTGAGCGCGTCGCGTGATCGGGTGTGTTCGAAAACGCAGTCCACGATCGCGCCGAGAATGTCGAACTGGACTTGATCGAAGGCGGCGTTGCCGTCGCGGACCGGGCGGCTGCCGCCGTAACCGGTTAAGTGGTCGAGCTCCATCTCCACCGGGGCGCTGGCGCCGTCGACCGGGTAAAGAACCTGGAGGGTGCGCCGAGACTTCTTCGCCCCGCTGGGGTGTGAACCCACCGGTTCCAAAACGTCGCCCAAAAAGGCCAAAAAGTCGTCGGCCTCGGTGTCGAAGCCCAAGGAGTGCAAGGCGCGCAAGGTGAAGGCGGCGTCGCGCACCCACGTGTAGCGATAGTCCCAGTTGCGCCCGCCACCCATGGACTCGGGTAACGAAGTCGTCGGGGCCGCGAGGAGGGCACCCGTCGGCGCGTAGGTGAGCCCCTTCAAAGTGAGCGCACTGCGCTGAAGAAACTCCCGCCACGGGTGGTCGGGGAAACGTCCGCCGTCAATCCAGTCGCGCCAGAACCGACTCGTTTCAGCGCGAGACCGGTCGACTTCGTCACGGTTCGACGGCGCCTCCGCGTCCGTCCACCCCAGCACCACGAAGGATGATTCACCCTCGCGTAGCCGGTGACGCGCGCGAACCGCACGCCCTTCGATGCCGAAGCGCATATCCCCCGAGAGGCGCAGCCGGGGGTAGTCGGGGTTCGTCGTCTCGACTTGGTCGTAACTCGAACCACTAAAGACCCACTCCGCGTCGACGCGCCCGTAGTCGAAGGACGGCTCGCAGTTAAGGACAATGTCGACACTGCCGTGCAGGCAAGTTGCGGTCCTCACGAGAACGTGTTTGGCGTCGAAGTCACCGGGGGTTCGTCGGTGGTGACCGGATCGTTCCGTCGTTTGGTACCACGGAGCGACGGCCAGAAAGTCGTTCACGATCAGCCACCCGCTGCGCGTCTGCCAGGTCGTAGCGAGCACCATCGTGCCGGGAACGTACTGACGGTGGGCCGGGACGGCACTATCGGCGGGGGCGAGGCGGAACGACCCGGCCGCGCGGTCAAGGAGTGTCCCAAAGACGCTGGGGTCGTGGGGCTTGGGAATGCAGAACCACTCAATAGTTCCCGTTGGGGCCACGAGGCAGGAGTTCTCGCAGTCGGACAAAAATGCGTAATCGGCAATCGGCGGAAATATCGCTTCGAGGGAGTCCTGGTTCGTCGGACCCCTCATCCCCACCTCGCCGAGAGAGGACCGGCCTGTGAAGTCACCGCGGCGCGCCGGTACTCCACTCGCACCCATTGGCGTACCGAATGGCCCCCTCGTACCGCTCACCGCTGGACCTCAATCATCTCACCGTTCCCGTCTCTCGCGTAGCTGGGCACCACTTGTCGTACGCACACTTCAATCTACGGCCCGGGCTCGACCCAGTACGGTCGGGACTCCCGAGTCACTGCGCCCACCACACTCTCCCCACGACCGCGCGTTCCGGCGGTCTAAACTAGCGAAACTTTTATGGCCACCTTACGAGCCGCCGGGCGCCGCCGCGGAACTCATCCGAGCGCTGGGTTGATAGCACCGTGAGCGTTACGTTACGAGTCGCCGCCGGAGTACTCGCGCTAGTCCTTCAACTCGTCGTTCTCGACGCGGCCATTCGCACCTTTCTGCTACCGCGCGTCGCCCAAGTACGACTGAGCCGCTTCGTCGCGAGAGTGGTGTCGATGGTTTTCCACGCCCTAACTCGGCGGGCGCGTACCTACCGTCTTCGAGATCGCGTTTTATCCCTCTACCCGTCTATCGTCCTGCTCTCTTACCAAACCACGTGGCTGGCCCTGAGCGCCGTCGCGTTCGCCCTCGCGTTCTTTTCGGCGGGCGTCCGAAACTTTCTGGCCGCGCTTCGAATATCGGGGTCGTCACTCTTTACCCTCGGCACCTCCCCCGCCCACGGCGGTAGCCAGAGCGTGCTGCAGTTTGTCGAAGCGGGTGTGGGCCTAACGCTACTGGCGTTATTGATCGCGTTCATACCGACGCTCTACTCGGGCTTCCAACGACGCGAAGTGTCCGTGTCGCGTCTCTCGGTGCGCTCGGGCATACCGGCCACACCCTGGGGCATCCTCGAGATCGCGAAGAGCGTCGAGTCTTTCGAACTCCTCGACGAACTGTGGCGTGAATGGGAGCAGTGGTTCATTGAACTCGGTGAGACCCACACGACGTTGCCGATACTGAACTACTACCGCTCCCCCGACCGCAATCAGACCTGGTTTAGTGCCGCGGTCTCGGTACTGGACGCCGCCGCGCTCTATAACGCGGCCGTCGACATGGCGGTCTCGCCCACGGCCGGGCTGTGCATACGCTCCGGTTGGCTGACTCTTCGCCAGTTGGCGCAGTACTTTCGTATCCCTTACCCCGAGACCTTCGACGGCACCGAGTCAATTCGGATTAGTCGCGAGGAGTTTGAACAGGTCCTGGCGCGCTTGGAACGAGGTGGCGTGCCGATACTGGCGGACCACGAAGTGGCGTGGCGTGACTTCGTGGGGTGGCGCGTTAACTACGACGCGATCGTAGAATCCGGATACCAGCTCTTCGATTGCCCACGCGTCGCGTGGCGCGACGCCGTCAACCTGCCCCTCGTGAAGCCGTCGAATCGCCGCGGCCACTCGGAACGTTAACTCCCACCAGCTGAGCGGGCCCGTGGTCGCTCGAGAGGCCTCTCGCCACCCCTTGGCCGCTACGGCCGTACTTCGGCCCCCGCACCACTACCGGGCGCCAGCGGAGCGCCATCGCCGAGTGGGAAGTCGGGCCCACTCGGTCCGGGAAAATCGCCGGCGCGATCGCGTAACTCCCGCCAAAGACGCGCCCACCGGCGACGGCGTTTCTGCGCCCGTCGTTCCTCCGACTGCGCCAGAGTGATCGCGACCTTGACCAACTCGCCGTCACGACTCGCTTCTCTACGAAGCCAGTTCGCCACCAGAGAGCTATCACGTTGCTGGCCGAGGTTTCTCTGGAAGGCGTCGAGGTGCTCGCTCACCGTGTCGACACTGGGGTCTAGGGTCAGCGAAAACGTGCGCAGCAGTACGGCCAGACGCTTTGCCGCCCGGCGGGCGCGGTGAAGATTGTCGTCATTGGGGTCCCCCTTCGCGCGCGCGACCGATCGCTCGAGGTCCCCCCAAGACCGAATCAGTACATCGTGGGCTATGGGTCGAAGTACGTTGAGCGACAGTGGCGCCTCGCGTAACCCGACACGGTATAAGCGCATGGACTGAAGGAGCGAGTGAAAATCCGAGGAGTCGAGCCCACAATGCGCGACTTCCCCCGCCGCCTCTCGGTACTTTGTCGCAGCCGAGCGCAGCCGCAGCGCCCGAGGAGACGGGGCACCTACCTCTAGGGCCGACGCGACCCGACTCTCGACGACTTCAGCGTCACGCAGGCCACCCAGGGGTCGCACGACGCACTTTACTTGTTGCGCCATCGTGGAAGTTGCCCACGAACCCTCCAGGGGAGCGAGGCCCTCGACGAGATACTGCACTCGGCGCAACGCTAGTCGTAACGACCGAATTGACGCGACGCCCTCGGACGCACCCTCTCGACGGGCGAAGGGTGCGGCGACTTCGCTAATCTCTTCGAGCGCGTCGCGTAGGAGGGCTCGCAGGAACGTTCCGGTGACCTCCCGACTAGAGCACTGGTCGACGTTGCTATCCCCGCGCACCCACCCGACACCGGAGGGGCGCGGGGAACTGTGGTGACCACGACGTAGGGCCTCGTCGCTCACGCGTGGCCACCCCCGATCAGTTGCGCGAGACTGGAAACCACGACGTCGGCTCCGTGAGCGCGTAGTTGGTCAGCGTAGGAACTTTCGCCCGCACCGTCGTGGTGATCAACGCCAATGACCAGCGAGAAATGGCCGGCCCGCCCGGCCGCGACACCGGCCAACGCGTCTTCGAGGACCACCGCCTTATCCGGAGAGGTGTTCAACAGTCGGGCACCTTCTAGGTAGCTATCGGGCGCGGGCTTACCGGCGAGACCGCGGCTCTTTAACACGTTGCCGTCCACGATCGCGTCGAACAGCGAGACGAGACCGGCCGCCCCGAGAGCGGCCTTCGTGTTCTCACTTGCCGACACCACC
>JAKBAB010000040.1 GCA_021815645.1 Actinomycetes bacterium
GGCGTGAGGTGCCCGTCGACAGTTCGCTGCTCGGTCCTTCGTCGCGTGCGTCGGAACCTACTTTCATCCAGCAACTGGTAATCCCGACTAAACCGGTAGACCTAGTAACACTCGAACGAATGCTCTTTTGCGCCCGTAAGAGTGCGGAACACGCACTCGGCGTGTACGCCGCTTCGTGTTCAGCCCGAACCCTGGTCTACAAGGGCATGTTAACGGCTCCGCAACTGCGCCACTATTTCGGGGATTTGGGGGACGAAGGGTTTCGATCCGCGATCGCCGTCGTACACAGTCGCTTCTCAACGAACGTTTTGCCCCGGTGGGACCTCGCCCAACCCTTCCATTTTATCGCCCACAACGGCGAAATCAATACGATTCGCGGCAATCGCAATTGGATGACGGCCCGTGAATCTACGTTACGCAGTGACGAGCTGCCGGTGCGGCTCGAAGAGTTGACTCCCATTATCACTCCCGGAATGAGCGACTCAGCGAGTTTCGACGAAGTGGTCGAGTTACTCGTTCACTCGGGTCGCTCCCTAGCTCACTCGATCCTCATGATGATTCCCGAGGCCTGGGAGCGTTCGAGCACTATGAGTACGGCGCGGCGCGAGTTCTACCGATACCACGCGGGACTGATGGAGCCGTGGGACGGGCCCGCTTCCGTGACGTTTTGTGACGGCACGGTGGTGGGGGCGGTACTTGATCGAAACGGTTTGCGGCCCGCCAGATATTGGGTAACCAAGGACCAGCGCGTCATCTTGGCGAGTGAAGTTGGTGTACTGGCCATCGAGCCTTCGAACATCGAAAGAAAAGGCCGTCTCCAACCGGGCCGCGTGTTCCTCGTCGACCTCGAAAAGGGCCGAATCGTTGACGACGACGAGCTCAAATCCGAGCTCGCCGCGCAAGCACCCTACGGTGAGTGGCTCGATCGTCACCAGATCTCCCTGGATGAACTAACCGAGCCCGTAACGTTAACCCCCGAGTTCGGATCGGTCGCACGGTTGCAGCGGGCGTTTGGTTACTCCGAAGAAGACCTGCGCCTCATAATTCGCCACATGGCGCAAGTCGGCGAAGAACCGATCGGCTCAATGGGATCCGATACGCGCCTCGCAACTTTGTCGACCATGCCCCGAAGTATTTTCGATTACTTCGCGCAGCTCTTCGCCCAAGTGACGAATCCGCCGTTAGACGCAATCCGCGAAGAGCTGGTCACCTCCACCCGCGTGGTCATAGGGGGTGAGGAGAACCTACTCTTGCAGAGCGAGGAGCACTGCCGGCAAATCGTGTTGGCCTCCCCGGTCCTAAGCGTCTTGGAACTCGCCAAGATTCGCTACGTCGACGAGCACCGAGATCTGGCGGGCTTTCGCACGGCCGCGTTAGACGGCCTCTTCTGCGTTGAGGGTCTAGAGAGTCACGCGCAACGCCTGAGCGACGCCATTGACCAAGTGGCCGACGCGGTGGTGGCGAGAGTTCGCGCCGGTTGCAATATCATTATTCTGAGTGATCGGGGGGTGAGCGACACGCACGCCGCCGTTCCGAGCCTCCTGTTGACGGCCGCCGTGCACCACCGCCTCGTGCGGGAGCGCCTGAGGACGAACGCCGCCCTCATCGTGGAAGCCGGAGACGTTCGCGAAGTTCACCACGTCGCCGCGTTGCTGGGATTCGGCGCATCGGCGGTGTGCCCGTACCTGGCCTACGAGTCCATTGACTCCCTCGTTGCCGCCGGCGAAATATCGTCTCACGAGGCCCGCGAAGCGCGTTACCAGTACGGCAAAACTCTTAATAAGGGTGTCGTCAAGGTGATGTCAAAGATGGGCGTCAGTACCGTAGCGAGTTACGTCGGGTCGCAGCTCTTCGAGCCAATTGGACTCTCTTCGGACGTCTTATCTCGGTACTTTCCGGACCTCACCTCCCGCGTGGGGGGCGCCACCCTAGAGCGAATTGCTAACGACGTCGTCACGTGGCACTCGAGTGCTTATCGAAGTGCCCCCTCGGGTGACGCGCTGGTGAACCGTGGTGAGTACCAGTGGCGCCGAGACGGCGAGATACACCTTTTTACTCCCCAGACAGTGCAGAAGCTACAACACGCGACCCGAGAGAGACGCTACGAGCTGTTCAAGGAGTACTCGGCGCTGGTGAACGACCAGAGTAAAGAACACGTAACTCTGCGCTCCTTACTCCAACTCGTTCCCACGAGGCGGGCGATTGCTCTCGAGGACGTGGAGAGCGCCGCGTCAATCATGTCTCGATTTAGTACCGGAGCGATGTCGTACGGGTCGATTTCGATAGAGGCTCACTCGACCCTGGCCGTGGCGATGAATCGACTCGGCGCTAAGTCAAACACCGGAGAAGGGGGCGAGGACGAAGAACGTTTCCAAGCCGCTGACCCACGCTACGACACTCGCTCGGCGATAAAGCAGGTGGCTTCCGGTCGTTTTGGCGTGACCAGTCGCTACCTCGTCAACGCCGACGACCTTCAGATCAAAATGGCCCAAGGGGCGAAGCCGGGCGAAGGTGGCCAGCTGCCCGGTTCGAAGGTTTACCCCTGGATTGCCCGAACGCGTCACTCCACGCCGGGTGTGGGTCTCATCTCCCCGCCTCCCCATCACGACATCTATTCGATCGAGGATCTAGCACAACTGATATACGACCTCAAATGCTCGAACGACGGGGCACGCGTGAACGTCAAACTCGTTAGCGAACAGGGCGTGGGAACCATCGCCGCAGGTGTGGCCAAGGCTCACGCCGACGTTATCTTGATCTCGGGGCACGACGGCGGAACGGGAGCCGCGCCACTGACTTCCCTTAAACACGCGGGGTCACCGTGGGAGCTGGGGCTCGCCGAGGCTCACCAAACATTGGCGCGTAACAAACTGCGCAGCCGCGTCGTACTCCAAACCGACGGCCAGCTCAAGACGGGGCGTGACGTGATCATTGCCGCTCTACTTGGCGCGGAGGAGTTCGGTTTCGCCACCGCGCCCCTAGTCGTCTCGGGGTGCGTAATGATGCGGGTCTGCCACCTCGACACCTGTCCGGTTGGTATCGCGACTCAAAGTCCAGAACTTCGAAAAAGGTTTACGGGCAAACCCGAGTTCGTCGAGACTTTCTTCGAGTTCATCGCCGAGGAAATTCGTGAGTACTTGGCGTTACTGGGCGCGCGAACCCTCGACGAGGTTATTGGTGACACGTCACAACTGGCGGTGGTGCCCCTCGATGACCCGAACAGCGACCTCGAACTCAGCGCACTGCTCAGTTACGTCGATCCCGATCAGCGCCGTCAGTCCATTAAGCAAGACCACGGTCTCGACAGTGCCCTCGACTGGACGTTCCTCCACGACGGAGTTCGAGCCGCGACGTCGGGAAAACCGTTCGTTTTTGAAGGAGCGGTGCGTAACGTTAACCGGACCGTGGGCACGCTAACGGGGAGCGCCGTAACCCGCGCTCTGGGTCCGCGAACTTTGCCGCCCGATCACATTCAACTTCGTCTGCGGGGCTCGGCCGGTCAGAGTTTGGGCGCCTTTATCCCGCCGGGCCTCACGGTCCGACTCTCGGGTGACGCTAACGACTACGTAGGCAAAGGACTCTCCGGGGGGCGAATCATCGTAAGAGCCGACCGTGACTCCACCTTCGCGGCGCACGAGAACGTCATTGCGGGAAACGTAGTTGGCTACGGTGCTACGTCGGGCGAGATCTTCATCTCCGGGGTCGTCGGCGAGCGATGCGCCGTGAGGAATTCGGGGGCCACGATCGTCGTCGAGGGAGCGGGTGATCACGCTTGCGAATACATGACGGGCGGCTCCGTCGTCATTCTCGGATCGGTTGGGCGAAACCTGGCCGCCGGAATGTCCGGTGGTTCCCTTTTCCTCTACGACCCCCGCGTGAAGATTCACGACCACCTGAGCGCGGGAGTTTACGAGATTGATCCCCTCGAAGCGGACGACGACCGATGGCTGCGCGAATTGTTGGAGCGGTACCGTGATGAAACGGGCTCCGCCCTCGCGACCAGTCTGATTGAGCGGTGGCGCCAGAGCGTCGTAGATTTCGTGCGAGTCGAGAGTTCTGAGTACCAGCGGATACGGGACGAGGCCAAGGGTGGGTAAGGTCACCGGCTTCCTCGAGTTCGAGCGGCGAGGCCCGCGGACCCGGCCCGTGGCGGTACGCCTACGCGACTGGCGAGAAGTCTACGAACCCCAGCGCGACGACGAAGTTCAGCGCCAGGGAGCTCGGTGCATGGACTGCGGCATCCCCTTTTGTACGCAGGGCTGCCCTCTGGGCAATCGCATTCCCACGTTTAACGACCTGGTCTACCGAGGGCAGTGGTCGAGGGCGGCAGAACAGCTCTTCGCAACGAATAATTTCCCCGAATTTACCGGACGACTGTGTCCCGCTCCCTGTGAGTCGGCGTGCGTACTGGCGATCGCTGACCAGGCGGTGACGATCGAGAGGTTGGAGTACGAAGTCGCCGAGCACGCCTTCGCGAGCGATGTGGCCGTAGCGTGTCCCACACCCGCCGAAAGCGGTTACCGAGTCGCGGTCGTAGGATCGGGGCCCGCGGGTTTGGCGGCCGCGGCCCAACTCAGAAGCGTCGGGCACTCGGTGAGAGTTTTGGAACGTAGTGACGCCATCGGCGGACTCCTCCGGTACGGCATACCCGAGTTCAAGCTGGAAAAGTCCGTACTCGAGCGGCGCCTAGCGGTAATGCGCGACGCCGGAGTTCAGTTCGTCACCGGTGCGCTCGTGGGGCGAAACGGCCTCCCTCTCGAAAGCCTTTACCGCGAGTACGACGCAGTTCTCCTGGCCATCGGTTCTACGCGACCGCGCCTGATACCGGTACCGGGCCGTGAACTCGCCGGTATCTATCCCGCCATGGTTTACCTCGAGGCGGCCAATCGAGCGGTCGCCACGGGCCAGAGGTCGTGGCTCGACGCTAACGGCGCTCACGTCGTCATCCTCGGTGGCGGAGACACGGGGGCGGACTGTCTCGGCACGGTCCACCGCCAGGGCGCCGCGTCGGTAACGCAAGTGGAGATTCTGGAGCGACCCCCCGAGGTGCGTCCGCCCGACCAGCCGTGGCCGACGATGGCTCGTCTCTTTAAGTCGACTCCGGCTCACGAAGAGGGCGGGGAGCGGTGCTTTTCGGTCGAAACTCTGCGGTTCGTGGGAACTGATCGAGTGACTTCGCTCGAAGCGCGCGACGTCACTCACGACGAGAAATTCTCCCTACCCGCGCAAGTTGTACTAATCGCCGCTGGATTCACCGGCCCAGAACTTGATGACCTGGCCCTGGATGAAGCTTCGGTGATTACCGCCAAAGAGACTGTGGCGGTCGATTCTTCCTGGAGAGTCCGAGCCTGTGGTGACGATCGGCCGCTGTTCGCTTGCGGCGACGCCGTGCGGGGCCAGAGCTTGATCGTCTGGGCTATTGCGGAGGGACGCAGTGCCGCGGCCTCAATCGACGGCTTTTTGGTCGGTCGAGAGAGTTCACTGCCGACTCCCGTCGTCCCGTACGCACCGTCGTGGTGACGATACCGACCGGGTGAGTTTTGTAGCATCGAAGCGGAAGGTGGGGGAATCATGAAAAGCACGATGCAGGACGGGCCACTGCTCATAAGCGGGGTAGTGCGTCACGGTGAGTACGTTTACGCGGACAAACGGGTGTTTACCGTAACGCCCGACGGCACCGAGTCCGCAACATTCTTCGAAATATCAAAGCGGGCCGAGCGGCTCGCCGCCGCCCTGACGGCCCTCGGGGTAGCTCGGGGCGATCGCGTCGCGACCTTCATGTGGAACAACCAAGCCCACATGGAGACTTACGTCGCGGTGCCGAGCATGGGCGCAATTTTGCACACTTTGAATATCCGACTTTTTCCCGAGCAGCTCGCGTACATTATCAATCACGCGGCCGACAAGGTGATCATTGTTGACGCCTCCCTAGAGGCGCTCTTCGCCCGCGTGCGCGACCAGATTCCCGCCGAAACCGTAATCATTTTGCGCGGCCCCTCGACGGAGGGTCTCTTAAGTGGGACGCTCTCGTACGACGATCTCGTCGACGCGCAACAACCGGGATTCGACTGGCCCGACCTCGACGAACGCGACGCGGCGATTATGTGTTACACCTCCGGCACTACGGGCAATCCCAAGGGTGTCGTCTACTCACATCGTTCTACCTGGCTCCACTCTCTGGCCGCGACCACGGCCAACTCACTTGGGTTGTGCGAGAGGGACCGCTGTCTACTCATCGTCCCAATGTTTCACGTCAACGCTTGGGGCAACGTATTTACCGCTCTATTTTGCGGAGCGGAGTTGATTATGCCCCAGATGTTCCTCCAGGGCGCCCCGATTCTTTCGATGATCAAAGAGTTACGGCCGACCATCGCCCTTGGTGTTCCGACCATCTGGAACGACGTCTTGAAGGTGGCCGAGTCTTCCCCGGACGTCGATTTCACGAGCGTTCGCGTGATAGTGGCTGGTGGCTCGGCCGTTCCTCGTTTCATGATTGAGCAGTTTCGTGACGTTCACAACGTCGACTTAGTCCAGGGCTGGGGGATGACCGAAACCAGTCCCCTAGCGGCGGTATCGGTGCCACCGGCCGGAGTGGCGCGCGAAGACGATATTGACTATCGGGTGAAAGCCGGTCGCATCGTCGCGGGAGTCGAAGTTCGAGTGACCGACGACGAAGGACACGTCGCGCCTCGAGACGGAAAGACCGTGGGAGAGTTCGAGATTCGTGGACCTTGGGTAACGGGCTCATACTACGGCGACGACGACCCCGCCAAGTTTCGCGATGGTTGGCTGCGTACCGGAGACATCGGTACTTTGGACGCTGAAGGCTTTATGGTCGTGACCGACCGAACTAAAGACGTAATCAAGTCCGGTGGCGAATGGATTAGTTCGGTGGAACTCGAAGCTACCGTCATGGCGCACCCCGCGGTCTTCGAGGCGTGCGTGATCGCGGTTCCGGACGAACGCTGGCAAGAACGACCGCTGTGTTGCGTCGTATTGAATCCCGGCGCCGGCGCCAGCGCCGCGGAGCTGCGAAAGTTCCTCGCCGAGCGGGTGGCGAAATGGTGGCTTCCGGAACGGTGGTCATTTATCGACGCGGTGCCAAAAACCAGCGTGGGGAAGTTCGACAAAAAGGTCTTGCGCCAGCGTTACGCGGACGGCGAACTTTCGGTCGAGACTCTCCACTAGTGGAGAACTACGAAGAACTCGCCAATGATGTCGCCGCACTGGAGCAGCGAGTCGCGGACCTGATTTTTGAAGCGGTCCGAGCCCAAATGAAGACCGACGACTCCGAAGGGGCCCGGCAGATTGAACGTCACTTATCGCGGGTCCGACGGAGTCTTCAAAAGGCTGAGCACTTACTTCGCCGCCGAGACGTGAGCGACTAGGGCGCTTTCCACTCGTTGACCGCATCAATCAGCACGCGGACGCTCGCGAAATCGCGACCGTCGAACTCAAAGACGATCGATCCACCATCTCGAACGTACCCTTGACCGGCCAACGCAGGCACCGTCGTGACGAGGTCGAGACACTGCTCGTCGGTGGGGGTTCGCTTCAGGTGCAAAATCCCCCTATCTCCTTCGACGTTGAAGCTCGAGTAGTTGCTGAAAAAATTTTCAATCTCGTCTAGGGCATCACGCACCGAAGACGCCGTTCGAACTAGGCGCAGCTCATCTGACCCCACGTAGCCTCTAGCGACCGCGGCTTCATCGATGAAGCGGTGCCAACTCTTCCAGTAGGTCCCCGCCGCGGTGTCGAGCAACACCACTGGTGCGGGAGACATCTTGCCCGTGGCGAGCAATGTGAGCACCTCGAAGAGTTCATCCATTGTTCCCAGACCGCCGGGCAGCACAACGAACGCCCGAGACCCTCGGGTGAGCGCGACCTTGCGAGTAAAGAAGTACTTCATCGTGACGAGCATGTTCTCCACGTCAATGTACGCATTCGAGGTCTGCTCGTAGGGCAAATTAATGTTCACCCCCAACGTGTTGGAGCGACCGGCCCCCTTCGCGGACGCCTCCATTATTCCTGGGCCAGCACCGGTTACGGTCATCCAGCCCAGGTCGGCCATTTGGTGCGCCAACTCCATCGTCATGTCGTAGTAACGGTCTTGAGCACTGACGCGAGCGGAACCGAATATGGTTAATTTGGGCCGATCCTGGTGGCGCTGAAATAGGGTCAACGCGGTGAGCAGTTCGTCAATGGCCCCCACTGCCAAACGCAAGTCTCTATTCGCGGTCTCCGACTCCGGCGTGTCAATCACCCTCGCCAAAAGAACTCGGAGTAACTCTCGACGCTCTTTGGAGAGGGTAACGTTCGACGCGAGCGAGTGCACCAACTCGTCAACGAGTTCGGTCATCGTGAAACGGATTGGTACAAAGTGGATCGTTGCCGTAGGGGCCGGCCGAGTGGTGCAACAAGTGCCGCGAGTGCCGCAGCGTCCATCTCTTGCCCGTGAGTAGCGCCCGCGGCCCTGGAAATGTTCTCGTCCATGAGCGTTCCGCCAAGGTCATTGGCCCCCGCCTCGAGAATTCGACGTGCGCCTTCGGCACCCATTTTGACCCAACTGACCTGGATGTTGTCTACGCGGGTGGCGTAGTGCAGTCGGGCCACGGCGTGCATGAGAACCGCCTCACGAAAGGTCGGACCCTTACGAGATCGCCCCTTCAAAAATAAGGGTGTGGCCATATGGACGTACGGCAACGGAACGAACTCAGTGAATCCCCCCGTGGCGATCTGCAGGTCCCGAGTACGGATGAAGTGCGTTGCCCAACTGGCGGGGCCCTCGACGGCCCCGAACATAATGGTGATATTAGATCGAAGACCCACTTGGTGCGCTACGCGATGAACTTCCAACCACTGATCAGAACTGATTTTGTCCGGGCAAAGAATCGACCGAACTCTATCATCGAGTATTTCGGCGGCGGTACCGGGCAACGTCTTTAGTCCAGCCTCCTTCAGGCGGGTGAGGTAAGTAGCGAGATCTTGATTGGATCGTCGGGCACCTTCGTAGACCTCGAGAGCGCTGAAGGCGTGAATGTGGATCGTCGGAGACCCCGCGCGCACGGCGGCAATGACGTCGACGTAGTAGTCACCGTCGAAGTTTGGGTGGATTCCACCTTGGAGGCACACTTCGGTGGCTCCACGATCTTGCGCTTCGCGAACGCGTTCGCTGATCTCTTCGAGTGTCAATAGGTACGGATCTCCTCGAAGATTGAGTGATAGGGGTCCTTTTGAAAATGCGCAAAAGCGACACTTAAATGTGCAGACGTTGGTGTAATTGATATTCCGATTGATCACGAAGGTAACGTCGTCGCCCACCAGTTCTCGCCGCAGGTCGTTGGCGCGCTCGACCACGGCGTGAAAGCCACCGTTTCTGGCCCCGAAGAGCGTTTCGAGTTCGCGCTCGTCGAAGAGGTACCCAGGCTCGTAACGGCGCAGGAGCGCATCCAATTCTCGCGACGTAGCGGAATTCATCGGCGGAGACGGGGGCGCGTGGTCGGCTCCGGAGTACCACGCGTCGTTTCGAGCGAGTGAGTGAGCGTCGGCGTTAGCGAGAACGTAAGCCCGCACACCTTCGTCGATGAAACCACGCTCTTCACCAACGAAGGACGGGTAGGCGGTTAATCGAGCCACCAGGCTCAACCCCCTCTGTGCGCACTGTCTCTCCAGTGTGGAAACGGCGGGCCACGGTCGCTCGGGATTCACGAAGTCCGCGGTAACCGGTGAAATGCCCCCGAAGTCGTCAATTCCGTAGTCCAGTAGTCCCACGGGCGCGTCGGTTAGATTTGGCGGTGCCTGCAGGTGAATATCCGGGGGCAACGTGAGACGCGCCGCCGCGATTGTCCAGTGGAATTCCTCCAAATCGGCGGCCGGCCATCCGGCCATAGCGGTTCGTGGCTTCGGCAAGAAGTTTTGAATTATCACTTCCTGGACGTGTCCAAACTCCAAATGATACTCAGCGATCGCTTCCAAGGTCGCCAATCGATCGGCCCGACTCTCGCCAATTCCCACGAGCAGTCCCGTGGTGAAGGCGATTTTTAGTTCGCCCGCGGCTCGTAGGGTCGCGAGTCGACGTTGAGGCTGCTTATCGGGGGCGAGGCGGTGGGCCTCAACGTCAGTTAGGACTTCGAGCATCATTCCCTGGGAGGCGGAAACGGCCCGAAGTTGACGCAGTTCGTGGGGGTATAGAGCGCCGGCGTTGACGTGAGGAAGTAGCCCCGTGCCTTCGAGGACCATCTGTGCCGCGCTCGCGACGTAGTCGACCGTGGACGAATACCCCCGCGCCGCCAGCCAGCGAGCGGCCTCGTCGTAACGCAGCTCCGGGCGCTCACCCAGGGTAAAGAGAGCTTCGGTGCAACCGGCGTCGCGCCCGGCGACGGCAACCTCCATCACTTCGTCTAGAGCCATGTAGGGGGACGTGACGCGGGCCGGAGCTTGCGCGAACGTGCAGTACCCGCATCGATCACGGCACAGTTGCGTAAGGGGAATAAATACCTTGGGGGAGTAGGTAACGACGTCACCGTATGTGTCTCGAGCGCGCCGGTACGCCGCGGGTGCCAATTCGGCGGCGCTGAGGTGGACGAGGTCGTCGAGCGAAGTCCGACCGCTAGTTACCATAAATGCATCCTACGTCGCGCGCAACCGGCGTCGGCCCCTTGGAGCAACGGCGCGAGACGACGTTACGGGGACGGAGCCATTTTGGCCGCAATGGTGGCGAGGAGTTCGTGATACGACGCGGCGAAGGCGTTGACCCCGTCTACTTCGAGTTGGTCGGTGACGGCGTCCAACGACAGGGTCGGCGGTAAGTTACTCAGTCGCGCCGCCGTTTCGCGGAGCTGGTGATCGTCCACGAGCAGCGACGCCGCAAAATTCGGGCTCTCGAGGGTCGCCGCAAGCGTCGCGTCCGGCATTGTGTTCACCGTGTCGGGCGCCACCAAATCATTCACGTAGAGCAGGGGGTCGTACTGGGGGTTCTTCGTCGAAGTCGAAGCCCAAAGCGGTCGCTGGATTTGCGCACCTTGCCTGATCAACAGCTGTACGTCTTCACGTTCCATACGCTCCTTGAACAGTTCGTAAGCCGCGGCCACTTGGGCGTTGGCCGTGAGTCCTCTGCGTACGTCCCCTTCGGCGAGCATGGCGTCAACCGCAACGTCGACGCGTGAAACGAAGAAGGAAGCGACACTGGCGATGGTCGCGAGGTCACGACCTTCTTTTGCGGCGCGAGCGAGTCCCGCGGACCACGCGGCTATTACCTCACCGTAGCGCTGCGTAGAAAAAATTAAGGTGACGTTGACGCTCACGCCCGCGGCTATAACCTCGGTGATCGCGGAGAGCCCCGGTGTCGTGGCCGGAATCTTAATGAGAAGGTTTGGGCGGTCGACGCGGGCGGCGAGCCTGAGCGCCGCGCTCACGGTAGCGTCGCTGTCGCGCGCGAGCAGTGGGGACACCTCGAGTGATACAAAGCCGTCGCAGTAACGACGAACTCCTCGGCGAAACTCAACTGTCGAATCATCGTGGAGCGCTCGCAATACGTCACACGCGTCGCGGACATCTTGAACGGCTAGTTCCTCGAACACCTCTTCGACACTTAGGCCCGACGTACGAGCGATGGCCTCGTCGTAGGCCGTGGACGTCGAAAGTGCTTTAGCGAATATGGAGGGATTCGAAGTTACTCCACGAACGCCTTCGTCGACCATGCGACGAAGCGTTCCGTCTTCGAGCCAATCACGTCGAATGTTGTCTATCCACGGACTCTGGCCGTATCTGGCGTAAAGCTCGTGCAGAGACGTCACGATTCTCCCTCTAAAACACTTTTTACGTACGCGACGACCGTCGTCGGTTCGATTCCGAAGTGCTCAAAAACCAGTGGACCGGGGGCCGATAAACCAAAGTCGTCCACCCCAATGGAGTGATCGACGTAGTTAGCCCAACCGAGGGTCGCCCCGGCTTCCACCGATACGGACGGAAGTTCTCGACGCAGTACGCTACGGCGATAATCAGTGGGCTGGGCGTCGAAGCAACGCCAGCAGGGCAGGGCCACAACGCGAGTGCCTACGCCCAACTGCGCCAACTGTTCCGCGGCCCTAAGACATACGTTAACTTCGGACCCAGTGCCCACCAGGGTCATCTGGGCCGAGACACTTTCACGAATGACGTAACCGCCACGCCTGGCACCCGCCGCGCTCGCCGCGTGATCGTCCGCATCGAAAACCGCCATGTCCTGCCGGGACAAGATAAGCGCCGTCGGGGGAGGTTCACCGCTCGTAACAAAGTGTTCCACGAGGTCGAGCGTTTCGTTGGCGTCGCTGGGTCTTACTACGTGCAAACGCGGCATTGCGCGCAGCGCCATTAGGTGCTCCACGGGTTGGTGAGTTGGACCATCCTCTCCGACACCCACGGAGTCGTGAGTGTAGACGAATAGCACGCCCGCGTCACTCAGTGCGGCGAGCCGTACGGCCGGCCGGGCGTAGTCGCTGAAGACAAAAAAGGTTGAGCCGGCCGGACGCAGACCACCGTGATGAGCCTGGCCCACGAGCACGGCACTCATGGCGAACTCCCGGATCCCGTAGTGAAATTGGCGTCCGTTCGGCTGAGCCGCGCCGTGGACCACGCTCGCCTTGAGCTCCACACCCGTGTTTTCGGTGAGGTCGGCCGAACCGGTGGTGAGACCGGGAGTTTGGGGGCCGAAGACGTCCATGGCGCGTTGAAGGGCACGCCGCGTCGCTACCTTCGTACCCGGTTCGAAAAGTTCGGCGACTCGCTCGATGCGAGCCGCACCGTTGGTTCGTAGCTGCTCCATAAATCTTACGCCGCGCTCGCCCGAAGCCGTCACTCGAGACTCCCAATTGACCCGCTCGCTTCGTTGGGGGCGGAGCAGTTCGACTAACTCACGCGAGACTTCGGGATCGAGGGAAAAAGGCTCGTCGGGAACTCCGAGAATCGCT
>JAKBAB010000041.1 GCA_021815645.1 Actinomycetes bacterium
CGGTAGAGCGAACCTAGACGTCTTTCGAGCGCCGAGTAGGAGAGCAGGGGCGCCCGGGTCACGTTGGTTGGGGCGACCAGGGCACCAGTCGCCGCGTCGTAGCTCCCCCCGAGGAGCTGCGCGGATCGCTCCAGCACCGCGGCGCAGGCGGTCGGTGACCCCTTCGCGCCCACGTAGGTGACCGGCCCGTTCGCGGTGGCGGCGAAGCCCAGGCACGACGTCAATAGTGCGCTGAAGTAAACGTCGTTGCCCCCGGCGGTCACCGTCACCATCGTGGAGTGGGCCAGCGCGGCGCGCGCCGCGCGCGCCTGGGCGAGAATCTGGGTCGACGTCGCTCCGGCGCAAGCGACGAAGTCGAACGACGCCGTCGGTCGGGCGCGCGAAAGTATGGCGGGGAAGGATTGGGGCGAGCGGGAACAGTCGCCCGACGTGGGGTAGAAGGGCGCCAGCCCGGCGCCCGAGGAGTAGGAGTCGCCGAGCGCGACGTAATTGGACCCCAGAGCGCCGGTGGCGACGGGACCCAGCGCTAGTGCGCCAGCGCCGCTGACGGCGGCGATAGCGGCGAAGACGCGGCGAAGACGCGAACTGCGAGAGCGCGGGGCGAGGAAATTAACAACCCCGAGGCTAACGGTCGAACCCGTCTGCGGCCGGTCGCCCCGGCCGCTCCTTGGCTAAGAGTCGGCGCTTCGGCGCATCCGCTCAATGACGTCGTCTACGACCTCGCTGGTCGAAGCCTCACCACCGAGGTCGAACGTCCGTACCCCGGCGCGCGCCCCGTCTAGTGTCGCCGAGCGGAGTCGAGCGGCGGCGCGGCGAAACGATGAGTCGTCCGATCTCGCCGCCGCCTGATCGAGCAGGGCGGCGCCCGCGAGCAGCATAGCCATCGGGTTCGCGACGTTTTTACCCTCGAGCGACGGCGCGGTGCCGTGGGGTGCCTCGGCCATCGCGACGCGCGGACGCAGTTCGTCGTCCAGGGAGAGCAGCACCGACTCCGCGCCCGCGATTGACCCGAACATCGCGAGCACTAGGTCACTCAAACAGTCGCCGTCACGATTGAGGGCGGGAATAACGAGGGGCTGGTCGTGCATCTCGGTCAACAGTCCCGCGTAGGCGGCGTCGATGAGGGTGGGGCGATAGATCACGTCACCGTGACGGGCGGCGGCGGCGTCCATCTCCTCTTTCAACATCCCTTCGTAGACGGGAGAGACCGTCCACTTGGGCCCCCCGTAGACGGCGCCACCGATTCGTTCGGCGGCGACGAACGCGTATTCGGCGACGTCTCGACAGACTGATCGCTCGATTCTTTCTCGTCGCCACGCGCTCTCGTCGGGCCGCCCAGCGGGGCCCGTGCGACCCTCTTCGGCCCCGTAAGCGTCGCCCACCGCCATGCGGATAACGACAATCGGCTGATGGGTACCCGCGACTGGGGGCGTAACTCCGGGAATGCGTCGCCCCGTGCGCACGATCACCGAACCACCGATCCCCTCGCGCAACAAGCGGTTGGGGGAGCCGACCCCGCCGACGTCCCCGGGGGTAATGGTGGCGGCTTTGAGTCCTAGACCGGTCTCAATCATCGCCGCCGCGGCTTCGCGCACTATCTCGTTGTTGGTGGCCCGTCTTCGCTCGAGCGAAAGGTCGAAGTGCACGAAAGTAAGGGTCACGCCCAGCAGTTCCGGCGTCATCGCGCGTAGTGACTCGACCAAAAGTTCCTGTCCGGTCTGATCGCCGTCACACACGACGACGCTCACCGCACGGTCACTCACTCGTTCAGTCTAGAACCGCGCGCCGTCAATAGTTCATTCCGCTAGCGCTCGCCTGACTGCGCTAACACTCGCCCGCGACGGCCTCGCTCAAAGACGTGATCAACTGCGCCGCGTGATCGCGGTCGGACCACAGCGCCAACGTGAGCGCGACGCGAGCCTTAAGTCCATCGAGCGAAGCGACGCGTAAAAGTCCGCGGGCGGCGAGATCGATCTCACCGCCCGCGAATCCGTAGGTGTCGTGCAGCACTTCACCGGCCCCGGTTCGCGACGCGATCAGGACCGGCACTCGCGTGGCCAATTCGCTAAGCGCCGCGACGAAACGTCCCGGCACGTGACCGCCGCCGAATCCCTCTACCACGAGCCCGTCGTAGCCGAGACGGCCAATCTCCCCAATGAGTCGCGCGTCGTCGCCGAGCGAGCAACGGTAGAGCGCGACCGCGGGCGCGGGTCCCGGGCGTGGGGTGAAGCCCACGAGCGGTTTCACTCGGGTCACCAGTCGCACCCGGTCTTCCACGAGCCAACCGAGGGGCCCGGCGTTGGGGGAAGCGAAGGCGTGGGGTCGCGTGGCGTGGGCCTTGGTCACGAAACGCGCGGCGTGAATCTCGTCCCCCAAGACGACGAGTGCACCGAGGTCACGTGCGGCGGCCGTCGCCGCTACCCGCACCGCTCCGAGGAGATTGGCCGGTCCATCGGGACCGGGCGTCGTGGGGTTACGCATGGCGCCGCTCACCACGAGCGCCCCCGAAGTTGGCACGAGGAGGTCTAGCGCGAAGGCCGTCTCTTCGAGCGTGTCGGTCCCCTGGGTGACGACCACGCCGTCTATCCCCTCGTCGTAGAGGGAACTGACGAGGGTGGCGAGCTCCGCGAGGTCCTCGAAGGTGAGGTCGCCCGAAGGCATCTGGCGTAACGCCACCGTTGTCACTTCGGCGACCTCGGCGATCTGTGGCGTGCCCGCGACGAGGTCACTCGCCGCGAGGGTGGCGGTGACGCCACGCGCCACGTTGGGGTCACGCTCGGCGGCGATGGTGCCGCCGAGCGACACGACGGCGACTCGCGCGCGACTCTCACGGGGGGGCACCTCGTTACCCTAGAGCGCCGCGGCGGTCGGGCGCGACGCGCTTTCGGCGAAGCCCCACGACCGCGTCCCGGTAGGGTCGAACGCGATGACGATGCTCTCAGTCCTCGACCTCGCTACGGTGGCGACCGGTTCCACGCCGGCGCGCGCTCTACGTGAAACGACGGACATCGCGCGCGAAGTTGAGCGGCTCGGTTTTCGGCGCCTGTGGGTCGCCGAGCACCACGCCATGGCCGCCGTCGCCTCGTCGGCGCCGGCCGTACTCATCGCCCACCTCGCGAACGCCACGACGACCCTGCGCGTAGGGGCGGGGGGCGTGATGCTCCCTAACCACGCGCCCTTAGTTATCGCCGAGCAGTTCGCAACGTTGGAGGCGCTACACCCGGGGCGCATCGACCTCGGGCTCGGTCGAGCCCCCGGCACCGACCACGTCACCGCGCGCGCCCTGCGACGAACGTCCGACCTTTCGGCCACCCATTTTCCCGACGACGTGGTCGAACTCCTGGGCTACCTCGTCGGGGACGGGCCGGCGGCGCACCCCGCCCCCACCCCGGGTCGGGGCTATCTCCCCGACGTGTGGTTGCTCGGCTCGTCGACCTTCAGCGCCCAACTGGCCGGGGCCCTCGGACTACCGTTCTCCTTCGCTTACCACTTCGCCCCCGCGCTGTTGGACGACGCACTCGCCCTCTACCGGCGAGATTTTCGCCCCTCGATCTTTCTCGACGAGCCGACGGTGATGGTGGGCGTAACGGTACTGTGCGCACCGACCCGTGACGAAGCGAAATGGCTCGCGGGCTCGAACGCTCTGTCGACCATTCAACGGGCCCGCGGTCAATTCGGTCCGCTCCCCTCACCCGAGGAAGCCGCCCGTTACCCGATGAACGACGCCGAAAGGGCCCTGGTCGACGAAGCGGCGGCCACCCACGTCGTGGGCGATCCCCACGACGTCTCCGCGGGCCTGCGCGCTCTCGTCGAGCGCACCGGAGCGCAGGAGTTCATTATCTCTACGCGAACTCACGACTACGGGGCGCGTCTTCGATCCCACGAATTGGTAGCCGCCGCCTGGGGGGAGCCAGTTGGCGGGTGAGGGGTGGAACGTCGCTTCACTAAGCGGACCGGTAAGGTCGTAGCCCAGACGAGTAGTTCAGCCCAGGAGAGGCGGCGGTGAGCGCAGACGAAGTTTCCACCACGCCCGAGCCCAGTGAGCCGCTTTCGTCACCCTTACCTCGGTCTCACCCGGGCCCCCTCTTCTTCGTCCTCCTAGCGGTAGCCGTCGTGTTGACGAGCACGCTCGCGGTCCTCGCGGTACTGAACCGCGTCCACCAGAGTGCCCCGCAGACTCTGCGGGTGTCGGGTCTACCCGCGACCGTTTCGACTCCGCTCGCCCAGTTGATGACGCTCTCTCCGGTCCCCGCTCGCGCGGCGCCGACTTTTACGCTGACGGACCAACAAAGTCGAACACTCTCGCTGCGTAGTTTTCGCGGACGCACCGTCGTTCTGGAATTCATGGACCCCCACTGCGTCGACATCTGCCCCCTCGTATCACGCGAGTTCGTCGACGCGAACCGCGATCTCGGCGGCGGCGCTAAGAAGGTGGTCTTCATGGCGGTGAACGTCAACCCCTACTTCGAAAGCGTGGCCAACATGGCCACCTTTTCCAATCGCCACCAACTCAACACAATTGCCTCGTGGCACTTTTTCACCGGGTCGACGGCTCAACTAAGGGCGGTGTGGCACAGCTACGACATCACGGTCGAAGTACCTAGCCGCAACGCCGACATCATTCACACTTCCATCATCTACTTCATCGACCCGAGCGGGCGCGAGCGCTACGTCGCGACGCCCTACGCGCAGTACACGAAAAACCATCGGGCCTTCCTGCCCGGCGCCACGCTCGCCAGTTGGGGGCACGGCATCGCCCTGGTCGCGAAGAGCCTCGCCGGCTAATTCGCGGCCGACGCAATTTAGTACCTTCTTAGGCCCCCTCTAGGAGTACCTCAGATTGGCTCTGCATACTTAAAAAGTATCGAGGGGGCAGTGCTCTCTTAGATGAGAAAGGAGTCGACTATGGACTGGACGAACGACCAAGAGCCAACGGGAGACGCCCAGGGTGTTAACCCCGAACCGGCCAATAGCCCCTCACCTAGCCTGACCTATAGCGACGCGGCGACGAGCTTCGCCGCGAGCGACGCGGCCACGGGTGCTTCGGCGCCCTCCGCGGGACCCGAGACCACGACGTCTCCCAAGGTGCCCCTACTTCGCCGTAGCGTCACCGTCTCGAGCGTGTTGGCGGTCGCGGTGCTGGTAGCGGCCGTCGGGGGGGGCGGATTCCTCCTCGGTCACGACCTCACGTCCAAGAGCGTGCCCGCGCCCGGATCAAAACTCGCGTTACCCAACCTGCCGAGCGGCGGTTTTGGTTTCAACGACGAGCCGTCCTCGGCGACCAGCGCGGCGGCGGCCAAAGTCGCCGCGCTCGTCGACCCCGGTCTCGTCGACATCACGACCAACCTCTCCTACCAGGGTTCTAGCGCGGCCGGCACCGGGATGATCTTGACGCCGAACGGCATGGTCCTCACCAACAATCACGTCATCGCCCGCGCCACGTCAATTACCGCGCGCGTCGTGGCCACCAATCAGACGTTCCGGGCGCGGGTAGTCGGTTACGACGTGTCCGGTGACGTCGCGCTCATCAAGTTAGAGAACGCTTCGGGACTCACCCCGGTAACCACGGCCTCGAGCGCTCACGTATCGGCCCAAGAAAAAATCGTGGGAGTGGGAAATGCGGGGGGCGTGGGCGGCACGCCGAGCGCCGTCACCGGCAACGTCGTGGCGCTCAATCAGTCCATTAACGCGAGTGATCCCGGCAGGGCGAACGGATCTGAGTCGCTCTCGCACATGATTGAGGTGAACGCCGACATTCAGCCCGGCGACTCGGGCGGTGCGATCGTAACCACCAAGGGCCACGTCATCGGCATGATTACCGCCGGCTCCAACGGGGGTGGTTTCGTCGGGTTCGGCAACGTCAACGCGCCGACCCAGGGCTACGCCATCCCCATTAGCGCCGCCCTCAAGATCGTCTCGGCCATAGAGAGCGGACCTACCACGGCGAGTGTTCACGTCGGCAAAACGGCATTTTTGGGCATCGAGGTTCTGCCCGCGTTGACTGGCACGGCCCAGGGGGCGGTCACACCGGGCGCAGCCAACGGCGTCACCATCGACACGACTATTCCCGGGACGGCGGCGCGCGCGTCGGGGCTCACCTCCGGCGACGTCATCACTTCGCTCAACGGCCAGAGCGTCGCGAACATTACCGATCTCCAAAAGATTGTCGAGCTACTCCACCCCGGTGACGTGGCGCGCGTGGGGTACCTGACCCCCAGCGGCACGTCGGCGACGGTGTCACTCACGCTCGGCGCCGGACCTCCCCAATAGGAATCCGTCCACCGCTGCGCCCGCGCGGTGGACGGATTCCTCTCCCGCTCGTCGAGGTTTAGTCCGATACAACTACTGCGCCAAAATTGCGCGGACACTAATCGGCGCGTGCGCCGAGATCAACGACGAGCGACTCGGTGGCCACGGTAGTTGGAACCTCCCAGTCGACGCGCGCCGCCAACTCGTCGAGCTGTTCGTCGGATCGGTCCGGATGATGATGAAAGAAGACGACCCGTCTCGCGGAGGCGCGCCGCGCCAACGCCGTCGCGTACTCCACCACGCTGTGACCTAAGAAGGTCGCCGACGCCAACTCCTCTTTGAAGGCGAACGCGTCGTGCACCAATAGATCAGACCGCTCGGCCAGAGCGAGCGCGGCCTCGTGGTACTCGCCCCACCCGTCGGGACCGGGACCGATCGACGTGGGGCAGTGGTCGGGTGCGTACGACACCACGGCTTCACCGTCACTCACCCGGTAGCCGTAGGTACGTCCGCCGGAGTGGGGTATTTCGAAGGCGGAGACCTCGAAGCCCTCGACCTCGAACGTGCCCGGCGTCACCCCGTGAACGCTCCAGCGACCGCGCAACTCTTCGGGGCACACGGGAAAGTGCGGTGGGGAGATGCCCCGCTCCAGGGCGACCCGGGGCCCCGAGCCGTCGTGGGGCTCGGGCAACAAAACCGTGACTCGCGAGTCGTTGCGGTCTCCCGCGGCGAAGAACGGTAGCCCCTGTACGTGGTCCCAGTGCAGGTGAGTCAACAAAACCGTACCGTCGAAGGGTGCGGGGGCCAGCAGCGCCGTCGCCCGGCGAATTCCGGTCCCGGCGTCGAGAATCAGGGTCGGCGCGCCGTCGTCGTGCGCGAGCGCCAGGCACGACGTGTTGCCTCCGTAGCGGAGAAACTCGGCGCCTATAGCGTTCGTCGAACCCCGCACCCCCAAAAAGTGAACGCGCACCCTAGAGAGTTGGTCCGAGGCAGTGGCTCAAACGAACGGGACTTTGCGCCGACGCCGCCATGTTCACTGTGCCCACCACGTCCCTCATCCTACGGTGCTCCCTCCGCCGTCCCGGGGTCAGCCCGGGGCCCGCTCGCCTTTTGCGCGTCATCAGGGTCACCACTTTTTCGGTGACGCCGTAACGACACTCACGGGTGGGCACGGGTCCACGGGACGTGGCTCACCCCCGCAAGGGCATGTTGGGGAGAACCACCTCAGTCAGAGACTGAGAGTCCACCTCGAAACCGTCAAGGTGGTGCGAACATTATTCCCGACGTTTTCGCGAAATCCGCCGGGTTGCGCGTGAATTGTCCCAGAGTTGACCATTCCGTGACAATCGAAACCGGTTCTGGGGCCTTGGTCTCGAAAAATTCGGAACTGCGGGCGCGGCGATCAGCGCTTGGTATATTCCGCCACCCAGTCGACCAACATCGTCACGGGCCCGGTGGGGCACTGGCGGTGTTCGACGCACTCCTGGCGCTGCTCGAGGTTAAGGGTCATCTTCACTTTAGGAATATCGGCGGGTACGTCGAATGACCCCCACACCCGGCCGTCCACCGTGTAGATAATCGATTGCGGAGTCCAGATAACTCCCCAGGTATGCCACTGCGTCATGTTGACGGTGACGTGACGGCGCACCACCGTGTTGTTCGCGTTGAAGTGAACCGACGACGACGACGACACTATGGATCCTCCCGTCTCGTTGAAGTCGATCTCGGGGGGCCACGCGTTCGTCACGGGCCAGAGCAACTGCGCCTCGTTGGGCCCCGGGGCCGTCACTCGCGAGCGGACGAAGTAGGCCCCGTAGAGCTTCGCTAGGCCACACTGACACAGTCCACCGGTAATCCACGCGTTGTGGTACGAGCGGTTGCGATACGTCTCGAGGCGCAACACTCCGTGGGCGACCACCACGTGAGATATTCCGAAGTGACCACCCGGATCCCCTCCGGGAATTCCCGTAAATATGTCCCAACCGGGCGACAGTTTGTTCCCGTTGAAGTCGGTGACGTAAGTCAAGGCGTAACCGGGCAGGGCGTTCGGTCCCGGAGGAGCGACGCCCGAGGGCTCGGCCCGACTGGCGACACCTACGGGATAATTGCCGCTCGCTACGGCCAGAGGCGCCGACGGCGGTGCGAGGAGGAGGAGCGCCGCGCCGGCCACGGCCGCAGCCGCGGCGCGAGAACGAAGCGAACGAACCCCCGGCGAGGGCCCACGGCAAAGACGTGAGCGAGTCACACCGACGAGCGAAACGCGCCCCGACGCGCGCGACCCCAGAGAAGCCGTTTTCCTCGTCCGCCGTCGCGTTCCCTCAAGATTTTGGTCTCCTTCACGCTACGGTAGGGAGCGGCATACTCAACCAAGTTCGTTGAACCGTAATTTTCGCTTCTCCCCGAACAATGGCTACCGCGACGCGGTGGTGTCCGTCGACTACTTGAAAAGTTGACGCCCCCGTGACGGCAGCGACCAAAACCTTATCCGCACGCGAGGATCCGCCCTCCAACGTCGTGCGCGGAGAGTCTCCCCGCCCCCACTCCGCGAAGTTTCTGGTCACCGATAGGACTTCGTCGTCCGTTCGCGCACCGAAAAAACGGCCGGTTACTTCCCTAATTTGTTGGGCGAACTCCCAGTAGTGCGAACTGCGAACATCCTCGTTTGAGAGCCGCCCGTTGCGCTCCTCCCACAGTTGGAGTATTTCGACGTGAGGGCTGCGGCGCATCGCTAACCCGACGAACTGCACGGACTTGACCGCTTCCGCGAAAGCGATCGCGTCCAGTCCAGCCTGACACCCCATGAGTAATTCCCCGGGCGGGACTTCCACTACGCCCGGTCGGTGACGCAACCCGCGTCTCAATACTTTGCGAAGTGGCGACGCGTGGCGACGCCTTATCTCCGTGGTCCTTCGATCGCTAACGTCCTCGACCGATCGCCGCAGCCCTACGAGACGACAGAACAGGGCCCGCTTCAGTTCAAAGATGACGCCGAGAAACTCCGAAGGCGATCCGACTCTGACCACGTGTTCACTGACGGAGTTCGAGTTTGGCGGTGCATTCTTCCCCGCGCTGTCGCTCTCGGCATCGGCCCCCACCGTCAGAAATGTACAACAGTTCTCGTAAACTCGTCGAATCGTTCGCGTCGTGGTCGGAGGATTCGTACTCCGACCAACTCAAGTATCGGGGCACCACTTAGTTCATCGGTAAAGCGCCAAGCTCTCGCTCTCGAATGACTCTCTCAAGAACGCCCGCGCAACCCCCCTCGCTTCAACTCTCTGTAAGTCGCCCTAGCGGTGAAGACCGGAGCGAGAAGAGTAGACAAAAGCAGAGCGCCGACGAGGCCCCCGACGCGATGTTGAGCGCGCGAGCGGCTCGCCGCTCGTAGGAGCCCCGAGACGCGACGTGGAGGAATCGTTGACAGTCCGTAACGAACTGCTCGCAGAGAGAGCTCGTCTTTTCGCGCTCGAGCGGCGAAAAGGTGTTGGCGCAAGACCCAAGCCGTCTCTTCGTATCCCGACGCGCCCCCGAGCCACACGTTCGACTCGTGTTGACGGTACTCGTATAAGACCTCGGGGATGAAGCGAACTTCACCTTCTCGTGACACCCGTTGGAAGAAGTCCTGACCCTCACCAAAGGGGATGAGAGAGTTATAACCCCCCATTTCCTGAAATGTCCGCTTACGAAACATTGCGGTCGCGGAGAGTATCTTCGACTCGTTCCGTAAGAATTCGATGTACGTCGTAGCCTTAGCGTCGCCCGGACGCAACACGTTACCCTCGCCGTCAATGTAACGGTACTGGGTGTGACAGATGGCAACCCGCTCATCACGCATCTCTCTCGACTGCGCCACGAGGCGGTTCGGCAGCATTCGGTCGTCGTCGTCCAGCAGGGCAATCAGGTCTGAACGGGCGTGGCTAATTCCCACGTTTCGAGCGATCGACACACCCCGACGGTCTTGACGAATCACGCGCACTCGCGAGTCAACACCCTCGATATCCGATAGGTCCTCGTCGCAACCGTCTAGAACGATGATCAACTCCCAGTCCATCAGCGACTGGGCCCGCACCGACGCAATCGCCTCGCGAAGAAACTTTCCGCCGCGGAAACTTGGAACTATCACGCTGACTTCCGACACGGAGTCCTCACCAATTTCGTCGTTGAGCCCAGTATTAGTGCAAAGTGGCACTTTCTGCGGATGTAATGCAGTCTATGGCCGTCGGCGCCGCAGCCCCTTACGTACCGTGCTCGACCTAGGACTTCGCGAGAAATCCCACCTTCTGCATTGCTTAGCCCCGTCGTCGTGAACTCGATTCTGTGGATCACTAGCTACTGTTGACAGATTCTGTGATCCTCTTTCAAATCACGGTGCGGCCCTCGGTCAGACGACGGGCCACCGTGCTCGAAACTGGACTCACTTTTGGCACGTCGCACCATTACCTTTGAGCGCCACCGTCATGAACTTGCGACATCGCCGAGTCACAACTTAGTCAACGACGAAGGAATCGTACCTACCAAGTTGTCGACGCTGATGCGCCGGAGCCTGGCGTGCGACTAAGAATCACTGTTCGTCACGAAATAACGGCGATGACTTGCCGGCTCGATAGCGCAATCGACCCCGTCGAAGACGGCGGCGGCGCGTGGGCGCCACCGCTCACGCTAGTAATAATCTTCGGGACCGCGACGTGGCGCGACTCCAACAGTTGCCTTAGGTACCGAACTACGGCTCGAACCCGTTGCGCCCCCGCCCGGCGCCCTGGTGGGCGACCCGCAGTGGCCGAATCGAAGCTAGTTAGCGATACGGATTGGGCACCCCTAACAACCACAATGTTCGCGATAGCGGCGATTTCGCTCCGGAGTGAAGTTGACAGCTTCGCGCCGGTCGGTGCGAATGGGCCAACGACCACTTGTACGCGCGCCAGAGGAACGTACTCGGCGACCCAGTTCACTTGGGTGGCGGCAGCGATAGTCGGACAGGCGAACGCACCCGCGCACGAAGCCTGTTGTTGTATGTGCAGCGTCATGGGAACATCGGGGATGATCGAGGGATTTTGAATCGTGGCCCAGGCCCGACCGTCCAGCGTGTAGGTAATAGAGGTCGGCGTCCAGACCACGCCCCAGGTGTGCCACTTCGTCATGTCGACGTTGACCGTTTGGTGAATCTCGAGATTCTGAGAGGTGTAGTGCAACGTCGCCATCGAATAGTTGACGCCGCCGTAGGTCTCGTTGAAATCGATCTCGGGGGGCCAGCCGACGGACGGCCAGAGTAGATCGACTTGAGTTGGACCGGCCCCCGTCATCCTCGACCTAACGAAGTACGCGCCGTAGGTGTTTGCCACCTGGCACTGACAGACTCCGCCAGTCACCCAGGCGTCTCCAAAGGCCGGGTCCCTCCACGCGTTCAGATTCAACAAGTCGCCCGATACCGCCACGTGGGCGAGCGAGAACTGTCCCCCGGGCATTCCGCTCGGGGTGCCCGAAAAGGCACTCCACCCCGGGGGAAGTGACGCTCCCGAAAAGTTCGTCACGTAGCTCTGGCGATATCCGGCCAGCGCTTGCGGCGACGGGGGCGCGAGGCCGGAGGGCTCGTTAGCGTTGGGGGCGCCCACGGGGTACTGCACCGCGCGCGGAGCGCGCTTTCGGGCTTGGTCAGTGGGGGCCGAACGGGCGTGCGCCAGAACGTCGATGCGAATCGACCCCGAGGTGACACGTAACCCGCCGGTTACGGCGCTGGCGCCCGTTACGGTACCGAGCGCCAGAGCGAGCAGAACGGAAATCATCGCACTCGCGCGGCGACGGCGCGCGGTCGTCACTCGAGACTGTCCCAACCGCACCGTAAACATCTTTCGTCTACAACTTCTCTCGTCACTACCTAATCTCATGGGCCAAGAGAAAACTCCGCACCGTATCACGCGGCGGCGAGCCAAGCGCCGCCCGACGAGTGAACCGCCCGCCCGTTGGCCTCGGCCCCGGCGACGAACGGGCCCACCCTTGGCTGTACCTTACCCGAACGTGCCCCCGCCAAATCGAGCCGACCAGACCCAGTATTAATGCACTACTTCCGGCGACCGCGGTTCTCAGACCCGTCCACCCACTCGACGTAACGCCCGGACCGTTGGATGGGCCCCCGCGCGCGCGTAGCCAACGACCCAACTGAGTAACCTCAAGGCAGAGGAGTGACGAGAGCATGGCCCCTTACGAGCCTTTAACCGTGCGGAGCTACCGGTCGGACAGTTGGGTCGTCACGCTTACGGTGGCCACGATCGTGATTGCCATCTCCCTCATCGTCCTGTTCGCCTTGAGTACACCTCTTTCGACTGGTCCCCAGGTCTTACCCGTGGTCGCCCACCCCTATTACCCCGTAGGGGTGCCCGACGCCCACTCACCGTCCTTTAAATCTCCGCCCGGATCGAACGCGCTCAAGGGGTACGTACTTCGCTACGTCAACGACTTCAACGGCGGGTCCCTGCCGCATAATTGGGATGTCTTCACGGGGGTTCCCGGGGGCGACCCCGGTGGTCAGTTCGCCAGC
>JAKBAB010000042.1 GCA_021815645.1 Actinomycetes bacterium
GTGCCCACGATCGCTTCATTAGAGGGCGACACTCTCGAACTCGTTCAGTCGGTGGCGTCGCGCCACACCCGTCCCGGTGGAACCCTGTCGGGCCCCACGATGATGGCCCTCGCCGACAACGCCGCGTGGCTCATCATTCTCGCCCACGTGGGGCCGCTCCTCCTGGCGGTGACAACGAGTCTGCACATCGACTTCCTGCGCAAACCGGCGGTCGCCGACCTCGTCGCTCGGGCGCGACTAATCAAGTTGGGCCGCCGACTCGCCGTGGTGGACGTCGAGGTCACCTCGCGGGGCTCGAGCGAACTCGTCGCTAAGGCCCAAGTGACCTACTCCATTCCCCCGAGCGCGACCGAGCCCCCGAACGGAACGAACTAACGAAGGTCCATTTACGCGCCGCCCTACCGGGTGCGCGTACCCACCTTCGCGGCGAGGTACGCCACGAGTTCGTCGAGCGCGACGCGCTCTTGAACGGTGGTGTCTCGGTCGCGCACCGTGACGGCGCGGTCGTTTTCGCTCTCGAAGTCGACCGTCACGCAAAACGGCGTTCCGATCTCGTCCTGGCGGCGGTAGCGACGACCGATTGACTGGGTGAGGTCGTAGTCGCAGACGAAGTGGGGCCGCAGCCGCTCGAGGAGTTCACTAGATACCGTTTCGAGTTCCGCCTTCTTCGAAAGCGGCAGCACCGCGACCTGGTAGGGCGCCAGGCGGGGGTCGAGGCGTAGTACCGTGCGCACCTCGCCGGCGACCTCGTCTTCGTGGTAGGCGGCGAGGAGAAAGGCCATGGTGGCGCGCGTCACGCCGACGGCCGGCTCGATGACGTAGGGCGTGTAGCGCTCGTGCGTGGTGGGGTCGAAGTAGTCGAGTGCGACTCCCGAGTGCGTCGCGTGTTGGGTCAGGTCGTAGTCGCCGCGATTAGCGACTCCCTCGAGTTCGTCGAAGCCCCACGGGAAGAGGAACTCGATATCGGTCGTACCGCGCGAATAGTGCGAAAGATCTTCGGGGGCGTGCTCGTGACGGCGCAACCAAGCGTCGGGAATCCCGTAATCGAGATACCACTGGTAGCGCGTTTCGAGCCAGTAGCGGTACCACTGGTCGGCGTCGCCCGGGGGCACGAAGTACTCCATCTCCATCTGTTCGAACTCGCGCGTGCGAAAGACGTAGTTCTGGGGGGTGATCTCGTTGCGAAAGGATTTGCCGATCTGGGCGATGCCGAAGGGGGGCTTACGGCGCATCGTCGTGAGGACGTTCGCGAAGTTCGTAAAGATGCCCTGAGCTGTTTCGGGCCGTAGGTAGGCCGTGGCGCCCTCACCCTCGACCGGACCGGCCTGGGTTTTGAACATGAGGTTAAAGGCCCGCGACGCGGTGAAGTTCGTCGAGCCGCAGTTAGGGCAGACGCCGTCTATCTTGTCCTCGCGCCAGCGCTCGCGACAGCGCAGGCAGTCCACCAACGGGTCCGTAAAGGTGTCGAGGTGACCCGACGCCGCCCACACGGCCGGGGGGCCGAGGATCGCGGCCTCAATGCCCACGATGTCCGAGCGTTCCTGCACCATCGACCGCCACCAGGCGTCACGTACGTTGCGTAGGACGTTCACCCCGAGGGGGCCGTAGTCGTACGCAGAACGAAAGCCACCGTAAATCTCGGCCGAGGGAAAGATGAAGCCCCGCCGTTTCGCTAGGTTCGTAACCTTTTCTAGTAAGTCCGACGGCGCCGGGGGGCTCTCTTTCATCCCTGCAGGTTACCGGACGCTTGGGCGCTTCTCAGTCGAACGATGACCTGGTTGGCGACCAGTCGCGCACTCGGGGCGAGCGTTACGCGCTCTTCGCTCACCCGCACGAGGTGCGATATCTCATCTAAAGAGTCGAAAGCCTCGCGAGCCACTCCGCGCGTCGTACGCAGGGCCAGCGACTCACGTTCGAACTGTTGTGTCGCCGCGTCGAGAGTCTCCTCTCCCCCGAGGGGGCTATCGCCACGCTCAATTAGTTCGACGTAGCGGTCGGGCGTGCGTACGTTCCAGTAACGTCGCGCCCCGCGGTGAGAGTGAGCGGCCGACCCGAACCCGACGTACTCACCCCGGTCCCAATAGAGGTGGTTGTGACGGCACTCGTGACCGGGTTGGGCCCAGTTAGATATCTCCTCCCAGAGGTACCCGGCCCCCTCCAGCGTGCGCGCGACCAGGTCGTAGGCGTCGGCCGTCGCGTCCTCGTCGGGGTGACGCGACGGATCGCGACCGAGCGGCGTACCCGCCTCGGGCGTGAGGGCGTAGCAGCTGAGGTGAGGGGGCGGGTGGGGCAGTTCTAACAGATCGGCGAGCGTGTGGCGCACGTCGTCGAGGCTCTCGGCCCGCGACCCGATTATGAGGTCCATGTTCCACGTCGAAAAGCCCGCTTCGGTCACGGCCGCGGCGACTTCGCGGTGAGCCATCGCTCCGTGGCGCCGGCCGAGATCGGCCAGCACCGCCGGGCGCGTCGACTGGACGCCGAAACTAACGCGCGTGACGCCACCGGCCCGGTAGGTGGAGAGTCGCTCGACGCTCGCGTCCTCGGGGTTGCACTCGACGGTCACCTCCGCGTCGTCGGCCGTTTCGAGCGCGTCGAGAACTCTTAACAGCTCCTCGGGCGCCAGTCGCGAGGGCGTCCCCCCACCGAAAAATACCGACGTCGCCTCCGGGAGCCCCTCGTTACGGGCGTGGGCGACTTCGGCGAGCACGGCCTCCACGTAGCGCTCCATCAAGTGATCGCGATCGGCGTAAGTCGCGAAGGCGCAGTAGTCACAGCGCTTCGCACAAAAGGGCACGTGAACGTAAACGCCGAACTCCCTCACGAGTAAGGGCCCTTCGTCGCGGGACCGTCGAACGACTCGACCTCGTTTGATGTGGCGCCCGGCGAGCGAAGCCGGCGACCGAAGTGCTCCTCGATGGCCCCTTGCGCCAGGGCGGCGACTTCCCCACCCCCTACCGGGTCGCTCTCGCGAAGTACGGCCGCTAGGTCGCCACCCACCACGCGCCGTAGCAACACCAGAGCATCGCTACTTAAGGTCCGGCCCCGACGACACCCGGCGCACGTCGTACCCCCCGACGCCGCGTCGAAGGCCACCAGGGGTCCGGGCGACGCGCAGTTCACGCACGCCGAAACAACCGGGGCCGACCCGTCGTGGGCGAGGAGGCGAAAGTAAAACGACGCGGGCACGAGTGAGGGGTTAAAGCGCTCGTCGTCCAGGGTCGCGAGAACGCGAACGACGAGGTCGAAGATCTCTTCGTCGGCCACCCCGTCTCCGGGAATGGCGTCGAGCGCTTCGACGACGGCGTAGCCGGCGCTGATGCGCGTGTATGAGGCGCGCAGCGTCGTCAGTCGCTGGCGGTGCGCGACGTGGCGCACGATGAAGAACTCGCCGCGGGTCGCCACGAGATCGACCGTGACGTGAGCGAGGGTCTCGAGGGACCCACCCAACCGGCTCGATGACTTACGCACCCCTCGAGCGAGGACTCTAACTTTCCCGTGGTGGTGAGTCCAAAGAATAACGACGCGATCGGCCTCGCCGGAGTTAAAAGTGCGCAGCACGACGGCGTCGTCGCGGATCTCCTTCACGGCTCGGGTTCGTCGGGCGGCTCGCGAAAGTGACTAGAACGCGGCGCAATCCCCATATAACGCTGCAGCGCGACCCCGAGCGCCACCACGACCGCGAGCACCAGGGGGACCACGAGCGGCTCGATGAGACCCGACGCGCCGTTCGCGGCGAGCACCCAGAGCAGTCCGTATAGGGCGAGGCCAACCACGAGCGTCACGCGCCGCACGCTCACGAGTCGACCCCGCCGAATCGCCGTTCGCGGCGCTGAAACTCCTCAATGGCCATAAAGAGGTCCTCGCGTCGAAAGTCGGGCCACAGTACGTCGGTGAAGACCAGTTCGGCGTAAGCCATCTCCCACAGGAGAAAGTTCGAGAGGCGGTACTCCCCCGACGTGCGTACCACTACGTCGGGGTCCGGCAGTTCCGGTCGGTAGAGACGCTGGCGTAACGCCTTTTCGTCAATCTTGCGCGCCGGCACTCGGTCGTCGACGAGGGCGCGCACGGCGTCAATAATCTCGGCGCGCCCGCCGTAGTTAAACGCGATGTTGAGCGTGAGCGCGCTGTTCGAAGCGGTGAGGGCTTCCGCGCCGTCCATCCGCCGCAGGACCCCCTTGGGCACCCGCCAGTCCCGTCGACCGGAGAATACGATGCGGACCCCGTCGGCGTTTAGTTGGTGCTGACGGCGATCGAGCAGTCCGCGATTGAAATTCATGAGGTAGCGCACTTCGTCGACCGGCCGGCGCCAGTTCTCGGTAGAAAAGGCGAAGACACTCAGCACCTTCACGCCGGCGGCCAACGCGCCGTAGGTCGTATCGACCAGAGAGGCCTCCCCCGCCCCGTGGCCCTCAGTGCGCGCGAGGCCACGACGGGTCGCCCACCGTCCGCTCCCGTCCATGACGATCGCTACGTGAGCGGGGACCGGCGAAGCCAGCAGCGGCGCGGGAACGGGTCCGGGACGGGGATCGGGCACGGATAGAACCTACCGCCTGCCTCGAGCGCCCCTCCGGCGACCGTAAGGTCGTGGCGTGCAGAGCTTCGACCCCGACGACGAGACGCCCGACCTCGACGACGGTGGCGAGGGACCGTCGCGCCAACTACGGGGCGATAACGTCGACGTCGAGCGCGCGCTCGCCCTGCTGGACGCGATTACCGACGACCTCCCCGGCGGCGGCGAGAACCGCGAGGGCCAGCGCGAGATGGTGCGACGGGTCGCCACGTCCCTCTCGACCAACCAACACCTCGTCGTCGAAGCCGGCACCGGCGTCGGCAAGTCACTGGCCTACCTGGTGCCCGCAGCCCTGAGCGGGGCGCGCGTGGTGGTCGCGACGGCCACGAAGAACCTCCAAGACCAACTCGCCCTCAAAGACGCACCCCACGTGGCGCGCCACGTCCCGGGAGTGCGCGTAGCGGTACTAAAGGGCAAGCAGAACTACCTCTGCCGCAACCGCGTTTCGAGCCTCGCCGGCGGCGCGCAGTTCGCCCTCGACGACGGCACCGCGGTACCCAAGAACGTGTCGGACCAGATGCGCCGGATCGTGCGCTGGGCCGGCGAAACAACGAGCGGGGATCTCGACGAGCTACCCTTCGAGGTTGACGCGCGCGCGCGTCGCGCGCTATCGGTGACACCCCAGGAGTGTCTGCACCGCTCCAAGTGCCCGCAGGGGCCGACCTGCTTCGCCGAAGTCGCGAAGGACCGAGCCGAAGAGAGTTCCGTCCTAATCGTCAACGCTCACCTCTACGCGTCGCACCTCGCGTCGGGTTCGATGTTGCTGCCGGCGCACGAGTACGTGGTATTTGACGAGGCCCACGAAATCCTCGACATCTTCGCGACCCTGCTCGGCACCTCGCTGCACCCAACACGCCTTCGCGCCGTCGCGCTCGGCGCCCGGCCCCTTTTGGGGCCCGAAGGTCAGTCGCGATGTGACTCGCTGCACGCGGGCGCGGACCGCCTGGCCACTGCGCTAGCGGCGCAGTACGAACGGGGCGAACTGACGGGTCTCGACGAAGTAGTCGCCCGTGAACTGGGCAGCGCCAACGAGGCCTTGAGCGCCATCGTCGAAGAGTTGCGCGATCTCGAGCCCCCCACCGCCGAGGGTGAGTTCCGCAAAGTGCGATCCCTCGGTCCGGCGATCCACGTGGCCAACGACCTCGAACGGGTGAATCGGGTGCGCGAGGGTGAACTGCTCTTCCTCTCTCGCCGAGAGCGCGAGGTAAGCCTCGAACTCTCGCTCGTAGACGTAGGACCGCGACTGGCCGACACTCTTTGGCCGACGGTCAGTGCCGTACTCACTAGCGCCACTATCCCCGACACCCTCGCGCGCGACCTCGGCCTGGGGGAACTAGCGGTGACGCGCGTGGCCAGCCCCTTTAACTACCGTGAGCACGCGTGGCTCTACGTGCCCGAGGGAGTGCCCGAACGCAACGACCCCGGGGCCGAAGCGGCCATCATCGAGGAACTGGTCGCCCTCATCAGCGCGGCCGGGGGCCGCACCCTCGCGCTGTTCACTAATCGTGCGGTTATGGGGCGCGTGGCCGACGCGGTCGCGGCGCGACTCGACACCGACGTTCTGGTCCAGGGCACCTTGTCGCGCGGTCGATTGATCGAAGAGTTTCGCAACAACACCTCGGCCAGCCTCTTCGCGGTGACCAGCTTCTGGCAAGGCGTCGACGTACCGGGACACTCCCTCAGTCTCGTGACCATCGACCGACTGCCCTTCGCGGTACCCGGCGACCCTCTGGCCGAGGCGCGAAGAGATCGTTCGACGAGGCCCTTCATGGAAGTCGACTTGCCGCGCGCGACGATGTTGCTCGCTCAAGGGGTGGGACGGCTCATTCGTACCCGTGAAGACCGAGGGGTCGTCGCCGTACTCGACACGCGCCTGGCCACGGCGCGCTACCGGTCCGTCATTTTCGAGCGACTGCCCCCCATGCGACGCACCCGCGACCGGGCCCACGTCGAGGCGCTGTTGCGCGAACTGCGAGGCGAGAAGGTTGATCTCGACGGGATACCCAACTAGCGCGGATGCGGTTTCCGGACTAGAAAGAGGTGCCTCCGGCGCGCCTGCCGATAGTTTCTTGGTATGAGCGAGCTGTCCTTCCCGAACCCGCCGTTGAGCATTGGTGGTATCCGGCTCCGTCCCTGGCGAGAGACTGATGTACCCGCCATCGTCGCCGCGTGTTCTGACCCTCTTGTCGCCAGGTTCATCCCGACTATTCGCACGCCTTACACGGAGGAGGACGCGCGGGGTTGGTTGGAAAGCCAGGAGCCGAATCGCCTCGCTGGTCGCAGTTTGGTGATGGCCATTGCTGACACTGATGCGGATGCAGTGCTCGGAGCAATCGCGGCCCGCGTCAATGCGATCACTCTGACCGGCAGTGTCGGCTACTGGCTGACACCGAGTGCGCGCGGGCACGGCTACACGACGATGGCGTTGCGGCTGCTGTGCAGTTGGCTGTTTGAAACATTTGAGTTGGGACGGGTTGAGCTGACGACCGACCCTGAGAACCGCGCGTCCCAACGCGTCGCGGAGCGATGCGGTTTTCAGAAAGAGGGCCTGCTCCGTTCTCACTTGCGTCATCGCCACACTGGCGAGCGCCGGGACTCACTTATGTGGAGCCTGCTGCCGGGCGAACTGGTTCAGGAGTAGAGCGAGTAGCTGCCCTTGCGGTCATCGGGCGGATGGATGTGTACCGCCGTGCCGCCAGCCAGGTAGTTGCGCTCACGGAGAGCGTCAGCCCACACGCGACCATCAGCACTGGTCCGCATCTCCAGCGTCATGAGCGTCAGGAGTTTGCTCATTCGCTCACGGTTGCTGAAGCTCGCGGACCGCTCCCCAATACGCACACCGACTTCGCGGAGCACGCGTTTCACGGCTCCGGTTGAGTTGCCGCCCGCCGGTCGGGTCTTGCATTGCTCAGCCACCTGGTCACCGTAGTCACGCAGCCAGTTCATGGTGAGCACGAGCTCGTATCGCCCACGTAGTGCTTCGTCTGTGCAGGCATTAACGAACCGGTCCCAGTTCGCTGGCGATATTGGAGCCAGCCCTAACGCCCGCCAAATCGGGTGCGTCGGCACTTTCACGCCATTCGGCAGCTGATCTTCCAACCCCTCCTTCAAATGACGCTCGCTCAACCAATGCTCCGGCACGGGCTGGCCGCCTGTCCGGGCCCGACGATGGCGATGGCGCGCTTGATGGCTCCGTACGCGTCACTAACGATGACCTCCGGCGTGCCGCTCGTGGAGCGCAGAAACCCTACCTAAGCATCAGTGTCCTTCTTCGCTGACGGTGCGACCTTCCAGACCTTCTTAGTTGGTGCCCAACGCCAAGGCTCGGCGTCCTCAATGCCGACCGCGCCGAGCACATTGAAGCGGCGCTCGTTCTTGCCACCTCGCGTGAATGCCCTGCTGTCAATGATGAGCACCTTCGGCCACTCCGTCGGCCACGCTTGGTTTGCACGGACCGGCGTGAAGACCTCAATCCAGTTCGCGACGTTTTGACCATCACCTGCAGCGAGGCATGTCCACGCCGGAAAATGGCAGCGGGCATATCCACGCTCATCGAGTATCTTCTCGACGAGTAACCCCAAAACGTGCCTCTCGTGTAGTATACTACTATTTCACTAGAATTAGTATGCTAAAGTGACACATCGTGCACGTGGATCTCCCCCTGGTTGTCGTGAGCACCCTGGTCGGAGCGCTCGTGGGCCTCTCGGGCGTTGGGGCGGGGGCGTTACTGACCCCCGCACTCATGTTCTTCTTCTCCGTCCGAGCGAGCGTCGCGGTAACAACCGACCTCGTCGCGGCCCTTTTCATTCGCCCAGTCGCGGTCGCCGTGCACTGGCGAGCGGGCCACCTGAACGTCGAGCTAGTTCGCTACCTCTGCTACGGCTCGGTTCCGGGTGCTCTGGTGGGGACCTTCGTGGCTCACGAGATTGGTCCGTCGTGGCGCGCCGAACGGGCCCTCACCGCGGCGCTCGCCGTGGCGCTTGTGGTGGGCGCTACCGCGCTCCTCGCGCGATCGGTCACGACCCCGGCACCCGAAACCGGCGACGACCCCCCGGTACGTCGCCTCGCCACGGTTACCGTAGGGGCGCTCGGCGGCGTCATGGTCGGCGCCACTTCGGTCGGCGCCGGTTCGCTCATAGTGGCCCTACTGGTAGTGCTCTACCCCACTTTGTCCGGTCGCCGCCTCGTGGGCAGCGACCTCGCCCAATCCGTGCCCCTGACCGTCGCGGCCGCGCTCGGTTCGCTCTTCTTTGGCCACCTCGACGCAACCCTCACCGCGCAGGTGGTGGCCGGGTCGCTACCCGGAGCCATCGCCGGCTCGCTTTGGTCACGTCGCGTAAAGGGGACGTGGTTACGACGGATAATCGCCGCGACGGTGCTGGCCACGGGTCTTAGGTACCTGGTCACCGCGGCCGGTCCCGTCGTCGCCCTCGCCGTCGCGCTAATGGGGTCGATCGCGCTGACTTTCGCCTTCGCCATCCGGTGGCGCCGTCGAGCCGACGCCTCAGTACCCAAAGCGGTCTAGGGCGTCGTCGCGCCGCTGCCAACTCGGCTCAACGCGCACGCGCAGTTCGAGGTACATCCCCTCGGGCAGTTGGCGGCGCGCCGCGGTCCCCACGTCCTTGAGTAACTGCCCACCGCGGCCGATCACCATCCCCTTTTGGCTCTCACGCTCGACCAGGATCTCTACCGTGACGTGTGGCCATTCGAAGGCGACAACCCGACAGTGAATGGAGTGGGGCAATTCGTCGAAGGTCTTTCGCACGAGCTGTTCTCGCACGAGTTCGGCCACCCACGTGGCCTCGGTGACGTCGGAAACTTCGTCGCTCGAGTAGAGAAAGGGTGACTCGGGCATCACCGATTGCAGCAGTTCGAGCAGCGTACTTATCCCCTCCCCGGTCTTGGCCGAAACGGCGACGTACTCGACCCGCTCGACCAGTGCGTCACAGTCGAGGGAGTGCGCCAACTCCTCCACCAGACGGCTCGCGGCGAACAGCTGGGCCGCGACCGCTTCGCGGCCGGGGCGGTCGACTTTATTTACCGCCAGAAAGAGCGACGGTCCCCCACCGTCGTGTCCGCAGCGCAGCATCGTCTCGATCGCGGCGCGATCTCCCGGTCCGAGCGGCGCACTCGCGTCGACGACGGCCACGACCCCGTCCACACCGTCGAGCGCGCCGCGCGCTACGGCGTTGAGTCGCCCGCCGAGCGTCGTTCGGGGGCGGTGCAGTCCGGGCGTGTCGACCACGATGACCTGTACGTCGTCGGCTGTAATGATCGCGCGAACGGCGTGTCGGGTCGTGTTCGCCGAGGCGGCCGTGATCGACACCTTGGTGCCCGCCAGGCGATTAACGAGGGTCGACTTGCCGACGTTCGGACGACCGAGCACGGTGACGAATCCGGCGCGAGTCACGGTTCACCGAGCGGCTCGACCCGCACCTCTTCCACGCGACGACCCTCCATCCGAATCACCGTGAGCCGGTAGAACTCGGTAGCCAGCACGTCGCCGACGTCGGGGACGCCACCGGCGAGGTCCAAGACGAGTCCCCCTACGGTGTCCCATCCGTCCTTGGGTAGCGCCAGGGAGAACTCGTCGTTCGCGTCGTCGATATTGAGTCGACCGCTGACGTACACCGCGTCCGACGACCGCCCCTCGACCGCGGCGGCGAAGTCACTGGGGTCGGACTCGTCGGTGATCTCCCCGACCAACTCTTCGAGCACGTCCTCGAGGGTAACGAGTCCGGCCGTGCCACCGTACTCGTCGACGACGACGAACAGGTGACTCTTCGCGCGGCGAATCTGACTTAGCAGCGAGGCGACGCGCTTCGTCTCGGGGACGAACTGGGCTTCTCCCATGTGCGAACGAATCGGGTCGTCGCCGTGGGAGTTGGCGACCAGTTGGGCGAGGTGTCGAAGGTTCACCAAGCCAACGACGTCGTCGACGCTCGCCCCGAGCACCGGAATGCGCGAGCGTCCGGTCGCAATTGCGACGTCGAGCGCCTCGCGTACGCTCGCGCTGTCGTCCACGCAGACCATGTCGATACGCGGCACCATCACCTCACGCACGATGGTGTCACCGAACTCAATGACCGAGTGAATGAAGTTTCGTTCGTCCGACTCAATCGCCGCGTCTTCGTGGGCCACGTCGGCCATCGCGAGTACCTCAGACTCGGTCATCCGCGGAGTCGAACCGCCTCCCCCGAAGAGGCGAATGACTCCGTCGGCGACCGCGAGGAGCACCACCGAAATAGCTCGTACGGGCCAGAAGGACAAAATGCGACCGACCACGGGCGCCGCCGCGAGCGCCGCGTCGTCGGGGTGTTTGACCGCGAAGTTTTTGGGAATCGCTTCGAAAGCGACGAAAATGACGACCACTTCCCCGGCGGTAGCGACGAAGACCCCCGCCGCACCAAAGAGTCGACCCGCGAGGACCCCGACCATCGTCGCCGACACCAGTTGACAGATCAGTACGAGTAGTAGCAGGGGGTTGAGGAACTTTTCGGGCGACTCGGCCAGGGCGACCAACGCCCGGGCACCGCGTCGCCCCTGGTCACGAAGGGATCGGGCTCGCGACTTGTTCATTCGAGTTAGGGAGGTTTCGGCCATGGCGAAGAAACCCGACAACACCAACAGCACCACCACCGACCCGGCTAGGTAACTATCACCAGTTCGCCACGCGGCCGCGATCACGACGGTCGCGCGCGGTAGTGGCGCGTGAGTAGTTCGCGTTCGCGCGCCTCCATTCGCTCGGCCTCCTCGTCAACGACGTGGTCCCACCCGCGCAGGTGCAATACGCCGTGGACCACGAGCAAGGCCACTTCGTCTTCGAGGGAGACTTCGTGCAGTTGCGCGTTGCGGGCCGCGACGGCGGGGCAGATCACGATGTCGCCCACCAACTGAGGAATCTCCGGCGCGGGCGCCTCACCGGGCCCCGATCCCCCGGCGTCGGGCACCCGGCCCGACGGTTCGGGGTCGGTATCGATGGGGAAGCTCAAGACGTCGGTCGGGCCCGACTGGCCGAGGAACTGTTCGTGCAGATCGGCGATCGCCGCCTCGTCCGCGAAGATGAGCGAGACCTCCGCGACCCCGCGCACGCCTTCGTCGATGAGCGCCGCTTTAGCCAGGGCGCTCCACCGCTCGAGGTCGATCCCCCAGTCACTCTGCTCGTCGGCGGCGAAAACGTCGACGCTCACGTCAACCTCTCGTACGCGGCCACGATGTCGGCCACTATTCGGTGACGCACGACGTCCTTGGCCCCTAAGTAGACGAACCGTACGCCCTCGACCTCCCCGAGGATCTGGTCGAGAGCGACCAGTCCGCTACGACGGCCGTTGAGGTCAATTTGGGTGACGTCGCCCGTGACGACGGCCTTCGAGTTGAAGCCGATGCGCGTTAGAAACATCTTCATCTGCTCGGGCGTGGTGTTCTGGGCTTCGTCGAGGATGATGAACGAGTCGTTGAGGGTTCGCCCGCGCATGAACGCGAGCGGCGCCACCTCAATGGTGCCGTTGGCGAGGAGTCGCTGGGCTCCCTCGGCGCCGAGGAGGTCGTAGAGGGCGTCGTAGAGCGGCCGCAGGTAGGGGTCGACCTTCGCCATCAGGTCACCGGGCAGGAACCCGAGGTTCTCGCCGGCCTCCACGGCCGGACGCGTCAGGACGATTCTTTGGACGTGGTGGGCCTGCAGCGCCGCGACGGCCTGCGCGACCGCTAGGTAACTCTTACCCGTGCCCGCCGGGCCGATAGCGAAGGTCACGATGGACTGATCGATCGCGTCGACGTAACGTTTCTGTCCGCCCGTCGAGGGCCGAATCATCTGGCCCTTCACGCCGCGCACGACCCGGTGACCGAGAACGTCGCTGGGGCGCAAGTCGTCGGCGACCATGTCGAGGGTGCGGCTCACCTTCGCCACGTCGAGCGCCTGACCCCCTTGGAGAACCAGCACTAGTTCGTCGAAGAGACGAAGCACGGTCGGGGCGTCGTCGCCACTGACCGTGATCTGGTTTCCCTGAACGCGAATCTTCGATCGGGGAAAGGCCCGTTCGATAACTCGTAGGTGCTCGTCTCGCGGCCCGAGCAGCC
>JAKBAB010000004.1 GCA_021815645.1 Actinomycetes bacterium
TACGTTCCCGACCTCCCGGGCTGCGTTTCTGCGGGCTATACCCTCGAAGAAGTCACCGCCAACATTCACGAGGCCATCGAGTTGCACATCGTATCGATGATTGAGCACGGCGAAGATGTCCCGCCGCCGTCGTCGCAAGTGGTGCTGGTCGAAGTCGCTTCCTAACAGCCTCGTACTTTTATCAATCTGCGGTAGACCAATTTCTATCGTCCTTCCTAAACAGTAAGGAGCCAGCGAAGTAGATCCTTCGCACTCATATTTTGACGATTCCGGAAACCGTTGTGAATCGTGAACGTGCGAGACGTCATCAGGGTGATGGAAGATGACGGTTGGTTCTTTACTCGACAGCGCGGAAGTCATCGCCAGTTCCATCATCGCGCCAAGAATCGTTGTGTTACCGTTCCAGGTCACTTTTCTGATGAAGTGCCTACTCGAACGCTCGCTAGCATCATGAAACAGGTAGGAATCGAGAGGCGAAGGCGATGACTGAATACACGATTGTAATTGAGGATGCGGGAACTAACTTTGCTGCGTACGTCATTGGTCTCGATGGCGTTATTACGACGGGGAAAACGGTTGACGTGGTAATCGAGAACATGCATGAAGCAATCCCGTTCCACTTGGAGGGCATGCGTTTGAACGGTGATGCGTTGCCAGAGCATCTTCCTCTTGTGAAGACCATCCAAGTATTGAATTGACTCTGCGTCCCCGTGGGAAGACGCCAGACGAATGTCTATAGGTACACGTTTCGATGGCATAGACGACGAGTGAGAGAATTCTCACGTGCCTCGAGACGCTGACACTGACGTTGTGTTGCTTGAACAGATTGATTACTATCGGGCGCGCGCAACTGAGTATGACGATTGGTTTTTGCGCCTTGGACGCTATGACCGCGGCGAAGAGGCCACGCGACGTTGGTTTGAACAGGTGGAGGAGGTGCGCCGGGCCCTCAGAGCCCTTCCACTCGATGAGAAGAACATTCTCGAATTAGCGCCAGGCACGGGAATTTGGACCAAAGAACTCTGCAATCGAGCGGCCCATATCACCGCAGTAGATGCTTCGAGCGAGATGATTGAGTTGAATCGTCAGCGATTGGGCGATCAGGTAGAGAAGGTCACCTTCGTTGAGGCGGACCTCTTTGAGTGGCACCCCACACGGGAATTCGATGCGGTGGTCTTCTGCTTTTGGATAAGCCACATTCCAGCGGACCGCATTGACGAATTCCTCGCCAAAGTTGAGACGATGCTCACACGCGGCGGAACGGTGTTCTTCTTGGACTCCCGTAAGGAGCACACCAGCACAGCCGCAGATCACGTACTCCCTTCGAGAGATGAGGAATTGATGACTCGTCGACTGGATGATGGCCGGGAGTTCACAATCATCAAAAACTTCTGGACTGCGGCGGTGCTGGAAGATACGTGTAAGCGAGTTGGGCTCAATGTAGAAATCCACGAAACTGCCGACTATTTTCAATACGGCATTGGAACGCGTGGATAGAAGTCGTTTCTATCAAAACGCGCTAGACGAACGTTTAGCGCTCCTAGATTCAGGATGAATATGGCGAGTTATTTCTTCACCGCGCAGAGCGTTACGAAGCTCTCGCGTTACGATTTTCCGAGAAATACTAGGCGATCGCTCGAGCGAGAAACACCCGTCTGCCACACACGGTCATAGTCGCCGTATCGAATGACGTACCTCGACTACGATTTCGACGCGGATTGCAAGACGTGGAGCACCCACAGGGTCCACCGGCTCTACTGACTTCTCTTCGAGAGGCGAGACGTTTCGGACATATCACGCACGTTGCGTTTGGTTAGCGAAACCAGACACCACCCCCGTGATTGACCAGGTGGTGGAACGGTGCCGTCACGCGCAACAACCTCCAAAGACGGTGCCGCGAGCCTCTGAGTTGGGGGGTTCTAAACTGCGGCTGATGATTGAGGGGCCAGTCGTAACGACGCCAAGACTCCTACTTCGACCTTGGGCTCACGGCGATCGAACACCCTTCGCTCTAATGAACGCGGATCCCGCGGTGATGGAGTACTTTCCTCGATTGCTTACCACCGGGGAATCCGAATCCCTCGTTGATCGCTACGTCGAAAGTTGGCAACTAGGTTACGGATTGTGGGCCGTCGAACGAAGAGACGAAGGGCAGTTCATTGGATTTATTGGCTTTTCCCAACCCAGTTGGAGCGCGCCCTTCACCCCCTGCATTGAGATCGGATGGCGACTTTGCGCGGCGTCGTGGGGCCAAGGTTTCGCTACTGAGGGTGCGGAAGCAGCACTCGTGTGGGGTGCTCAGAACGTTGAATTCCCTTCCGGTGAAGTCGTGAGTTTCACGACCAGGGTGAATCTTCGCTCCAGGCGGGTGATGGAGAAGTTGGGTTTCTCGCGAGATGAGCGCGACGACTTTGACCACCCGTTAGTCGTTGATGGACCCCTACGTCCCCACGTCTTGTATCGCCGAAGGATGACGTGAGGGCCCGTGGCCCGAGGCCAGAAGGCGGACGATGGTATTCGGATATTCTCTCCCTCGTTCTCCCCCGTTGTCGGTTAGCGAATGAAAAGCCCACCGTCTCGCAACTGGGGTTCGCTTTGACAACAACGACAACTGCTCAATAGCCTTCGCCCTCGCGTGGCCGCATCGCACCGAAACGTAGTCGTCGTTGCCAATCCATTCGTCGTGCGGGGGCGCCTCGCTGAGCGTCGACCGGTCGTTCTCGCGGCGAGAGCCAATGCGTTACGCTGAGTGAAAATCGGAGGTGCAGCGTCACTCGGCGAGGTGGGGTATTCGCCCGGCTTCGAAAATTGATGTGAGGGGTGGCCGCGCTACGGCGGGTGCGGGAGGCGAAGTGACTTACGAGAAGGGTCCCGACCTATCGGGCACGCGCAGGGAGGATCTGGATCTCTCGCGTGCCCGGCTACACGCGCCCAACTTCGAAGCGGCCACGATCACTGACGGATGGTTCGTCGACGCGAATATTTCGGGTGATTTTCGGGGTCTCCGCTTAAACGGCGTCGAAGTCGCACCACTCGTAGCGGCGGAGTTGGAACGCCGCCAACCCGAGCGGACCCTACTGCGCGCGGACACACCGGTAGGGATGCTCGACGCGTGGGAAATGATTGAACGGACGTGGGAGGAAACTCTGCGACGCGCCCGCGAGTTCCCGGAAGCGGCTCTCCATCAGCGAGTCGACGACGAGTGGAGCTTCGTCGAAACTCTTCGCCACCTCGTCCTGGCGACCGACTGTTGGTTAAGGCGAATGGTGAAGGGGGAGCCGCGCCCCTATCACCCCTGGGGTGTCGCCGGGTCGTGGCTTAGCGATCCCGCTAGCTGGGGACTCGATCCCGGAGCGACTCCGACCTTCGACGAAGTCCTCTTCCTACGGCGTCAGCGAATGGACGAGGTCGAAGTGACGATACGCGCGCTAACCGTTAACGAACTCTCGCGGGTCTGCGTGGCCCCCAACACGGCGGGTCACCCCACCGGTGAACGCCCCGTCGGTGAGTGTCTTCGCGTAATCTTGAACGAGGAGTATGAGCACAGCGGCTACGCGCGACGCGATCTAGACGCCCTCGCCTCAAATATTTGAGCTAGGTGTCAGAAACTTCGGCCCCGGCGACTAGGTGGGATCGCCCTGCGGGTGGCGAGGCGCTCACTTCGCCGCACTCGGCTTCGGGTCGTAGTGGCCTAGCCCCACGTCGGCCAATTTCCCTTGAGCGGACCTGGCACGCCGCCGGGTTGCGGCAGTCCGGGGCGAACCCCGAGGTCCGAAAGTAGAGCACTGAAGTTGAGGCCGTACGCGGTGGAGTTTCGTCCGTCGTATTCGAACTGTCCGGCGGCGTGCCCATTGGGTAGTCGGCCATTCGCCCAACCTGTTTCAAGGCAGGTTTTTGCGTCGTGGAGGATCCCGAGTACGGTCGTCGCCGTGACGCGTTCACCCCGAGTAACGAGCGGCGTAATGTTCTCGGCGTCGTAGACGACGCGTCCGCGCGCCAACCCGGAAAGGAGTCGGTAGGCGATGAAGACGCCGCTGGGCCAGCCGGCGTTATAGACATTGACAACGACGGCCGGACCGAGCGGGTAGAGGGGTCCGAAGCCGCAGTAGTCGACCCCCTGATCAATCTCTTGGGGTACGAGAGACGTCACGGCGCGTAGGGGATTGACGTATCCACTGGCCGTGGCGTCATCGAGGGCCACGTAGTAGCCGTTCGTGGTGTCGTCGACGGCGAGGGAGCTGACCACCGCTCCAAAAGGAAGGGGAGTCGCCGCCACCGACGCCGGCGCCGAGCCGTAGCTCGTGACCTGGCCGTTGGCCCGAGCCAGGTCGTAACCGCCGCCGTTCGCGAGTGGGGCGATGGCGACGGTGGCGACACCGTTGTAGTGACCGTGGGCGGTCGAAAGTGGTGAGCCGTCGTAGGGGGCGTCGACCGCCCAGACTCCTCCCACTGAGGTGGCGACCCAGTACCCACCCGTGATCGGGTCAACCGCGATTGAAACGGCGACCACGGGGGCGGTCGTTCCGTAGGGCAAGCGGCCGGCGTGAGACGGGCGCGCGGTCGCGCCGAAGGCGTCGATCGCTCCGTTGGCGCGCAGCACGTAGTAGCCCCGCCCGTCGGGCGTGGGCGCGAGGGCGACGGCGGCGGGGTATTGGCCCCACCCCCCGAGCGCAATGTGGGGCTCGCCTCGATACGGTGCGCGAAAACCCTCGACGTGGCCGTCGGAAGTGAGGACCCAATACCCGCCCGTCGCTTCGTCAACGGCGAGACCCGTCGCCGTTACGCCGTCGGGTAGCTCCTTGGCGCCGAGTGATCCAAAGTAGGGGGCGCCGTAAGCGCTGACCACGCCGTTCGCGCTCAGCACGTAGTAGCCCCGGCCCCCGGGACTAGCGGCGATCGAAACGACTGGCGAGCCATTGGATGACGGCGCCCCTAAGTACTGAGCGCCGTGCGCGGATACGGTCGCCGCTACGCTCGGGGCGGTCGCGCCCTCGGAGCGCGTCGCACTCGCGGCTGCGCTGGCGAAGAACAAGAGGGGCACTGTCGCGGCGACCCTCGCGACGAAACTCCGGCGCCTCCGACCCCGTGGCGAGTGGGTTCCCCAAACGACGGTTCGTCGACGTGGCTTTGACACGGCTCCCCTATCGTTCACAAGTGGTGGCTCCGTAACCCTAGGCGCAACCGACTCCCGCGAAGAATCACCGGCGAGGGTTCGCGGGCCCGTCTCCCTTCGACGAGTGATCCGATTGGCTCGCGAGCCGAGAGCGGCAACGCCGGCTTTTCCCGGTCCGCGACATCCAAAGAACGAGCCGCACCGAATAGTTCACGTGAAGTCGTCGTCACTCGTTCAACGCTCCCTTCGTCCGGTCAGGGCCAATTCCGTGGTCGTGGTGCTCAATCTCGTTGGCGCTTTAGCGATCGCGACTTCGAGTTACCTTCACTTTCGACTCTGGGATGGTTTCGGTTACCGCAACATCCCCACCGTGGGGAAGCTTTTCATTGTTCAAGTCGTCGTGGGCGCCGCCCTCGCCCTCGCCGTGGTGGTGCTGCGCCGCGTGGGTTGCGCTCTGGCGGGCGCCGGATTCGCCGCGGCGACCGCGGCCGGGTTCCTCATTTCGGTCACCCACGGTCTCTTCGGTTTTCGTGACACCTGGGCGGCTCCGTTCGCGTCGGTGGCTTTTGTCCTTGAAGTGGTGGGGGTTGTCACCTTGTGCCTCGTCGTCGTCCTATCGACACGCGGGACCTCCGCGCGCTAAAGGCGCCCAGCTAGGCCGGTTATTACGCCGGCCACGGTGGAGCGCGGTGGCCCTGGACCAGTAATCGATAGAAGAAGTGCAAGTCCCGGCTTCGGTTTTGGTCGGCGGTGACCTCGCAGTCGGCGAACTCAAGGGGTGCGATCGTGCCACCCGCGAAGATGGCCGACACCGAGAGGCAGGCGTTGCGCCGATAGGTCATCCACGAGATTTCGCTACGGTCGAAAGCCCGGCGCGCGCCGGCGGTCGTTAGTTGGCTAAACGTTACGTAGAGCTCTCGATTGACGAGCAGGTCGGCCCTAGTAAGACGCGCTTCGGCGCAGCCCTCGAGTCCGAGCGTGGTATTCGAGTGGCAGGCGAGCGGCGAAAAATTCTCGGTGATGAGCGGTGGTCCACTCGAGTGAGTGGAAGCCGCGGCGGGGGTGGTGACAACCATTAGCGCCGCCATCAAAATCGTGGCCCGCCGAGCCAGCGAGCGCCAACGGCGCGCGTGGGCCCATCGACGGTGGCGCGGTGCGACAACTTTGGTCACGGGTCGAGTTTAGAAGGGCGTCGTCGCGAACCACTCGCGCCAAGCCCTTCGCGGCGGCGATACTCTGAGCGGATGCCCCTCGACGCCGACATCAAGGATTGGACCTGGGTTTTGGAGCGGCGTTGCCCCGAGTGCGGCTTCGACGCCGCGGCTGTCTCGCGGGCCAACGTCGCCGACGCCGTGCGCCAGAGTGCCGAGGCGTGGCGTAACTCCCTTCACGGTGAAAATGTGCGCACGCGCCCTCGCGACGATCGTTGGTCCACCCTCGAATACGGCTGCCACGTCCGAGACGTCTTTCGAATCTTCGATGTTCGACTCGGGTTGATGTTGGACCACGACAACCCCGAATTCGAAAGCTGGGACCAGGACGCGGCGGCCGTTTCTGGCGATTACGACACCCAAGAGCCCACGACGGTCGCCCGAGAGCTCGTGGAAGCGGGGTGGCGTTACGGCGACCGATTGGGGCAGGTGCGCGACGACCAGTGGCTGCGCGCCGGTCGACGCTCCAACGGGAGTCGCTTCACGGTGGAGAGTCTCGCGACTTACAGTCTGCACGATCTCGTCCACCATCTTTGGGACGTCCGTGGCCAGTGGTCGGACTTAGTGGCACTTTCGTAGATGCTGCGTGGCGAGCGAGGGGTCATCGATAGGTGATTGAAGACGTCGAAGAGCTAACCTCCGTTGACCGCTCCGCCGCGACCGCGCTTTGGGCCGAAGCGGGTTTGACGCGTCCCTGGAACAGTCCCGGAGTCGACTTCGACCGGGCGCTCGCATCGCCGTCGTCGGCGGTGCTCGGCGTCAAGGATCAAACGACGCTCGTGGGCACGGTCATGGTGGGTAGCGACGGGCACCGCGGGTGGATTTACTACCTGGCGGTCGCGCAACGGGCGCGTCACAGTGGGCGGGCGACGCGACTAGTGCGCGCCGCCGAGGTGTGGCTCGGCGAGCGAGGGATCGACAAAGTCCAACTCATGGTAAGGGGGGACGGTGGCCCGGTGCGAAGTTTTTACGAAAATCTCGGCTACGGTGAAGCCGACGTCGTGGTCCTGTCGAGATGGCTACGTGACCCGGCAACGCCCGACGGGTAGGGCCACCGTTTAGGGCGGGCCGATTGCGCGAGCGAGTGGCGCACGAGCGTGCTAGAAAGTCGCCGTGCGGTGGGGAGGTGGAGTGAAGCGAGCGGGAGCGCCGTCGTGGAAGGTGTCGGTGACCCACGCCAGTCAGTTGCTCCACGCAGTTCTTTTCATTCGAGACGCCCTGGGTCTCACCACGGGGTCCGCCGGTACGAAGGTGCCGACGCTCTTAGGTGAGGTTCCCGACCTCACCGCGCGCGCCGGTGACGTCGATCTAGGTGACGTGAGTACTCAGTGGCCCGCTTGGTGGCGCAGGGTCGTCCTCTTTGAGTGCGCCATGGCGTTGGGGGAGTTCAGCGGCGAGTCCGGTCGTGCCATCGCGGGCCCCGACTCGCCGCCGCGGGTTTTCGATCCCCCCGAGTTCGAGAGTTTGGCCAACGCGCACGACTTACGCGTAGTCGCTCGCGCCCTTTACCACGAAGCTCTGCACTGGCGCCGTGAGAGCAGTTTTCATGACCTCGACGCGGCGCGGCGCGCCGCGCGCTCCGGCGCGATAAACCGAGTGGTCAACGAACTCACTACCGCCGAGGGGCTTCCCGCGGAGCTTCTCGTGGCCGCCGTGGTCGTCGTTGACGTGGAGGGGTTCTGGAGTGAAAGCCCGAGATCGGGAGTTTTGCTGGCGTCGCCGGAGTACGTCGACGACGACACGTTCTTCACATTGGGGCTGCGCGAGGTGTTGGTCGCTAACGCGGCGAAAACTTAGTTTCGGTGGCGCGTTCGTAGCGAGTCTGAGATACTGTCGGAGTGCCCGAGGAACTTTGGCAGAGTGTTGACCACTACATAACTAACCTCTTCGCCCTAGAGGACTCGGCGCTGCTCGACGCCTTAGCTGACAGTGAGGCTTCCGGATTACCACCGATCAACGTCGCGGCGAACCAGGGTCGGATGTTGGAACTTCTGGCCACGGTGAGCGGCGCGCGACGGATTCTCGAGATTGGTACGTTGGGTGGGTACAGCACGATTTGGCTAGCGCGTGCGCTCGGACCCGGTGGCGTTCTCGTCTCGCTCGAACTCGATGAGCGTCACGCCAGCGTCGCGCGATCGAACGTGGCGCGAGCCGGATTCGCAGACGTAGTAGAGGTCTTGGTGGGCCCGGCGTCGACGTCACTTCGCCAACTAGTCGCCGAGCGTACGGCACCTTTCGACTTCATCTTTATCGACGCCGACAAGGAGAGCTACCCGGACTACTTTGAGCAGTCCCTTCTCCTCGCTCACGCCGGGTCGCTGATTGTGGCCGACAACGTCGTGCGCGGCGGCGAGGTCGTCAACGAGCACGCCACCGACGAGCGAGTCATCGCCGTGAGGACGTTTCTCGAACTGGCGGCGGCGCACCCTCGCGTGCGCGGAACCGCGATTCAGACGGTGGGCGTTAAGGGCCACGACGGGTTCGCATTGCTCTACGTCACCGCTTGAATCGAAGGTGGCGGAGTTGAACGCGGGAGCTGGAACCGCGCAACCCGGCGACTCACCGGCGCTGCTCGATGATGTGTCGCCGGCGCAGTGGCTGGCCAAAAGACTTCGCTCACCCGAGGAACACCGCGTCGGGTCGGTTGTGCCTCAGGGATTCGCCGCATACGCCCGACTTCTCCACCCCGCGACGTCGGTGGTTCGCGGCGGCGAGAACTTGCGATGGAGCGAGGTTTCGGCCTGGAGCGGCGCGACCTTGTCGTCGAAGTCCTCGTGGCGCGACGTCGCCCTGCCTGAGCACTCTCCGCGCTCGACCCCGCCTTGGCGCGCGCCCGGTCCGGCCGAGGGGCGGCCCGCGACGAAGGACGTACGCACCCTCGTGAGGCACTTGGCCCTCGAGACCGCGGCCTCCGACGTGTGCTACTTCGCCGTCTGGGAAGGGAGCGTCGCGGGGCAGTCCGCTCTCCTTACCGAACGTGGCACAGCGAGAGAGGTGATTCCCGCCCCAGAACCCCCTCGGGAAGTCGTGGCACTACCGTGGCGAAATTACTGGCTCTACCGGGGGACACTCGGGGAGGTCACCAACATAGCGCCGGATCGCTGGGGCGCCGTATCGGCGAATCTCTGGTGGCCCGAGGACCACTCGTGGTGCGTGGCGAGTGAAATCGACTTACCCTGGACGTATCTCGCCGGGACGGAGGAACTGGTGAGCGCGGTGGTGACCGATTCGTCACTGGAAGCCACGCGAGTAAGGCCCGACGACGACTACATCAGCCAGCTCCCCGAGTGGTTGAGCGAACGTATCGGGCGCGCGACGAGTGAACTCCTGGATGTTGGATCGTGCACTCTCGATCTCTCCCTGGGGACCATTCACGCGACGTGGCGTCGACTGCGAGGGCGCCGGAGAGGGGAGCTCGTTACGGCCAGTCGCGGCCGAAACGGCGAGCAGGCGTCGAAGAGGTTCTTAGCGTCACGCGACCGAGAGCAACTGCGACGACTGGTCTCCTTCGCACTTCAAAGTGCGATCGACGCGCTCTGCGATGGGTGAGCTCGACAACGGTTAAGGTCGTTTCCTATGGCCGATCGTTACACCCACGGTCACCACCCTTCAGTCCTCGCGAGCCACCAGTGGCGTAGCGCTGAGAACTCGGCCCGCTACCTGCTCGACCACCTGACCGAGGGAGCGTCCCTGCTCGACGTGGGGTGCGGTCCAGGAAATATTACGGTCGACTTCGCCCAACGCGTAGGCGGGGGAAGCGTTATTGGACTCGATAGATCCGCGGAAGTAATCACCGCCGCTCGTAGCCAGTACGGCGCCACGACCGGACTCTCCTTCGTGGTTGGCGACGTCTATCACCTGGAGTTTTCCGACGAAAAGTTCGACGTAGTGCACGCTCACCAAGTTCTCCAACACTTGAGCCGGCCGGTGGCCGCGATTGAGGAGATGCGACGGGTACTTCGCCCGGGGGGAGTGCTCGCGGTGCGAGACGCCGACTACGGCGCCTTCGCCTGGGCCCCGTCCGACCCCCTGCTCGATCGCTGGCGCGAGCTCTACCACGCGCTCACGCGGCGTAACGGAGCCGAAGCCGACGCGGGACGCCACCTAAAATCCTGGGTCCTGCGGGGCGGTTTTAGTGACGTGACGACGACGTCATCCACCTGGACCTACGAGTCGCTCGACGAGCGCCAGTGGTGGGGTGGTCTCTGGGCCGAACGGGCCGTTTCGAGCGATTTCGCTCACCAGAGCCTCGAGTACGGGCTAACGAACGAGGGGGAGTTGAATGAGATCGCCGCGGCCTTTCGCCGTTGGGCGCTGCGCGAAGACGCAATCTTCGTCATCCCCCACGTCGAGGTCCTGGCCCGGCGGTAGCCGATCTGGGCCCCGGACGCTGCGCGCCCGGTGCCTTAGAGTATGAACGGCGCGCTGACGGCGTCTTGAGTTCGCGTGCGGCGAAAGAAGGTGAGGCTTGTGGTCGACGGTGAGATGGACGTGGCCGCGAGCCCGCTGCAACTGATTGGCCGTACACCGATGGTTCGCCTAGCCACCATTGGTCAAGATCTCGACTGCGATTTGATAGCGAAGCTAGAGACCACGAATCCCGGCGGGAGCTCGAAAGATCGTCCGGCACTCGCTATGGTGCTCGCCGCCGAGCGCGACGGTCTACTCACACCGGGTTCGACCATCATTGAGCCCACTAGTGGCAACACCGGAGTAGGGCTCGCGATCGTGGCGGCGCAGCGCGGTTACCACTGCATCTTCGTGATGAGTGACAAAATGGCCCCGGAGAAGATTGACGTGCTGCGGGCCTACGGGGCCGAGGTGGTGGTCTGCCCGACCGCCGTCGCCCCGGAGGACCCCAGTTCGTACTACTCCACGGCCGAGCGCCTGACCCGCGAGACGCCCCACTCCTTTCGACCCGATCAGTACTCCAATCCCAATAATCCCCTCGCGCACTACGAGACCACGGGACCGGAAATCTGGGAGCAGACTCGTGGACGGGTCACTCACTTCGTCGCTGGCGCCGGCACGGGGGGAACAATCTCTGGTGTCGGCCGGTACCTCAAAGAGAAAAATCCAGCGGTGCGCGTGGTCGCGGCCGACCCCGCTGGCTCCGTCTTTTCGGGGGGAGCGGGACGGCCCTACCTCACCGAAGGCGTGGGTGAGGATTTCTGGCCGGCCAACTACGACCCCGCGCTGGTCGACGAAGTGGTGGCGATCTCCGACGCGGACGCTTTCGCGACGGCGCGCGCCGTCACGCGGCGCGAGGGACTACTCATTGGCGGCTCCGGTGGTACTGCGGTAGCCGCGGCGCTGCGCGTGGGCCGAACGCTACCCGCGAGCGCGGTCGTGGTCGTTTTGATACCGGACTCCGGTCGCGGATATCTCTCGAAGATCTTTAATGACGCGTGGATGACGGACTTCGGGTTCCTGCGACCTCACGGCGAAATGGACGTGGGCGACGTCCTCCAGACTAAGGTGGCGCGCCAGGCCGACGGCCTGGCCGACCTGGTTCTCGTGACCGAAGACGTTTTGGTGCGCGACGCAATCTCGCTCATGCGCGAAAAGGACGTCTCACAACTGCTCGTGACGGTGACCGACGAGCTACCCCTCGCCGCGAAGGAGGTCTCGGGCTCGTTGAGCGAACTCGGTCTTTTGGAGGCCTCGACGAGGGACGCGTCAGTTCTCAACCTGCCCGTGAGGGACGTCGCGGATGAGCCCCTGCCGATGGTCGGCGTGGGCGTTAGCGTGACCGAACTGACCCGTCGACTCAGTACGGCCGCTGGGGTCCTCGTCTTAGACGGTGGTCACCCGGTGGGCGTCCTCACCCGCAGTGACTTGCTCGGGTTCTTGGAACAGCGCAGCAACGCGTGAACGGCTTTAATACCCGGGCAGTCCACGTAGGCTCCGAGCCCGACTCTCTGACCGGGGCCGTCAACCCTCCGGTGTACCTCACGTCCACCTACGCTCAAGACGCGGTCGGGGTCGCGAGGTTTTCGGATTACGCGCGAGTCGCTAACCCTACGCGCTCCGCATTGGAGTCTTGTCTGGCCGACCTCGAAGGTGCCCGCCACGGCGTCGCGTTCGCCTCGGGACTGGCCGCCGAGGACGCAATCCTGCGCACACTTTCGCCCGGTGACCACGTGGTGCTCGGTGGCGACGTCTACGGCGGAACGTACCGTCTCCTCACTCGCGTCTTCGGGTCGTGGGGAGTCGAAGTAAGTTGCGTGGACTTAAGCGACGGCGCCGAGGTCACCGCGAACCTACGGCCCTCGACCCGCGTCGTGTGGGTCGAAACGCCGAGCAACCCGTTGCTGCGAGTGGTGTCAATCGCGGCGGTGGCCGATCTCGCACATTCACGCGGCGCCACGCTCGTCGTCGACAACACCTTCGCAACGCCGTATTTACAGCGACCACTCGAACGGGGGGCCGACGTGGTCGTGCACTCTACGACGAAGTACGTCGGCGGCCACTCCGACGTGGTGGGGGGATTCGTCGCCACTAACGACGACGAAATTGCGGCGTCGCTGCGCTTCAATCAGTACGCCATTGGAGCGGTGCCCGGTCCCCTCGACTGCTACTTGCTACTGCGCGGACTAAAGACCCTTGGGGTGCGGATGGAGCGACACTGCGCGAACGCTCGGGCGGTCGCCGACTATCTGGGGGCCCACCGCTCGGTTCGTGAAGTGTATTACCCGGGCCTACCCTCGCACCCCAATCACGCGGTGGCGGCCGAACAGATGAGTGACTTCGGTGGCATGGTCAGCTTCACCACGACGGGTGACGCCGCGGCGGCGCGCCGGGTCTGCGAGTCGACGAGGATCTTCACTCTCGCCGAGTCGCTCGGGGGAGTTGAGAGTCTCATTGAACTCCCCTCACAGATGACCCACGCGTCGACCGTGGGGTCTCCGCTTGAACCGCCCGATAATCTCATTCGCTTGAGCGTAGGGATTGAGGACGTTACCGATCTAATTGACGACCTCGCTCGGGCGCTTTCGGCGTAGGGGCGGCGGCGCCGTGATCGGGCTTTCGGGTCCGCCGGACGAACCGGTCGTCTTGCCTCACGCGTTACGTCGCCTCGTCGGGTCCCATCGGTTCACGGTCGAGTGGCGAAACGAGGTAGGTGGTCTGACGGTGCGCGTGAGGGCTCGTCCGACCGAGCACTACGTCAAGTGGACGCCGCGCGGCAGCGGAATCGACTTGCGCGACGAGATTGAACGACTGGCGTGGGCGGGGCCGTTCGTTACGGTGCCCACCGTGCTGGACTGGGGTGCGGACGACGAAGGCTCGTGGTTTCTCAGTCGCGCGCTGGAAGGGACCAACGCCGTCACGCCACGGTGGCGGGGCGAGCCCGAAACAGCGGCCCGGGCAATCGGACGGGGACTTCGCACACTGCACTCGGGGCTCAGCGAGTCACTTTGCCCCTTCGAATCGGGGGTCAACTCGCGGCTCGAAGGGGTGAATCGCCGCGCCGCGGCCGGCGACTTGGCTAGGACGAAACTCAGCGGAGAATTTCGCGGACTTGACGTCGCCGACGCGTTGCTCGAATTGAATGATCCGCCCGACGAGGACGTGGTCGTATGCCACGGTGACGCGTGCGCTCCCAATACCTTGCTCGACGCTCGCGGAAACGTCACGGGACACGTCGATCTCGGTCGGCTCGGTCGAGGGGACCGCTGGTCCGACCTCGCCATAGCGGCGTGGAGTACTCGGTGGAACTACGGGGAGGGTTATGAATATTTTGTATACGACGGCTACGGCGTTGACCCCGACGCCGACAAGATACGCTACTTCCGCCTACTCTGGGCGATCGAATAGGGAGTGATTCGTGGGACACCCCCCGCCCCCGCGCACCGCCCACCAAGCTCGGTTACCGGTGACTCGCTGTGCACCCCGACTAAATGAGTGAAGGCTCTAGTTTTAATGCGATGGCGACGGGCGCGTATCTAACCGACGACGACGGTGACCTGTTGGCGGCTCTGCGGTTTCGATGGCGGAGTGAAGAGGGCGGTGAGAAGGGGTGCGACCTCGCGGAGTTCGCCAATCGGTTCCGCGAGTGGCGTGACGCACATCGTGACACTCACTTCGCGCACCTCGTCACACTTAATGGCACCGCAGTCGGGTGTGCGTGGCTCGTGGTCATCGATCGCGTGCCGGGACCTGAACGGTTTCTCCGCCGTGGGGGCATGCTCCAGAGCGTGTACGTGGTTCCGGAGCACCGAGGTCGGGGCCTGGGAACTGAACTCGTGGGAGAAGCCTTAGCGACCGCGCGAGCCGAGGGACTCGACTACGTAATGGTCCACCCCAGTGCAGCGTCGTTCCCTTTTTACCGTCGACTCGGCTTCGCTCACAGCGATCGCGTATTGGAACTGCGTCACGACGATTCCGCCGAGGTCGATTCTCGGTGACGGTTTAGGTGCTCTTGTCCTCAATTTCCCAGGCGTGGTCGAGCACGTGCCACGCGCACCGTCGAATCGCGTAGCCGGGCGGCCAGGGTCCTTCGAGGGAAGTACGTAGGGCACTGGTGAGGGTGGCGCGTTGCTCCGCCCACGGAGTTCGCTTGACGATGCGCTGTCCGGCGCGCGAGCTGTAGGCCCGCTCGGCTTCGCGCACGTGGTCGACCACGGCATCTCGGTCTCGTCCACCACCGCGGGGTCCGCGCCGTAGGGCCGCCGGCGCGGTGGCGACAACGGCGTCGAAGTACGTCCAGCAGTCGTTAAGGAGGGAGATCTGTCGCGATAGTTCCCGCGTCGACAAGGGGTCTTCGTCCCAAGGTCCGCGCACGTCGGGCGCTCCGAAATCGGTCGTGGCGTTGCCCTCGAGAGTGCCAATTATCTCGAAAGGCCCAGGGCGAAACGGCCGAGACACGACTTGCCGGTAGCGCTCGCGGTAAGCGTCGAGCTCGTCGAGCGCACCCTCGGGGTGGCGAGCTCGGCGACACCACCCCGGCCAGTCCAGGGCGACGGCGAACGCCGAGTGGCGACCAAGCTCTAGGTAGACCCGGGTTATCGACATCGCCGTACAACTGTAGTGAAATCGACGCCCCACGCACCAAAGATCCACCGGTTACTACTTCGCGCCACGTCGCCGCCGCCTGCACCCGCGCCGGTTCAACTAAATGGGGAGCGACATCCCCGTGGCGAGGTGAAGCCCTAAATGGGTAGCGAGACGGGCCCCGACCGCGCGAGTACCGTCAGGCCTAGCGCCGGGGAGCGGTCCATTCAGCCGTTCGTGGGGGTGCGCATGACGAGGCAAGCGGACACCTCGAACGACACTCGAACTTGACTCGTGCGTTCAAAGCGAGATGTTGAGAAAACCTTACTCAGCTGAGCTTCGGGGCCCACCCGCACGACGTGCTCGTAGCCCCTACCCGTGAATGCGACATCTATAACGTGGCCCGTCACGCCGCATAGTTCGCTCGTGGGGCCGAGCGTCACGCCCGCGGCACGTACGAACAGACTCTGGGTACTGCCGAGTTCGAGTTCCTCCAGAGCGATCGCTTCGATGCGCTGGCCCCGCGCGAAGGGAAGTTCAACGTCGTAGCGCCCGCCCCCGCGGGCCCTGATAACGCGGACACCGAACTCTCCCGCCACGCCGGTGAAACGAGCGACGAAGGCGTTGGCTGGCCGCAAATAGATGGACTCGGGAGTGTCGAACTGTACGAGACTTCCGTGATTTAAGACACCCACGACGTCGGCTAGGCCGAACGCCTCGGACTGGTCGTGCGTGATGTAGACCGCGGTGGCCCCCGCTTCTCGAGTTAACGTGGCAATCTCAATGCGTAACTGCTCACGTCGGTCAGAGTCGAGATTCGATAGCGGCTCATCGAAGAGGATGAGACCCACGTCCGCGGCGAGGGCCCGCGCCAGCGCGACGCGCTGCTGTTCGCCGCCCGAAAGTTGATTGGGGAACCGATTGGCGAGGTGACCGATGCCCACTCGCTCGAGCAGGTCCTCGACCCGGGCCCTTTTGTCAGTCGTCGAGCGTGACGATCGCGCGAGGGGGAAGGCCACGTTCCTACGTACGTTTAAGTGGGGCCACAGTGCGTAGTCCTGAAAGACCATGGAGAGTCGACGTTTTTCGGGGTGGACGAAAGTATCGGGACCGGCGACCATCCGACGATCAATCAGAATCGTTCCGCTCGTGGGCCGTTCAATGCCCGCGAGGCAACGCAGTAAGGTGGTCTTGCCCGATCCCGACGGCCCTAACAGTACGAGAAAAGTCCCCGGCTCGACGTCGAAACTGACCGAGTCGAGAGCGGTCTTGTCCGAGAATCTCTTACTGAGTTGGCGCAGCGAGAGCGCCACGGCCCGGCGGGCCTCGCCGGTGCTCACCCGCTTACCTCGCTCCACCCGATTCTTCGCCAACCGCGGGGCGTAACCACTCGGTAGAGTCCCAGCGCTAAGACGATGGCGCCGAACATTTCTACGAGAGTGATGACGGTCATTGCGGTGCCGGTTCCGAGGGCGTTGTTGGCGAGGTAAGCCTGAATTGTCACCGAGGCCGGCTCTTGACTCGGGGGGTATAGCACCTGAGCGATGGCCAGTTCTGAAATGGTTTTGGTGAACGTGAGTAACCAACCCCACAGCAGCACCCTCGACACGAGGGGAAAATTCGTTGTACGCCACGTCCGAAATCTCGACGCGCCGTGCACGCGCGCCGCCTCCCCCAGTGAGGGCTGAATCTGGCTTACCGGACCCGCCATGAAACGCGTTTGCCCCGGGAGAGAGGTCGCGATGAGAGCTAGGGCCAAAAGGGGCAGGGTCTTGTAGAGGTCGATCACGTGTGACGTGATGAAGTTGAGGTTATAGAAGAAGATGTACCCAACGCCTAAAACGACGCCGGGCACGGCGACGGATCCGAGTAGAAAAACGTCGGTAATTCGTTGGCTCCAGCCCCCCGTGCTCTGGACTAGGCGCCGGGCGAGGACGAGGGCCAAGAGCCCCGTGGCGCCGGCGACGATGAAGCCCAGTTGGTTGGACAGTAGCAGGGGTGCGCCCAGACCCTTACCGATGATGGAAGGGTGAATGACCTGCTCGTAGTAGGTCGTAGTTAGGTGCACCGGAGTACTTGAGTAGATCCCTAAATTCTGAACAAAAGAACCGATGACAGCGCCAAGCACGGGAACTCCCAGCGCGATGGCGAAGAAGCCGACGACGCCGGCGGTGGTGGCGACTCGAGCTAATGGTCCTAATTCACGTCGACGAGGGGCGCGGGTCCGCCCGGAGAGAACGGCGAACGTCCTCTTGCGCATTACGTGGGATTGCAGGAGTATCAGTGGGACCGTCGAGGCAATCAACACAACTGCGACCACTGCGGCCACCGGAAAATTCGCCGGAAAGTTGCTAATGGCGCTGAACAGTGTGTACGTCGCTAGCGGGAAGTGGCTGTGGTAACCGAGGGTAAAAGCGACACCGAAGTCGCTCATCGTTTCGGCGAAACTAATCGCGAACGCACTAAGCAGTGCGGGGGCGATAATCGGTAGGACGGTTCTCACAGTCAGGAATCGTGACGCCCCGTGGATACGAGCGGCGTCTTCAAACTCTGACCCGAGTCCCTGCAGGCCGGCGGAAACTACGAAGTAGGAAAACGGGGTAGCGGCGACCGTGAGTACGACGATGATCCCCGTTGGACCAAAGAATTGGCCGTACAGGTACGAGGAATTAAGGCCGAGAAACTGCGAAACGCCAAATGGTTGGAGCACGTCAGTCCAGCCGAGCGTCATCATCCACGTGGGGACCAGCAAAAGGGCCCACATCGTCACCGTCCACATTCGCCGGCCGTAGACGTTGGTTCGACTTACGAGCCACGCGAGAACCGTTGAGCAGGCAACCGCGAGGACCGATACGGTCGTCGAGACCCAGAGTGAATTGAAGATTCCCTGGCCGGTGTTGCCCTGGAAAGCTTGGCCAATGAAGCGCAGAGTAAAGTACTGCGGTCCTTGACCCAAGAGTCGGGGGCTCACGGCCAAGAGCAGAAAACACGTGACCGGAGCGATGATCAGTAGGGCCAAAACTGCCCACAGGCCCACGCTGCCCATTGGCGGTCGTCGCCGCAAAACCGAGACGACTAAACGAATAGCCGTCGGTCGTCGCGCTTCAGTCGAGACCGGGGTTGTGGCGCGCCCTGACGTCATTCAAATCCTTATCGAAAGGCTCGACCCCGCAGTCTCACGGGGAGACCACGGGGCCACAGCTCACTGGGCAGAACAGCGAGTCAACCGTTGTTGATGTTCGACTCGAACCAAGCGTTGACTTTGTTCTCCTGGGCGCCCCAAACGTATGGGTTAACCGTCTGCATTGGGACTTTCGCTAATGGGGGGATGAGCGAGTTCGAGGGGGCGTCGTTATTTAGGACGGGCCAAAACAGGGAGTCGCCCTGCGCGTCACCGGTTTTCATGACGTGCTGACCCGCGGGCGAGAGTAACCAAGTTATGAACTTCTTGGCTTCACTTTGGACGGACTTGGGCGCCTTAGCGTCGATGCCAATTACTCCCGGCAACGCCGTGACGGGGTTTAGGTACGCCACTCTCATTTTGGGATAGGTGGTCAGCTCCGTACCGTAACCGGCGGAACTTTGGATGATCGCCATCTTTATTTGGTGCGCCTCAATCGCTGCGAGGGTGGGTCCGTTCGTTGCGTTCACCACGAGGCCGTTCTTCTTTAACGCCAAGAGAAATTGCTCGCCCGCCGTAATGGCGTGGGCCAAGTTCTTGGATGTGGGGTAGTGGCCAAGACTGTTCATGAGTCCCGCAATCATGGGGTAGGTGGGGCCAGATTGCGCGGGGTCGTTCATTCCCAGTTCGCCTTTGTACTGTGGCTTCAACAGGTCAGCCCAGGTCTTGGGCAGTTGTGCGGCAGTCATTTGTGACGAGTCCCACACCAAAGCGCCCGTCGCAGTGAGCCCAGTGGGAATGTAACTGCGATCTTTCGGGAGGTTAGCGAGGCCCAGCTTGTTGAACGAGACCTTCGGGGTCCACCCTCGGACTAACTTGCCCTGGCTGTCCAGTTGCGCGAACGCCGTAGACCCGTCGACCCAGAGAACTCCCCACTTTGGGTTATTACCTTCCGCTTGGATCTGTTGTAGCAGCGGGCCCGTGGAGTTGTCGTTCAGCGTGACACTAAAGCCCGGGTGGGTGTGATTAAAAGCCGTCACGGCCGCCGAGTCGTAGCCCTGGGCCGAGTAGACAACCAGCGTCGGTTCCGCGGCGCCACTCGGGACACCGAGTAGTGACAGGGAAGCGACGACGGGCGCTAGAGCGACCAAAGCGAACCGAAATCGGCGGGCACTTGTTTTCCTAATTGGATTCATGACTGAGAGTTAAGGACGTGGAAATTACGCGACCGTGACGACTGCTACTCGAGCAGATGAATTTCAATCACTCCTGTTGTCACAGTGTGAAACCACGTACGGACGAGCTCTTTTCACCGCCGGGAACCCAGATTCACCCAAGAAGTCCCCACGAGCCACGGCGGGAGTAACCGTGTATCCCGAATAATCCGGTGGTCTAGTGACAGTTTGAACTCTCGTTGGTCGCGCGATATTGGTAGTGAGCGGTTTCCCGGATCAGTGCCCATCGCTCTCACCTCTGGCAAAATCCAGCGAAGTAAAGTTCCGTCACGAGAAGACAGTTAGGAGTTATGAAGGGGAAGTCTCGTCGGTTGGGCATCGCGGCGGTGAGCTTGGCGTTGACAGTTGGCGCGGTGAGTCCGGCCGCCGCTGGTCAGGTCGTGCTCTCGCCCTACGCACCCTTCCCCCACGGCGCCCTGAGGGCACTCGGCGCGTCGTTGGCTCGCCCGACGCACGAGCAGGTATCCACGGTCAGGGTCTCCGTGTCGCGGGCGTACGCAGTCGCCCGCACGCAGGCGGGAGTCTTACCGAAGGGCTCCAGGGTCACCGTTCGCCTCGGTCTGTTCAGCGACTCCACGCAGGGCAAGTCCGCCTTTCTCGCCTACGCGGTAATCTTCGACGGCGTTGACGTACCGAGCCTCGGGCTGAGGTCAGGACCTGGTGGCCACGAAATCGTCGTCATCGTGAGTGCCCGCACGGGTCGTCCCATCGAAGCCTTCTCGTATCGATGAGGTCGTGCGTTGTGTCGAGGTGGAATTCGCCACGGCCGGTTATCGTGGTCCTTCGTTCCGCGTGGGTGCCCCTCGCTCACCGGGAGGTGGTGTAACGCTCTTCACTCGGGCGCCCCATTACGAGTGGTCCCTAGTGGCGCACTACCGAGTAGGTAACGCTGCCTTCGCGCGAGAAGCGCAACACGTCACCGCAGTCGCGGCCGGTGCGTTGGAGGGTTCGCCGGACGCAGGAGTCGACGTAGAACGCCCGCTGGTTCTAGCTCGCTGAACCCTGGGAACCTCTGGCTTCGTGGTTCGATCAGGTCTGAAGTGAGCGCGTAGCGAGTTCTTAATTAATCGATTGTCCCGATAGGTCGTTAGACGTCAGCGCAACCATTCCCACCGTCTCGACCGGCGGCGTGTTAGGCGTCGAGAGTACGACATACCTCCTAATTGCGCAGAAGTAGAGGTTTCTGGGCGGCGCGGCCGCGACGGGGGCGAGGCAACGGAACCCTAACGTGTCGTAATGTCTTCGCTCATCCATAGCGTGGCCGCGACGTGGTCGCCATTCGTCTTGGTGGCGGGACTTTTGCTAATTGGTCAAGTGGCGGCCGACGAAGGACTGTTTCGCTTTGTAGGGTCCTGGTGCGCCCGTGTACCCGGGGGAGGGGTTGGTTCTTTCCTCGTCACGATGGCGGCGGTTGCTCTGGTTTCTGCGGTACTCAACTTGGACACTTCGGTCGTTTTCATGACCCCCGTGGCCCTGCAAGCGGCTCGAGCGAAAGGAACTGACGAATCGGCGTTTCTCTACGGCACTGTCTTTATGTCGAACTCCGCGTCACTCCTCCTCGTGGGGTCGAATCTTACGAACCTCATCGTGTTCGCTCCTCTAGATGTCTCGGGGGCGTCGTTCGCTGCTCACAGTGCGGTCGCGTGGGTCGTCACTGTAGTAACCACCACGCTGGTCGTACTTCTTTGGCGATGGCGATATCTTCGTCGAGCCACGTCTCCGTCGCGTTTCCCGCGAGCGGGGGCTCCTTACGTCGCCGGGCCGGGCCTCGTCGCGACCCTCTTCGCGGTTGTGGCGATGTTGGCCATCAGCCACTCCGCGGTGTGGGTGTTGGCGGCGGGACTCGTCGCTCAGGTGATTTCATTGGCGAAGAAACGGAGTTTCGCGTGGCGCGACGTCGTCGCGGTCGTGAGTCCCGTGACTTTAGGCGTTCTCTTCGCGGTGGCGGTGCTGGTGGGCTGGTTCGCACGGGCGTACGACGTGACGACGCGACTGTTGGGCCACGCCGATGTCGCGGGGACCGCCGCGCTGGCCGCGCTGACCGCTTCGGTCATCAATAACTTGCCGGCGGCCTCCCTCTTCGCCGCCCATCGGGTTGCGCACCCGTTTGCCCTGCTGCTGGGTCTCGACGTCGGCCCAAACTTGATGGTCACCGCGGCGCTCTCGTCCTTGCTGTGGTGGCGGATTACCCGTCGAGAAGGCTTCGTTCCATCACGCCGTACTTTCTCACTCGTCGGGGGTGTGGTGACGGTTGCGTCGGTGGTCCTGGCAATCGTCCTCGCGTAGGGTCCCGAGGGGCGCGTCGCTCAGATCGCCCGTACGCTGCAGTTATTGACCGATCCCCACGCCAGCCCTTCGAGCGGAGCGCCGGTGCGGTGGGCCACCATCGCCCGAATCATCACCCCGTGGGTGACCACGAGGATTCGCTGTCGGGGCCAGCGCTCGTCGAGGCTCTCTATCGTGGATCGGGCCCGCTCTACGACGTCGCGGAAGCTTTCTCCTCCGGGGGCCCGGCAGTCGGGATCGACGAGTACACCTTCGACGATCCCGGTTACGACGCTGGTCAGGCCCGACGAAGGTCCCCCCTCTAAATCGCCGAATCCCCGTTCGCGCAATCGAGCGTCTTCGTGAACCTCGAGCGAAAGTGCGGCGCCGATAATCGCCGCGGTGTCGCGAGCTCGGGCGAGGTCACTCGACACGAGCCCTTCATAGCGGTGAGGCGTCAAGGTCACCGCGACGCCGCGAGCCTGCTCTCGACCGACCGCCGTCAAGCGCGATCGGTTGTTCTGACCTTGAACGAGGCGCTCGACGTTCCAGTCACTTTCGCCGTGTCGCACCAGCGTGAGTTGAGCTCCGTCCGCGTGGATCACGACGACCACGTTAGTGAGTAACGGATCTCAACTCTTCACTGAATACCTTCTCGCCGCGCCGCTTGCGCGCACCCGCGCAATAAAGTTTCGCGAGTGAGCCACGTGTCACTCGACCCACTAAACAGCGTGTCGGGGTGTGCTTCAATCTCATTCACAGGAGTTTCCCAGACTCACGCGTTTCGTACCTTCGCGAAAACGTTGCAATCACTGGGACTAGTGCGTCGAGTCAATTTGGCGCGGTCGGACTTTTGACAAACGACCTCATTACTATTGGGACGTGACACTCCTTCTTCCACCTCGCACGATAAAGCCGCGAAGCGTGGGCCTCACGATGATCATCGACAAGGGGTTGCCGTCGAGGCAGTTCGCGGACGTTGTCGAGAGTTTTAGAGATCACGTGGACTTCATCAAGTTTGGGTGGGGCACGTCGATGGTCACAAAACACTTTCAGCGCAAGCTCGACGTACTTAGGGAAGCGGGCGTCGACTTTTACCTCGGCGGTACGCTCTTCGAAAAGTACATAATCCAAGATCGTTTCGACGAGTTCAGGTCGCTCTGTCAGAGTTTTGGCTGTCGCTACGTCGAAGTTTCCAACGGGACCATCGATTTGGAAAACGACGACAAAGCGGATTACGTAAAGCGGCTGAGCGATGACTTTTGGGTTATTTCGGAGGTCGGATTCAAGGACGCGACGCGTTCCGATGTCATGGCTCCCCGCCAATGGATAAGCAATATCCGAGCCGACTTAGACGCCGGTGCAGTCCTCGTGACCCTCGAGACCAGAGAGGCGGGGCGCGGCGGGATTTGTCGGTCTAACGGTGAGTTGCGCTACGGCCTCATCGAGGAGATTCTGGCTTCGGATATCCCCCACGAGCGGCTGCTTTTCGAAGCACCGTCGGTGGACTTGCAGTCTTACTTCATCCAACGTGTCGGTACCGACGTCAACTTGGGCAACATTGCGGTGAGTGACATAATCCCTCTCGAGACGATTCGTTTGGGCCTGCGCAGCGAAACCCTGTTGTACTTCGAACGACGTCCCTCGCTCGTCGACTGAGTCGACGTGCGAGAGAGTCGAGACGTTTTTCACCTAGCGATTCCGGCCTACGACCTCGACGAGACACTACAGTTCTACGTCTCCGGTTTGGGGTGCAAGTTAGCGCGTCGCTACGACGATCGGGTGACCCTCGACTTTTTCGGAGACCAGTTGGTTTGCCACCTTTCGTCTCGCCCGGACGTGATGCCCGAAGTCAGCGAACTGAGGATGTACCCTCGACACTTCGGCGTTACGTTCCGTGAGCTCCCAGACTTCGAGAGTGTGCACGAACTGGCCCAGCAGCGCGGGCTCGGTTTTTTCGCCGACGTCAGTGAGCGGTTCGTCGGTCGAGTTGAGGTTCACCGCACCTTCGTGCTGTGCGACCCATCGTCGAATCTCATTGAGTTTAAGTGGTACGTTGACCATCGAATGATGTATTAAGGGTTCCACTTGGACTCTCCCACTAGCGAAGTCGTAGCGCAACGATTGGGCGATCTGGTGCGTCGGCGCAGCCGCGAAACTGCGTCGTCCCCGTACCTGCTCGACGCCCGAAGCTCTCGCGTCCTGGCCTATGACGACTTGCTAGGTCTTTGCGATGAGCGAGGACGACAGCTGGCCCAGTGGGGACTGCGCCCGGGCGACCGAGTCGGTCTCATGTTCACTGATCCCCTCGAATTCGCAACGTGGTTCCTCGCAGGCGTAACGGCCGGTCTATGGGTCGCGCCCCTCGACCCGACTCAGTCCACGGAGCGTCAGCGAACGGTGGAGGACCGTGTTCAAGTATTGGACCTCGACGCGGTGTTGCACGACTTCGGGGGGGGATCGTCGGGGACCGGTGACGTTCGAGTAACGACTCGCGTCACGGCGAATGATGCGCCCTCACCGAGTGCTGTTTCCGGCGACGGTGGGGGTGTGATTCTCGCGTCCTCGGGATCGACCGGCGCACCAAAGATCATCGCCCTCAGTGAGGAGCAGATCCTCACCAACGCGGCGCTGATCGCTCGTCACCACAAACTCACACGGGTCGATCGAGGATTTAATCCACTGCCGTGGTGGCACGTCAACGCCGAGGTCGTAGGGATTCTCGCGACGTTGAGTGCGGGCGCTTCGCTCGTTATGGACGACCGATTTCACCGTACCGGTTTTTGGAAAACTATGAGCGACTACGACGTGACGTGGATAAACGCGGTGCCCGCAATCATCGCCCGGCTCGCCGCCCTCGAGGACGACGAGAGGGTACCCTCGTCGGTGCGCTTCGTTCGCTCCGCGTCGGCGCCGTTATCACCGGGGTTGGCCCGCGCCTTCGAGGCGGCCACCGGTGTCACCGTCGTACAATCCTACGGAATGACCGAGGCCGCCAGTCAGATCTGCGTGAACCCACTCGAGGGTTTGCGAAAGCCCGGCTCGGTGGGCGTACCGGTGGGGACGTTCGTGCGCGTCGTTGGCGAAGACGGCGAGGGTCCGTTGCTTTCGGGAGTGGTGGGGCGGATCGAAGTTAAGGGCTCCACGGTCATAACCGCGTACGAGAGTCCCGAATACGATGATCGATTTGACGTCGAGGGATGGCTGCGCACCGGTGATCTCGGGTACTTCGACGACGACGGTTACCTCTTTATCGCTGGCCGGGAAGATGACGTCATCAATCGAGGCGGGGAGAAGATCTACCCGATTGAGATCGAAGAGGTCCTTAGTGAGGTGGAGGGAGTCGAGTCGGTGGTGATATTGGGCGAAGCGGACGACGTTTTCGGCCAGGTGGTCATAGCGTACGTACAGCCTCGTGACGGTGCGGCCCTCGTTTCCGAAACCGCGCGCGCGTCGCTGCTAGACGGTCTACGGCGTCGGGCCACGCGGGAGTTGGTTCGCGCTCGACGGCCCAGTGCCTTTCGACTCGTCGAGCGCCTCCCGACGGCGGCCACCGGCAAAGTTCGCCGGGTGTCGCTTCGGGGGGGCGACGTCGCGGTTGCCTACGAAGAGAACTTCTAGCGCGCGGAGCGATGGTGTCGTCAGCGCAGTCGGGTCAGTCACAGCCCCCCACGGTGAACGGCCCGTCGGGCACGCGCCAACGGCTCGACCACGTCGACGCCATGCGACCAATAAAACAAGTCGCAGTCATCTCGACGCACGCCCTCATCTTCTTTTCGCCGCTGTCGACTAGTTTCTTAGCCGCGAGTCTGCTAACACTGACTCACTTTTCGAGAAACGCGTTCCTTTTCGTGTCCGCGTGCATGCTGGCCTACAGCTACCGTGACCAGACGGCGGTGGCGTTGGGTCACTACTGGCGCCGCCGCTTCGTGGCGGTGGGCCTCGTGTACTTGGTGTGGACGTTGATCTACTTTCCGGTAGCGTCGATGACACCGACCTCGACTTTTCCCTACTACTCGCTGGCGTGGTCATCGCTCGCCAGTACGAAAGGGCTGCACAACCTCCTGTTCGCAACGGCGACCGGTTACTACCACCTCTACTTCTTGCTGGTTCTCCTCGAGTTTTACGTGGTTTTCCCCTACGTCTTCGCCTTGATTCGTAGGTACCGCCGCTCCCACCTGTGGATCGTGGTGGGAGCACTGGTGTGGCAGCTCGCCTACCCCGCGCTGGTTCGTCGGGGCTGGCTGGGCTTCGTCATGCCAGCCAAAGTCGAGACGCGTCTCATTACTTCCTACCCCTTATACCTTTTGGGTGGGGTGGTTGCGGCCTTTTACTTAGAGCAGTTCCACGATTTCGTGGTCCGACATCGCCGGGGGTTACTCTTGGCGACCGCGTTGTGCGGCGCCGCGGCGTTGACGTTGGACTACCTTTCGCGCGTCACTCACGATCTGCCACTGTTACTCGTGCCCGGCGGTGATCCCTTCGCCGCACTGGTCGTGCCCTACGACGTGGGAGCAATCGTGGCGGTCTACCTGCTCGGGGTCTACCTCGTGGCACCGGGCCGAGGTGCGCGCACCCGCGCCATTACTCGATCGGGTTCGGAAGCCGCTTACGGTATCTACGTATCTCAGTTGATCTGGATCATTTTCTTGCACCGGTGGGCGTACGAGTGGGGCCTCCTCGCGGCGGTGCCGTGGCTCGCGAGCACCCTTTTCGCGGTGGCCTTCGCCTACGGCGCGGGGTGGCTGTTCAGCGCCGTGGTCGCGCGCACGCCCTTCGCGCGCGCCCTCGTGGGCAGGAGCCGCCAGTCGTGGGCGACGCTGCTCCCGCGTTGGGGCGAGATAAGGGCCCACGACGACGTCGGAGAAGGTCCTCTCAATATGACGGACGTGTGAGGGCACCTTTATCTCGAGTGGTCACGACTACGATAGAAGGTCGTAGTCAAGGTGAGAGAGAACGTGGTCCCATCGAGCGGCGACAGTGAGCGCCAGCGCATTCCCCAGCCGCTCATAAAGCGTCGTATGGCCTCGGGGCGCGGCGCGATGGAACAGCCCAACGTCACCCACGACGGCGAGGCCCGACTCACGCCACGGTTCTGGCTCGCCCTAGTCGTCACGGGGATCGTCACCGGTCTCTTCGGTGACTTTTTGATGTGGGTGCTGGCCATCTTCGAAGGACTGGCCTTTCACTACCGATCGGGCAGTTTTCAAAACGCCGTGGCGGCCGTATCGCGAGAGCGGCGCATCACTATGATCGCCATCGCGGGGGTCGTCGGTGCCATTTCGTGGTACCTGATCCGACGGTATCTGCGCCACGAAACCTCCGAAATTGACCACGCCGTGTGGAACGGCGACGGGGAACTCTCACCGCGGCGCTGCCTGCTTACGTCGGTCGTGTCCGAAGTGGTGATCGGTATGGGCGCCTCGATCGGACGAGAAGCCGCACCGAAGCTCATGGGGGGCGCGTCGGGGAGTGTGCTCGCGCACTGGTTCGCCCTTACGCCAGCGCAGAAGCGACTCCTGGTGGCCTGCGGGGGCGGAGCCGGTCTCGCGGCGGTCTACAACGTTCCGCTCGGGGGAGCGCTCTTTACGGCCGAAATTCTTTACGGCAGTCTCACGCTGCCCGTAGTGCTGCCGGCGTTGGCGACTTCAATGATCGCCACCGCGGTCGCGTGGGTCTACTTGCCCACGACCGCTACCTACACCGACATCATTAATTACCGCTTTACGAACTCCATCATGGTCTGGTCGGTGCTAGCGGGCGTGGTGATCGGACTACTCGCCGTCTTCTACGTTCGTCTTATCGGATGGGTATCGCATCACCGCGCACGCGGGAAGCAGATACTTTGGGCTATGCCCATCGCTTTTTTGCTGGTGGGCGTGGCGGGGTTGTGGTACCCACAACTCTTCGGCAACGGCAAGGACATGGCCCACGAGGCGTTTTTGGGTGTAGGCGGCGCCGGACTTCTCTTCGCTCTCTTCGCCCTGAAACCGTTCGTGACGGCGCTGACGTTGGGTAGTGGCGGTTCCGGGGGGCTCTTCACGCCATTTTTGAGTACCGGGGCCGTACTCGGCGGCTTTCTGGGCATTGTTTGGTCCCACTTGTGGCCGGGTACTGCGGTGGGCGCGTTCGCGCTCATCGGGGCTTCGGCGATGATTGGCGCCGCGATGCAGGCCCCCCTCGTGGGTCTCGTTCTCGTGCTGGAACTGACGCACGTGGGCTTCGCGATCACCGTGCCGATGATGGTCGCGACCGTAATCGCGACCGTCATCGTTCGCCAGATTGACGGCTACTCCATCTATTCGGCTCGGCTTGATCAGCACCCGGCGGTGAGCGCCGAGGGTCCCTGAGGGCGCCGCCGGTGAGCGAGTCTCCGCTGCCACGGCGCGACGATTCCCCCCGCGCGGCGGTCGTTCGCCGAGCCACCTCCGCCGAATGGTTCGCCGTGCGCGCGATTCGCTTAGAGGCCCTCGCTGATACCCCTGACGCGTACGGCGAGACGCTCGACACTGCCCAAAAGATCTCTGACGATGAGTGGCGAAATAACCTCGACAACCGCTTCTACGTGTGCGCGTTCGTTGACGACACGGCCGTCGGCTTAGCCTCGGGGGGAGAGAACGACAACTTCCCCGGTACTGAGTGGCTCTACGGAATGTACGTGACACCGACGTACCGCGGTAGTGCTGTGGCGCAACAACTGGTGGAAGCCGTCGTCGCTCGCGCGCGCCAGCGCGGCGCCGACGCTCTCTACCTTCAAGTCACCTTGAGCGTGGAGCGGGCCGTCGCCTTTTACCAGAAGTTGGGTTTCGTAGAGACGGGCGAGTGCCGCCAGATGGAGCGTGACGCCACCCTAGAACTGGCCCTCATGCGTCTGCCCCTCGAGTCGTGGCGCGTCGCGCCAGTCGCCTCCGGTGAGCTACACGAACTGCGACGACGCGTACTGCGGGGGGGTCGCGTCGGGGCGTTGGTGAGCGAGCCGCGTGACGACGACCCTTCGACGCTCAACCTGGCGGGGCACCTCGGAGACGAGTTGATCGCGTGCGCTTCTTTCTACCGCTCTTCGGGACTCGACCGCGCCCCCCTGTCGAGCTATCAACTGAGATTCATGGCCGTAGACGAACGTCACCAGGGGCGGGGCTTCGGCGAACGGCTGCTCCGCGACGGTGAGCGGCGCCTCGCCGAGGGGGGAGTTCAGCTGCTTTGGGCCAAAGCCCGCGATTCGGCCCTGGGTTTCTACGAGCGAACCGGGTGGAGTGCGCTTGAGGGATCGCAACACCGAAGCGCCGAGACGGACCTACCCCACACGGTCGTGCTCAAGTGGCTCGCGAGCGAGGTGTCCCTCGGGGGCGTGGGCGACGAAGTAAAATAGTTGCGTGCGGCGGCTGGTGACTCTAGTCGTCTTCGCTCTCGTGGTGGCTCTTGGCGCCCGGTACTACAGCGACCACAACGGCGCGTCCGCGACCTCGGGTTTGACGCCCACGACGACTACGATCGCCCCGCACTACCCCACGGCACCGCTCACCGGGTTGGCCGATCCCTCGGGGGTTTCGCAGCGTCGCCCGGCGCTCACCATAAAGATTGAGAACACGCCCGAAGCTTTGCCCCAGTGGGGCGTCGACCAGGCCGACGTCGTTTACGAAGAGATCGTTAACGGCGGAATTACCCGCCTGGCGGCAGTCTTCAACTCCCACGCTCCCCCCAAAGTGGGCCCCGTGCGTTCCGTTCGCCCCACCGACACCCAAGTGGTCTACCCACTGGGGGGACTGTTCGCGTTTTCCGGTGGGGCTCCCTACGCTCTCAAGTCCATCGCGGCGGCCCCCGTTAAATTGATTGACGAGAGTACCGCGGGCGACGCCATGTACCGTGACCCGCGGCTCCTCGCACCGCACAATCTCTTCGCCCGCGCTCCCTTGTTGTTCGCCCAGTCCGGTACGCCCACCCCTCCGCCGGCGCTGTTTCACTACCGCCCCACCCACTCGGCGTCCGTCGGGAGCGTGGTGTCGCGCGTGGTCGTGGGGTTCCCGAGTATCTATCCGGTGACTTGGACGTGGAACGGCGCGACCCACTCCTTCGATCGCACGCTCTTCGGACGGCCCGACTTAACTGGAACGGGAGTGCGCGAGTCCCCCCAGAACGTGATTGTCATGTTCGTCAATTACGTCAACGGTGTGGGCACCATGGCTTCGTACGCCAACCTACAGGGCACCGGAACTGCGGCGGTCTTTAGCGGCGGACGCGAACTGCGTGGGACGTGGGCGCGCGGTCCGTCGCCGTCGGACGTGATTACCTACTCCAGTTACGCGGGCCAGCCCATCGAATTGACCCCGGGACAGACCTGGGTCGAGCTACTTAACGTCGGCGCGACTCTCACCGTCACGCCCTAGCTGCTCGACGCGTAGCCGCGACGTTAGGGTGGTGGTCGAGCGCGAAGGGTGGTACGCGGTGACACGAATCGGAAACCTCTACGGATCGGACGCGACGTTTCTCGGAGTTCCCGGCGCCGACCCCGACGTGGTCAGTCAGTGGGCTTCGTCGAAGGCGGTCATCGTCGGAGCCCCCTTCGACGGGGGTACGTCGCACCGACCGGGCGCCCGCTTCGGACCCTACGCCATGCGCACCACGGACTATCTACCCCACGACGGGCGCCGCCCCAGCCTGGCGCTCGGGGTCGACCCCTTGGTCGAACTCGCCGTGGTGGACCTAGGGGACGTCGTGATGCCATCGGGGGAGACCGAGCGTTCCCTGGCCGCCCTCGAAGCTCGAGTGAGCGAGGTCGCGCGAGCCGGGGTCCTGCCCGTCGTGCTGGGCGGGGATCACACGATTGCGCTGGCCGACGTGACGGGGGTAGCGCACCACGTCGGCTTCGGGCGCGTGGCGGTCATCCACTTCGACGCGCACGCCGACACCGGGGAGAGTCAGATGGGTTCGCTCTACGGCCACGGCACTCCGATGCGCCGTCTGATTGAGTCGGGGGCTTGTCGCGGGGACCGATTCATTCAAATCGGCCTGCGCGGTTACTGGCCCGAGCCCGAGACGCTCGCGTGGATGGCCGAGCAGCGAATGCGCTCCTTCGAGATGAGCGAAATTGTCGCGCGGGGCCTCGACGGGGTTCTCGACGAGGCGCTCGCCTTGGCCCGAGACGACTGCGACGCGATTTTTCTCTCGGTGGACGTAGACGTGGTGGACCCGGGCGCGGCCCCGGGTACGGGCACGCCAGAACCGGGGGGACTGTCTTCGCGCCAGCTACTCGACGCCGTTCGGCGAATCGCCATGGAGGTTCCCCTGGCCGGAGTCGACGTCGTGGAGGTGGCTCCACCGTACGACCACGCCGAAGTTACCGCCTACTTAGGGGGCCGAATCGTTCTCGAAGCACTCTCGGGAGTCGCGTGGCGAAAGCGGCGCGAAAGCGGCGCCGTAACGCGCCTTCCCAGTGATCCCCTGCTATCGAATTAGTCGGTCATCGAGTCCAAAATCTGGCGCACCATGGCTTCGGTGGTGTTGGGGTGCAAAAAGGCCAACCGTGCGACCGTCTCCCCCTCCCACTTCGTGGGGGTGACGAAGGCGATCTGTTTCGCCAGTAGTTCCTGACTCCACTCGTGGTAGCGCTCGGCGCTCCAACCCCGTCGGCGAAACAGAACGACTGAGAGGCTCGAGGGCCTCACCATTTCGACGTGATCACTTTCGTCGATGAGCCGCTCGGTGAGTTGAGCGAGGTCGATCGCCACCTGGACGGCTGAGGTGTAAGCGGCGGCGCCGTTGGTGACTAGGGAGAACCAAAAAGGTAGCCCCCGCGCCCGTCGCGAGAGGTGGATGCCGAAATCCGACGGATTCCACTCGTAACTGTCGTCGGACTCCGCGTGTAGGACGTCGAGGTAACTGGCCTGTTGCGTGAGGACCTTGCGGGCGACGGTCGGGTTGCGGTAGAGCAGCGCGCAGCAGTCCAGCGGAGCGAAGAGCCACTTATGGGGGTCGACAATGAAACTATCCGCGTGGCGAAGTCCCGCGAAGAGGTGGCGGTGGGACGTCGAAAGCACCCCCGCCCCCCCGTACGCCCCGTCGACGTGAAACCACAGGTCGCGCTCGCGGGCGTAGGCGCCCAGTCCCTCGAGGTCGTCGACGATGCCGGCGTTCGTGGTCCCGGCGGTGGCGACGACCCCGACCACATTGTGGGCGGCGGGGTCGTCGCGTAGCGCAACTTCTAGGGCGGCGCGAGTGAAGCGGTGGTCGTCGGTGGCGACGTTCAGACTCTGGACGTCGAGGACGTGGAGAGCCTTGCCGACGCTCGAGTGAGCGTCTTCTGATATCGCGAAACGAATCTCGTGCGGGTCCAGTTCGGGGTGTTTAACGCGCGCCACGTCGCGCGCCACCGTCAGAGCCGAGAGGTTACCGATGGAGCCCCCGGCTACGAAGGCGCCGCCGGACCCGGGGGGGAGTCCCGCCGAGTCGCTCAGGAACGCCAGTGCTTGATTTTCGGCTACCACGACGCCGCTCGACTCGAGCCAACTGGTGCCGTTTAGGCCGGAGCAGGCGACCACCATGTCGAACAGGAGGGAGTTCTTCGTCGGCGCGTTCGGAATGAAGGCGAGAAAGCCGGGCGAGTCAATGGACACGACCGCGGGGGCCAGAAAGTCGCGAAAAAGTTCGAGCACCTCGCGCGGGTCCCTTCCTTGGTCGCTGATGAGATTGGCCAGCGCCGACTCGGGTACCGCGCGCAGGCTCCCGAAGTCGAGCGGTACTGGATCGAGCGAGAGTCTTTCGCGGCAGTAGTCAAAAACGGCGTCCCCGACGCGCGCGTCGTACTCAAACATTTCGTGCCCCATTGCACAACCTTTCCCAATCGGCCCCTCGCCATCGTAGGACTCAATCGGACCCCCAGAATCTCGGCCCACTAGGCGGCAAGTAACATCCCGTCATGAACGATCCTCGCGTTGGTTACCTGGGCCCCGAGGGCTCCTTCTCCCACGAAGCGGTCCTCAGTCTCGGAGAAGTCGAGCCGGTGGCCTACGTGACGATTGAAGATCTCCTCGCCGCGGTCACTTCCGGTGAGATTGCCCGAGCGCTCGTACCTATGGAGAACGCCCTCGAGGGCACCGTGTCGGCGGCAATAGATGGACTCGTTTTCGATCACGACTTGATCATCGTTCAAGAAGTCGTTCTCCCCATCCACCTCCACCTTCTGGCTCGAGCGGGGGTGCGCCTAGAAGACGTGACGGTCGTGCGCAGTTTCGTGCACGCCCTCGCTCAAGTGCGCCAATTTCTCCACGATCGCTCGTTGCGCTCGGAACAGTCGACGTCCACGTCCCAAGCGGCGAGGGACGTAGCGGCCTCGCCCGAACCGCTGGCGGCGGTCGCTTCCACGCTGGCGGCCGATATGTTTCACTTAGAGTTTCTCGCTCGCGACATCGAAGACCACCCCGGGAACGCCACGAGATTCGTTTTAGTGGGCCGCGACGTCGTCGCCGCGCCCACGGGCCACGATCGAACGAGCGTCGTCTGCTTTCAAGACGCCGACCGACCGGGATCGCTGTTCGCGATTCTGGGACGGTTCGCCGCGCGCGACCTCAACCTCACCAAGCTCGAAAGTCGACCCACGAAGCGAGCACTGGGTGACTACTGCTTCGTCATCGAGTTCGAGGGCCACGTCGACGACGACGTGGTGGCCGACTGCCTGGTGGATCTCCAAGCTCACCTGGCTCGCGTTAAGTTCCTCGGTTCCTACCCCGTGACGGGCGAGGGGTCGCACCGCCGGCGACGTGAGGTGGATCTCGCCCGTCGAAGCGCGATCGAGTGGATTGACGACCTGCGATCTCGCGTTTCGATGGGTGAGGGCGGGGCCCCGTCGATTTAGGCCGCGACTGCGAGGACCGCGAACGCGGTCCTCGCGTGGCGGAGGGAGTGGGATTTGAACCCACGGTGGGCGAGCCCACGCCGGTTTTCAAGACCGGTACATTCGGCCGCTCTGTCATCCCTCCGCGCACCACTGTAGTGGCGCGCCGCTCAACTCTTTTTGCGCAGTCGGTGGCGCTGAGCGACGTCGAGCACGACTTTACGTAGACGAACGGACTTCGGCGTTACTTCCACCGCTTCGTCGTCGGCGATGAATTCGAGGGCCTGTTCGAGCGAGAACACCGTCGGGGGCGTCATTCGTTCGGTGTTGTCGCTGCCCGAAGCGCGCATGTTGGTGAGTTTTTTCTCTTTCGTGGGGTTGACGTTCATTTCGTCACTGCGCGCGTTCTCTCCGACGATCATGCCTTCGTAGACTTCGACGCCGGGACCGACGAAGAGGACGCCGCGCTGTTCGAGGTCAATGAGTGCGTTGGCGGTGGTGTCACCGCGGCGATCGGCCACCAGTGTCCCCTTTTGCCGGGTCCGGATATCACCAAACCACGGGGCGTAACCGTCCGAAGTGGTGTGCATGATGCCCGCGCCGCGCGTTTCGGTCATGAAGTCCGTGCGGATTCCGACGAGTCCCCTGGCGGGAATCCGCCACTCCATGCGAACCCAGCCCGTGCCGTGGTTTACGAGGTCGGTCATCGAGCCCTTGCGCGTGGCGAGCAGTGTGGAGATTGGTCCAACGAAGTCGTCCGGCGCGTCGATGGTGACGTGCTCCATAGGTTCGTGGACGTGGCCATCGACGAGGCGGGTAACGACCTGGGGTTTGCCCACCGTCAGTTCGAAACCCTCACGGCGCATCGTCTCGATGAGCACGGCCAACTGCAGTTCGCCGCGACCTTGGACCTCCCAGGCGTCCGGTCGCTCAGTGGGCAGCACTCGAAGAGCGACGTTGCCGACCAACTCACGGTCGAGACGGTCCTTCACCATGCGCGCCGTCAGGAGCTTCCCTTCGGTTCCCGCTAGGGGCGACGTGTTAATACCAATCGTCATCGACAAGCTGGGCTCGTCGACGTGGAGGGGCTCGAGTGGTTCGGGGTTGTCGGCGTCGGCCAACGTCTCGCCGATCGTGATCTCTTCGAAACCGGCGACCGCCACGATGTCCCCGGGTCCCGCGCTCTGCGCTGGTATTCGCTCGAGGGCTTCGGTTATGAATAGTTCGGTTACCTTGGCGTGCTCGACGGTTCCGTCCACGCGGCACCACGCCACGCGCTGTCCCCGTTCGAGAGTTCCGTTGACCACCCGACATAGGGCCAGCCGTCCCAGGTAGGGGGAGGCGTCAAGGTTGCACACCAGTGCCTGAAGCCCGTGACCTTCGACGTACTCCGGGGCGGGGACGTACTGCGCGATCGTCGTAAACAGTGGGGTCAGGTCACCCGACGTCGCGGCGGGATCGAGCGACGCCCACCCCTGGCGAGCGGACGCGTAGAGAATCGGAAACGAAATCTGATGCTCGTCAGCGTCGAGATCGAGGAAGAGGTTTTCGACCGCGTCAACGACCGCGCTCACTCGGGCGTCGGCGCGGTCCACCTTATTTATGACCAGTACGACCGGAAGGCGCTTCTCGAGTGTCTTGCGCAGGACGAACCGCGTCTGGGGCAGCGGGCCCTCCGCGGCGTCGACGAGCAGAATCACGGCGTCCACCATCGCGAGACCGCGCTCGACCTCGCCGCCGAAGTCGGCGTGACCGGGGGTGTCAATTATGTTGATCGTGAGGTCGCGCCACTTCACCGCGGTGTTTTTTGCGAGAATGGTGATGCCCTTCTCCCGTTCGAGGTCACCGGAGTCCATGACGCGGTCGGTCATCTCTTCGTGAGCGGTGAACGAGCCGGTCTGGCGCAGCATCATGTCGACGAGCGTGGTTTTACCGTGGTCGACGTGCGCGATGATCGCGATATTTCGTAGGGAAGTTCGCAGCGCCATGACTGAACCACGATAGTGGTGAGAGGCGCGAGCCGAATCTTACGCGGCGGACCTCTCGGCGCGACTACGCAGGGCGACGGCGGCGCGAACGAGATCGCGTCCACCCGCGCGCAGGTCGCTCATTGTTCCTTCGACCACGAGCACGACGCCGGCCTCCGGCCATACGCCGACGGCGAGCCGACTGGCGAGTCCGTCCGGGTCGGCCAGGGCGTCAATTGTTAGGTCCGCGCGAAGTCCGGCGCCCGCGCTTCGCCCCGGGGCACCGGGGCGAACGCGAATGAGAACTCGACCCTCGTTAGGGGAAACGATGAGATCCCGTCGACCCCGCAGGGTCGTTCGCGCTCGAGCGACGTCGTAGTATGCGTCGCTCGGTGCGTAGGCCCACGGGGCGCGCAGCGACGCCGCAACTTCGTCCACGTGCGTGGCCCAAGTCGCCGCTTCGGCGCGAACTACCGCCAGTCCACCGGGTGTGCACGAAGCCAGCCACGCCGGGAGGGAACCGGGATGGCCGGCGCGCGCGGCGCGGGCCAAAACGTCATCGATTTCCTCGTCGACGGCGTCGAGGGTGCTACACGAGCGAGCGCTCCGCCGCCGCAGCGCTCCGCCCGCCAAAACCCGTCGCGCCGACGAGGGTGACCAGTGAAAGGGAGACGATGGCCGACCCGCGTTCTCAACGACCCACGCGTCGAGACGCCGGTGCTCGACGGCGCCGACGGCGCGCAGGCGGGCGCTGAGGGAGCGGCGGTGGTCGTCGGTGAGTTGGCGTGGTTCGTTTGAGGCGTCGTTAATGAGTCGATCGAGTACGTGGTTCGAGAGGCGGTAGTGAGTTAGGGCGCTCACGGGGCCGATTCCTCAGCGAAGAGCGCTAGGACGTCGTCGGCGGCCCGGTTAAGGAGTTCGTCGTCGACTTCGGTGCTCCACAGTTCTCCCGTACCCGTAGAGAAGATCGATGTTCGAAGTGGTACCGCGCAAGTGCGCAGAGTCTGTACCAGAGCGTGGTAGCGCATCACCCTCTCCGCACCTTCGTCGAGCGGGCCCGTGGTCACGTCTAACAGCACGAGCGAGGCCAACGGGGCGTCGGTCGTGCCAATCATGAGGTCCACGAGGTCACGCAGGACGACGTCGCCGTCGGCGAGACGTTGGTGGGCTCGTACGGCCGTTCGCGGCGACCACGAACGGGGCACCGTTCCTAGGGAGTGCGTCAGGGTGAATCCGTGGGCCGTGACGTCACTCGCGAGGCGGGCCCGCTCCTGAGCGTCGAGCGCTTCGAAGTAGGAGTGCAGTTCGCCCTGAGGTCCGGCGGCGCGCCACGCCCCCACGGCGTCGTCGAAGGGCTGTTCTACGAGGTATCCGGCGGCGACGAGTTGCAGAATCTGTGTAACGAGGACGGCCCGCACCAGGGCCGAAGGCGAGCCGCCGCCCGGCACACGTGCGCGCAGTGACGCCGGTCCGATCGTGAGGGGCGTTTCGCGGTGGCCGGCACCGATTCGCCGGCGGAGGCCCTCGTCCAGCCGGGTCCGGAGAACCGCCGCCGCGGAGCGATTCGTCGGGGGCCTGCGGCCGCGTTGCCCCCGGAGCACTTCTAATACGCTGTGGGGGGCGGCGAGGAGAGTGGTCACTCGTCCAGTGTGGCGCCGACCTGTCACACGCCCTAGCGTGAGAGCGTGTTCGCAGCGGTCTTTTCGATCTTCGTCGTCGCGCTGGTTATCTTGTGCGCGTTCACGCTCCGTTGGGCGTGGCGCCGTGACCGCGAGCGGCGCGGTGCGGCGAAGGGGCCCTAACCGTCGAGTCGGGAGCGCAGTTCACGCACGGAGCGGTCGAGGTCAGCGACGGCTCGCTCGAGAATCGCCAGGCGGTCGCGCAGGACTTGGTCTATCCGATCGTCGACGCGCCGGTCGACCTGGCTCGAAAGTCGCGCGTCCAAGGAGTCGACCAGAGGTTGGGTCATTTGACGTAGTCGCGCCTTGAAGTCCTGGCCCTTGGCGCCTAGCGGGTCCGATCCGTCGCTCACGAACTCACTTTAGGGGGGAGCGCAGTAGACGCCCGCGTTGAACTGGAGCGTGTTGAACTCACCGCTCCACGGTGGATTGGCCAACGTGTTCGCTTCGCTGGCCAGTGTCGCCGCGGGGGTGCACGACGCACCGAAGGAGATGAAGCCCCGTACGTTGCTGCCCGACGCGCCGGCGACCGGGACCGGTCCACCACCACTAAACGCGACGGCGACGAAGACCGGTAGTGGGAGATTCGCTAGTTGGTAGTTACGGTATTCGGACTGTGAGGCGTAGACCCCGGCGTTAAGCGCGGGGTCCACGGAGTCGAGGCCGGCCTGCCAGCCCTTAAGCATCGCCGCCCAGTACGTAGCGAATCGGGCGAGGGTAGCCGGGGAAGCGCCCGGCGGGGCGTCGAGGTGGGAGTGGTTGTCGGGGTAGCCCTCGGGATCTAAAATCACCCAGTCGGGGGTGATCCCCACGCCGAGACTCCGGTAGCTCGCGATCTGTGTTCCGACCCAGACTCCGGACGCGAAGCCGTGGTCGTAGTAGTTGGTGGGGCTCTGGGATTGGCCGGCGAGGGGCCCGCTCACCGTCCAAAAGGAGAGCCACGTTACGCGCTTGTGCGAGTTGTATATCGCCTGACCCATGAGGAAGTCCGGCGACTGAGAGACACTCGACGCCGAAGTCAGGCCGACCCAGGGCGCGCTCTGCGTACCCAGGCCCCCCGTTTCGGAGATGATGGGCCAGCCCTGCGTGATCGCGGTTGTCCACTTGGCCCAGGGGATGGCGTATACGCCGACCCCTTGGGGAGGGGGGGAGTTCACGCCCGCGGCGTAGAGGGTCAACTGGCCGTTGACCTGCAGTCCGGTGACGACGGCTCCCACGGTGCGCGCGGCGCTACCCGCGGTGACCGACACGTCGGTGGCGGTCCAACTGGAGGTTCCTACGGCGTTGGTTAGAACGAAGAGGTCCCCCCAGTGTGCGGCCTGACCAGCGATGGCGACTTGGGAGGGCGTTACTTGAACGGTCAGGTTCCCCGCGAGTGGGGGAGCGCCGCTCGCGAGCGCCGTAATGTTCTGGACGCTCCACGAATCGGTGGCCGCACTCGGGACGGGACTGGACGCGCTAGCGGGCGGGTAGTAGGTAGAGAAAAGTTCGACCGCACCGTTGCCCGTGAGCGCCGCGACGTCGATGGTCGATGAAGTCGCGCCCAGGGCTAGCGCACCGTCGATTGGCGAAGCGCCGGTGAGGGTCGTTACGTCCTGGGTGACCCAGGGCGAAGGCGAAGGGCCGCTCTGGGTGAAGACGACGAGGTCGCCGTTGGCGAGCGTCGAGGCGACCGTCGCCGTGGGTCCGGGCAGCACTATGGGTGGGTTCGAAAATCCTCCGTTACTCGAAGGTGCGCCGCTTGCCGGCGTCGTAGTCGTGGTGGTTGTCGTCGTGGTGGAGGAGTTCGGTGCGCTTAGGGTGGCGTCGACCTGGTTGTAGATCGGAATGGGGTCGGTGCCGGAGTAGGTGAGCGTTAAAACCTCGAGCGAGTTTGTGGAAGTGAGGTAGGAGACGGTGGCGGTTGAGCCCGAGACCGCCACGCTCGCCAGCGCACTCGACGCCGCTACACCCGTTAACGCGCTGAGGTCGGTCGCCACGACGGGTCGCCACGGTGCGCCGTAGCGCCAGTGGTTCCACGCGGGCGTGGCCGCTTCGTTCGCGGTGAGGATAATGAGGTCACCGGAAGTATCCACGTAGAGCAGCGCAACGTGACCCGAGGGATCGTAGAAGGGAACGGGGTCGGCCTCGGGAGGGGGTACGTTGTTGCCGAGGCTCCAGTCAGTCCACTGCGGCGCGCCAGTGGCGCTCAAGCTCAAAGTCGCGAGGTCGTTGGTATTAGTTCGGTAAGCGAGGACGCCGTTATCACCATTGGTCGCTCCGTGGGGGCCGCCAATCATGGTGGTTCCGCTGAGTTCACTCTCGAGGGACTGAGCGTTCCACGGCAGGGGTTCGGTGCCCGTGTCGGCGAACTCGTAGAGCGGCAGAGCACTCGATGGTGCGGACGCGGTAGCGGCGTGCGACGTCGTCGCGTTGGCGTACGCGACACTCACGAGCACCGACGCCACTACGGCCATCCGTCGCAGTCTCACGCGCACCCTTCGTTTCCGGCGGTTTCGCTGACCATCGCCGTAGCGAAGTTTAGATGGGAGGGTGCGCGCCACCGCGGTCGCGGTCGGGTAGGCGTGCGGCGTTACGATTTGGTGACGATGGTTCTAGGTGGCGACGGCGCGGAGAAGCCCACGTTGTTCAGTGCACGTACCGTGACGCGGTAGCGCTGGCCGCGACGAAGTCGCGTCACTTTAACGGTGCGGGTCCCAACGGTGAAGTTAATCCACCGACCCCCCGGGCTGAGCGAGTACTGGTAGCGCGTAATCGGGGGCCCCGTGACGTGGTTCGGTGCTCTAACCGTCAAGACGAAACCACCGGAGAGCGGGGTAATCGCGAGGATGGACGGCGCTTCGGGGCGGGGACCGACGACGGCGAGAAAGCTCACCGTCGTCGAGTAGAGGGTAGTCCCCGCGGCGCTCAAGGTAATGAGAACGCGCTGAGCGAGAGACGACGCGACGTCGAAGGTGACCGATCCGTTCGCGTCACTCGCGAGGTTGAGCGTGGCGTGACCGACGGTGGTGGAACTGGCCGATTGACCGTCGATGGTTACGACGCCTCCGGGCGCGGCCGCCGACGCGGTTACCGTCGCGCCGCTCGCGACGGCGCCGGTGCCCAGGTGAAGCGTGGCGTTTACGCTCACGCCGGCGCTTCCGGCGTGAGCACCGCTCGTCACGCTGAAGAGACTGAGACTCGGTGACACGGCCGCCGGGCACAGTCCGGAGATAAATGGCGCGCCGTTGGGACTGCCGAGGCCCGAGGCCATGTCGTAGCCGATTCCGGCGGAGTACTCCCCGACGTTAAAGAGGTCGTTGTTGCCCGAGGTGACGTCGTTAAAGCCCGTAGCCGCCATCGCGTAGAGCGAGGGGTTTATGAGGCCGAGCCGCGTGCCGCAGGCCTGCGCGGCGACGGCGACGAGGGCGCTGACGAGCGGGGAGCCGATGGAAGTTCCCCCAATGTTGCCCCACCCACTCGAACAGTTCTGGGTGCACGCCCCGCCCGGTGCGCCCGTGTAGTACTGAATGAAACCCGTTGAGGGATCGGCCATGACCGAGAGGTCGGGCACCATGCGCATTCCGCCGGTGGCGGCGGTCGTGGTGATACCCGGCGCCTGTTGCCAAGCCGGTTGACTCCATAACGTGGAAACGCCGCCGCCGCCGGCTCCGCAGCTGGCCTGAGGACATCCGTCGTTCCAGACGCTCTGGGTCAGGGGACTCGTGTTCGACACGGTGAGTCCACCGACTCCCGTGACCAGTGGCTGGGAAGCGGGATCGTCCACCGCGAGGGTCGTGGTCGGTGTCGACGTACTCTCGCAATCCGAGGACCCCTCGTCGCCCGCGGCCGCGACCACGGTTTGACCTTGGGCGGCCATCTCTTCGAAGATCGGTTGCTCGGCCTGCGCGGCGCCGGCGTTTTGCGGTTCGCAGATCCCCCACGACGTCGTCACCACGGTCGCTACGTCGGCGCTGGCGATCGTGGAGAAGATATCGATGGGGCCGCTACCGGACTGGGAACCTTGGTATACGACGAGGTGTGCGCCGGGGGCGAGGACCTGCGACTCTTCCACGTCGAGGGTCGCCTCGTCGGGCGCGCTGCCGGCGTTATCTAGTGCGGTCGGGCCACCGTCGACGTTCGACGTTACGAGGTTGGGGGTTAGGCCGTAACAGTTGAAGTACGTGGCCACGTCGCCGGGATTGTACGCGGCCAGTTCGTACACGCCAATGGTTTGCCCGAGGCCGGTATCACCACTGGCCCAAGCCCCGGCGAAGCCGTAGAGCTGAGCCTGTTGTTGCGCGGTGTAGCCACCGAGGGCGTTGGGCGTAGTGCCCGTGGAACTTCCGGCGCTCGGGCAGGTGGCGGCCGTAGTGGTGTGGGCGCTGAGCAGTGAGTTGGTTACTTCGGGCGACACGGTGGTGAGTCCCCCGATGCCCACCACGTCGCGCCCGAGGGTGCTCGGCAAGGTGGCCGCACTGAGGAGATGCGCGTCGAGCGTACCGTCGCTGAGTCGAACGGTCTCAACTCTCGCGTTGAACGCGTTGGCCAGCGCAGTGGTGGACGCGCGAACGTGAAGAATGTTTCCGCCGCGCGAGAGTGGCCCTACGGTGACGCCGTGGGCGGTGAGGTAGCGCCGTAACGCCGCGACGACGCGCCCGCTCGCCCCGAAGCGCGCGGCGTACTGCGTGGGGTTGAGGAAGTGGTGATAGTTCCTAGACGCCGGGTTCGACACGCTCGCAATAAACGACGACAGTCCTGAGGGATTACGCGAGGCGAGTGCGACGTCGAGGGTCGTGGATATCGCGTGGTGCACCACCCGGTCGGGGGATACGAGGGCTACGGGTGTCGCGACGACGACGCGCGCGTCGCTCGCTCGCGCACTGGACGCAACGAGGGGCAGAGCTAAGGCACTAAGAGTAACGGCGAGCGCTAGGACGCCCCCGCGCGACAGAGCTTTAGGTCGAGCCATAGCCTTCAGCCTACGAATACCAGGAGTGGTCCGAGCGGGCAGCCACCTTAAGAGTTGTCGCTACGTGCGTTTTTATTCGGCGCCGTATCCGGCGCGCCGGTAGTGCTCGGCGAGATCTCCGCACTCCGCGCAGACCCGCTCGGGTACAACGCCCGCGCGTATGAGCCAGCCAAAGATGGTGCAACCTACACAGACGCCGCCGAGGCCCTCGAGGAGCGCTGCTCCGATGAGGGGTAGCAGGATCCAACGGGCGTCGAGCCAGCTAGCACTCAACCACGTGACCGTGGCGGCGAGAGTAAAGGCCAACCCCAGGGTCTGGGCGAACCGCTTAGGGGGTCCGGGAACCGACTTCACCCAGCCAGGAAATAGCCTCGGACCGGTCACAACGGCGACCCGTCCGAGGGGCGAGTATCTAGGACCCCCCGCCACGCGCGCGAGGAATCCGTAGGTGAGTACGAGGAGAAGCCACGCCTGCCCCGAGAGAAAAGTGACCAAGGACAGGCTCACGACGCCGAGAGCGACGGTGCGTGCGGCCGCGTCGTTCACCGGGTTCGGAAAGGCGAAGAACCTCTTCATTCCACAAACTCTAGTGGAATTATCAACAATCCACTCGCCCGAGCTAACGACTCAGAACGGCTCTGGCCGACTACCACGGTCACCGAGTTTCGTCAGTGTCGCGCGGACGGTGAGGGCGGAAGTGGTTACTACTCTACGTACATGTACCAAGTGGGGTGCGTTCGCGCGCATCCGCGACGCAGGAGTTTAATTCACCTACATTTAGCGACGTGCACCTCTTGAGTGGCGAGCTGATCGTTCCCCACGACGCGCCCGTCGACCTCATCCGCGCCGCCGGGGGCGTCGTGACCCGTCGCAACACTCGCGGACGCGTTGAGGTCGCGTGCATCTACCGCGAGTCGCGCGGAGACTGGACTTTCCCCAAGGGCAAGCTCGAGCCCGGCGAGTCCTTCGAGGAGGGGGCGCTCCGTGAGGTCTACGAGGAGACGGGTATGCGCTGTCGGGTCGAAAGGTTCATCGCGACGACGAACTACACCCACCGAAAGGGCCGACCGAAAATTGTCGTGTACTACCTCATGAGCGTCCTCGACGGTGATTTCGTCGCGAACGACGAGGTCGACGAACTGGTTTGGCTAGCGATCGAGGAAGTTCGGTCACACCTCACGTGGGAGCGCGACCAAGAGTTATTCGACCTCGTTCTCGACTCCCCCGATTTTCGGGCGCGAGCCAGTTAACTGCGCCGTAAGGTGACCCACCGCTGGCTCAGTCGAGATCGGTTACCCGAAGACGGGGACGGTCCGGCGAGGAAGGGTCGATGACGATTCGTGGCCACGACGTCTGCGACGGCGTCGCCGTGAGGATTTGAGTAGGCTCTCTATAGGGAGAGGTGGGTGAGTTCGGTTTAAACCACATTCCTGCTAAGAATGCGGCCTGCGAAAGTGGGCCCGAGGGTTCAAATCCCTCCCTCTCCGCCAATTAATACCGAGTAGCTCGCTCGGCGTCGACTTTGAGGAGTGCTGTGCGGTACTGGATCGAGACGTTGGGGTGCCCGAAGAATCTCGTCGACTCGGAGAAGTTGGCCGGACTCTTGATCGCCCAGGGGTACGCCCCGGCCGTCGCCCCCGAGGGAGCCGACCTCGTCGTCGCCAACACCTGCGCGTTCATTGAGGCCGCTCGGGCGGAGTCGATTGAAACGGTGCTGGACCTCGCCGAGCGAAAGCGAAGCGACGCGCGACTTGTCGTAACGGGCTGCATGGCCGAACGTTACGGTACCGAGCTCGCCGAAGCCTTGCCCGAGGTCGATCGCGTCGTCGGTTTCGGACAGAGCCTCACCGACTCGTCCCCCGCGGCCACGCCCGTCGCGTTGCGACCCTCGGTCACGTCGTCCTTCGATCTGCTGAACCTGCCCCGTCCGGCCGCGAACGCCCCGTGGGCGTACCTAAAGATCGCCGAAGGTTGCGATCGACGGTGCGGGTTCTGCGCGATTCCATCCTTTCGGGGCGACCAGCGTTCGCGCTCGAGCGAAGACGTGCTCGCGGAGGCGCGCACGCTCGTCGCGGACGGAGTGAAGGAGATCGTCCTGATCGCCCAGGACTTGGCCAGTTGGGGCCACGACCGACGCCGGCACGACCGCGGCGAGCCCCTCGAGGCGCTCGACCACGCCCATAACCAGCCACTCGTCGAGCTAACGCGGGCCCTCGCGCGCGAGGTCGATCGGGTGCGCCTGCTCTACCTCTACCCGTCGGGACTCACCGAAGAGCTCATCGGGGCCATTATCGAAACGGGCGTGGCGTACTTCGATCTCTCCCTGCAGCACGCCTCGCGCCCACTGCTACGCGCGATGCGGCGCTGGGGCGACGGCGCACGGTTCCTAGAGCGCATCGCGAGGATTCGCGCGGCCGAGCCCGAGGCGGCCTTTCGATCTTCTTTCATCGTGGGCTACCCCGGGGAGACGGAGGACGACCAACGCGTGCTACTCGACTTTCTCGACGAGGCGCAGCTCGATTGGGCCGGTTTCTTCACCTTTTCTCCCGAATTGGGCACGCACGCCTACGACCTCGACGAAACGGTCAACTCCGAGTTGGCGCTCGAGCGACTGCGCGAACTCTCCGAACGGCAAGACGCCATTACGGCCGCGCGGCGCGACCGCCTCGTGGGCACCCGGGCGAAGGTCCTCGTAGACCGGATCGGAATCGGGCGAAGTTATCGCGAGTGCCCAGAAATCGACGGCGTCATTATCGTGGACTCGTCCCTTAGCGTGGGCTCGATGGTCGATTGCGACATCACAGCCAGTCGAGGAGTCGATCTAGTCGCGGTGGCCCGATGAGTGGCGATCGGACGTACGGGCCCACGGCCCTCCTAACGCCCGCGAACTCGCTGACGGCGTTTCGCCTCGTTATCGCGCCACTGTTTATCTACCTAATCGTCGTCGACCGGATCTCGTGGTGGACGACGGTCGTGGGTCTTTCGGTCGCGGCGTCGGACTACTTTGACGGTATCGTGGCCCGCCGTCAAGGAACGACGACGTCGGGGGCGTTCCTCGATCCCTTGGCCGACAAGGTCGTGGTGCTCGGGGGACTGTACGCGATTGTGCTGGCGCGTCCGCACGGAATTAGCTTCTTCATCGCTCCGGCCATCATCATTACCGTCCGTGAGATAGCCATGAGCGTCTATCGCTCTCGGGCCGCGCGAGGCGGTCACTCCATTCCCGCCAGTCGTTTGGCTAAGTGGAAAACCTTCGCCCAAGACTGGGCCATAGGTCTCTGCGTCCTGCCCTTCACCGGCCACCACCTGGCTTACGCGTTCGTCGCGATCTGGGTCGCGGTGGCGCTGACCGTTTACACCGGAGCGCAGTACTTCTTAGAGGGGCGAAAGATCGTGGCCCGTGCGAGTTGAGATCGTCGCGGTGGGCACGGAACTCCTCCTCGGTCAGATCGCCGATACGAACTCCCAGTGGCTCGCGGAGCGACTCGCCGCGCACGGAATCTCGTCGCATTTTCACCAGCACGTGGGGGACAACCACGAGCGAATCGTCCTAGCGTTTCGCACCGCCCTGGCGCGCAGTGACGCGCTAATCGTCTGCGGGGGACTGGGCCCCACCCAAGACGACATCACCCGCGAAGCCCTGTCGGCGGTCATGAATCAGCCGCTCGAACGCGACGACGACGTCGTCGAAGAGATACGACGGATGTTCAGCGCGCGCAATCGTGAGATGCCTGAGAACAACTTGCGTCAAGCCGACGCGCCCCGGGGGGCGACGAGAATCGCGCCCACGCGAGGAACGGCCCCGGGCCTCATCTGCGCGCTCGGTCAGAAAGTCATCTACGCCCTGCCCGGGGTACCTTACGAACTGAGCGAAATGTTCGAGCGGGCGGTACTACCCGACCTCGAGGAACGTCAGCGCCAACGAGGTCACCGAGGCGTAATCGCGAGTCGAGTTCTAAAGACTTGGGGAACGAGCGAGTCCGCGTTGGCCGAGGCGCTGTCGGGGCGCTTCGAAGCGCTCACCGGCGGCGGGGAAGTGACAATCGCCTTTTTGGCCTCGGGCATCGAGGGGATCAAGGTACGCCTCACCGCGAGGGGTGACGACCTCGCCCAGGTCGAAGAACGACTGCGCGGCGAAGAGGGACGCGTGCGCGAACTCATCACCGAGCGTTTCGGCGACATCATCTTCGCCGTAGATAACCAGACGATGGAGGACGTCGTAGCCGACGCCCTCGCCTCGCGGGGGTGGTCGTTGGCGGTGGCCGAATCACTGACGGGGGGCCTCATCGCCAGCCGCCTCGTCAACGTCGCGGGTGCGTCGAACTGGTTCCGCGGAGGAGTGGTGAGTTACGCCTCGTCGGTAAAGTTCGATCTTCTCGGCGTTGACGTGGGGCCGGTAGTCAGTGCGTCAGCGGCGCAACAGATGGCGAGCGGCGTTCGCGCTCTGTTGGGCGCGACGTGCGCGATCTCGGTGACGGGGGTCGCTGGACCGAAGGAGCAAGACGGCCACCGGCCCGGAACTGTCTTCGTGGGGCTGGACGTTGCGGGTTCAGTCGATCACACCACGTTGCACCTCCCGGGCGATCGTCCGCGCGTTCGTGCCTACAGTGCGATTAGTGCCTTAGATTTCCTACGTCGAGCCCTCGCTCGAACACCCTAGCGTCGTGGGAACCGAAGGGCGGGTCACGTGTCGTCACTTGCGCTAAAGGAGGAGCCGGAGTCTTTCGGTTTCTCGCGAGAGAGGTTGGAGCGGGTGTCGCGTCATTTCGATCACTACGTCGACGATCAAAAAGTTGCTGGGTGGTTGGCGACGATTTCGCGGGGAGATCAGTTGGTGTGGTGCGGTTCGGGGGGACATCGAGATCGTGAGCGATCACTCGAGGTCACCGACGACACCCTATGGCGGATCTATTCGATGACCAAGCCCGTAACCGCGGTCGCAGTAATGATGCTTCACGAAGAGGGTCACTTCGAACTGGACGACGACGTTGGTCAGTGGATTGAAGCACTGCGTGCACCACGCGTGTGGACCGGTGGGACGGCGAGCTCACCCGAGACTACGGCGACTCGCGGGCCCGTAACGGTCCGCCACCTTCTCACTCACACCAGTGGACTTACTTACGGTTTCAATTTCCAGCACCCCGTCGACGCGATCTACCGAGACCGCGGTTACGACTTCGGCGGCGGCGGACGGGGAGTGGACCTCGTCGGGGCGGTCAACGATTGGTGCAGCGCTCCGCTCCTCTTCGAGCCGGGAACCCACTGGAACTACTCCGTCTCCTTCGACGTTCTCGGCTGGCTCGTGGAGCGGTGGAGTGGACGGCCGCTAGACGTCTTCGTGAACGAGAGGATCCTTAGACCTTTGGCCATGACCGACACGCACTGGTGGTGTGCGCCGGAAAAACTCGATCGGCTCGCGATGCTCTACGTGGCGAGTGACTCGCAGTCAAGGGCCGCGGAACGTCTCGCGAAAAAGGCCACGAGAGAACCCCGGTGGCTAGGCGGCGGTGGCGGACTTCTTTCGAGCGCGTCGGACTATCTGCGCTTTATGACCATGCTCCTTCGCGGCGGCTCCGTCGGTGACACCCGCCTCCTGTCCCGGGCGACGGTGTCGTCAATGACCGAGAGCCACTTGCCCGAAGGCGCTGACATTAACTCGTTGTTGATGGAGGGCCTCTCCAACCCCAGCCGAACGGGATTGGGTTACGGACTGGGGTTCTCCGTTGTCATCGATCCACGGCGAAGCGAAGGCGTCGCGACCGTTGGAACTTACGCGTGGGGCGGGGCCGCCTCGACCATCTTTTGGGTAGATCCAGCCGAGGATCTGACGGTAGCGTTCTACACCCAACTACTACCGAGTGGGACCTACCCAATTCGACGTGAAATGGAGAGCCTCGTATACGCGGCGATGGTCGACTAACCCGGTCCGCTGTCCAAAGAGAAGGGCCGCTCGCGTCACCCACCGTCCATGAGTTCTGGGAGAGTCGCCCGTCGTTCGTCTTTCTTAGAGGGGTCTCGCGGCCGCTCGGGCGGACCGAAAGGATGTCCGCTACGAACAGGTGTTCGTAGTACACTCGAGCGGAGTAGTCCGACCGATGTTACAGCGGGTACGTAGCGTGCCCGTCGTGAAGAACAAGATGAAGGAGACAGCGATGGCGACCGACGACCGGACCAAGGCCCTCGACGCGGCCCTGGGACAGATCGAAAAGCAGTTCGGTAAGGGATCGATAATGCGCATGGGTGAGAATCTGCACTTCAACATCGAGTCCATTCCCACTGGGGCGCTCGCACTCGACATGGCTCTCGGTATCGGAGGGTTGCCTCGGGGACGAATCGTCGAACTATTCGGGCCCGAGTCGTCGGGTAAGTCAACCCTAGCGATGCACGTGGTTGCCGAGGCGCAGCGTAACGGGGGAGTGTGCGCCTACATTGACGCCGAGCACGCCATGGACCCGGTCTACGCCCGCGCGATCGGCGTCAACGTTGATGACCTCCTCATAAGCCAACCCGACACGGGAGAACAAGCGCTCGAAATTGCCGACATGCTGATTCGTTCGGGGGCGTTGGACGTGCTTATCATCGACTCAGTGGCCGCCCTGACTCCGCGCGCCGAAATTGAAGGTGACATGGGCGACAGTCACGTGGGACTACAAGCCCGCCTGATGAGTCAGGCGCTGCGTAAATTGACCGGCGGGCTATCTAAGTCCAATACCGTCGCCGTCTTTATCAACCAATTGCGAGAAAAGATTGGCGTTATTTACGGTTCGCCCGAAGTGACCCCCGGTGGACGGGCGCTTAAGTTTTACTCTTCGGTGCGACTCGATATCCGAAGAATTGAGTCCATCAAGGACGGCACCGACATAGTGGGCAACCGCACTCGCGTCAAAGTCGTCAAGAACAAGTGCGCCGCTCCCTTTCGCCAGGCCGAGTTCGACATCATGTACGGACAGGGGATTAGTCGAGAAGGTTCAGTGCTCGACGTTGCGGTGGAGCTGGGTTTTGTAAAAAAGGCCGGAGCCTGGTTTACCTACGAAGGGGAACAGATGGGTCAAGGCCGTGAAAATGTGAAGACCTTTCTTCGCGAAAACCCCCAAACGATGGCCGAGATCGACGAGCGCGTTCGCACGCATCTCGCCAACGCTCTCGTACCGGACGTAGTTGGGGTCGCCAATCTCGACGTCGACGCTCCACTGACGCTCGACTAGCTCGCCCCACGCGTTGCCGTGGCGATAGCGTGACCCCGTGGGAGTGAGACAACGGGCCCGGCGGACCCTAGGTGCCGGGGTCCGACGCTGGCGCAGGTATCTCAACGACGTGGCCGTGGTGGGACCCGACGACGACTACGCCGGGGAGTTCTTCTACTTCGGCCGCGGCAGTGCGCTCATGGCACCCCAAGGGGTTATCTATAACGAGCGATACCTCTCGATTGGCGACGGGACCCTTGTCGGACCGAACGTCTGTCTGAGTGCGGGAATAAACGGCGATCAAACCATGCTGGCGACCCCGACCGTCCGGATCGGAAGCCGGTGCGTTATTGGTCGTGGGTCGCACATCGTAGGGCATTGGTCAATTGAGTTGGGTGACGACATTCAAACGGGTCCCTACGTATACATCACTGACCAGAATCACGGCTACGAACGACTAGACCAGCCGATTGGGTGGCAGACTCCCCACGAATCGGCCGTATCCATTGGTGCGGGTAGTTGGCTGGGCGCCCACGTAGTGGTGCTTCCGGGTACGCAGCTCGGTCGAAACACGACCGTCGCCGCGGGCGCGGTCGTTCGTGGGGTTTTTCCCGATTACGTGGTTCTCGGGGGAGTGCCCGCGCGAGTGCTGCGCCACCACCTCGATGGGGAGGGCTGGGTCGCCGGACCGCCGCGTCCCGTCATTTGACACGACGGCCCCGCGAACCACTTGGCGACGGTGCTCGCCGAGCCCGACGGAACTGGCGAACTGCTTCGCCGCGAGGGTCATCGAGCGATAGCCTCTACGCTCTAGCCATGTCGGTCGACACTTACCTAGTCACGGTGAGTGGTCCGGATCGCATCGGCGTCGGCGCGGAACTGTTCGCCGGACTCTTTGACTTGGGCGATACGGCCCGGCTCATCGACGTGGCCCAAATTACGATACGTGGAACCTTGGTCCTGTGCGCCGAGGTCACCCTGGAGAGCGACGTCGGCGAACAGGAGCTGTCGCGCGCGCTCGCCGCTCGAAGGATTGAGGGAGAGGGAATGAGCGTGCGAGTCGAGAGGGCGATCCCGGCCGAGGCCATGGCGGGCCGCCGCTTACTGGTGACCCTTCTGGCTCCTACTTTGCAGGCGGGGACTTTAGCGGGCGTTTTTGGTGCGATTTCGGCGGCCGGAGCGACCTGTGAACGAATTGTGCACCTCGCTTCCTACCCGGTGGACTGCTACGAGCTCATCGTTCTGGGCTCAGATCACGCCCGCTTGCGCGAACTCCTGGCTCGGGTCGCCCAGATCGAGGGCATCGACCTCGCCGTGCAGCGCGCCGGTCTGCATCGGCGAGCGAAGCATCTCGTGGTTATGGACGCCGATTCGACCCTGCTTCAAGACGAAGTAATTGACTTACTCGGAGAGGTGTCCGGTCGAGCCGAGGAGGTCGCCGAGATCACCGCCGCGGCCATGACCGGTGAGATCGACTTCGCCGAAGCACTCGAGCGCCGCGTCGCCCTGCTGGCCGGTCTTCCCGAAAGCGCCCTAAGTGACGTACGAAGTCGTCTGCGCCTCGCGCCGGGCGCTCGCACACTGCTACGGACCCTGAGTCGGCTGGGATACGTTCCCGCGGTCGTGTCGGGGGGCTTCGTGCAGATACTGGCGCCGTTATTAGGAGAACTGGGCGTCGAATACCTCGCGGCTAACCACCTCGAAGTGCGCGACGGATTCTTGACGGGCCGAACTTACGGCGAGGTCGTGGATCGAGCGGGCAAGGCCCGGGCCCTACGGCGCTTCGCTGAAGAGGTCGGCGTGCCCCTCGAACAGACGGTCGCGGTCGGTGACGGCGCGAACGATATTGACATGTTGTCGGTCGCCGGCTTGGGTGTCGCCTTTAACGCGAAGCCGGTCGTGCAGGAGCACGCCGACGCCGCCCTCTCAGTTCCCTACCTCGACGCAGTTTTGTACTTTTTGGGGATCAGTCGCGAAGAGATTGACGACCCGGCGCCGTAGTCCCGTCGCGCCTACTACGTAGTAATGTCCCAACTAGGGCGGCGAAGGGAGTGGTGTGCGGGTCGTGATTGACGCGGAACTTTGTCAGGGGCAGGGTCGATGCTTTTCGATTGCGCCCACGGTCTTTGGCTTCGACGAACTCGGTAGCGGGGTCGTGCTC
>JAKBAB010000043.1 GCA_021815645.1 Actinomycetes bacterium
GGACGATCCCGTGGTCGTCGAAATGTGCGGCGGTGACTTTGACGCAACGCTGCTCGAGCAACTCGAACGGACCCACGAAGTCATCGATTGGTGGACCCGAGGTCCCCAGTCTTGCGCCTACGAGTCCGGCGAGGTTACTCGGATGCTCGAAATGCTCCGGGTCGCCCTTCCCGTAGGGGCGGTACCCGTACCCCCGGGGGCCCAATTGCGCAACTTCGAGACGCACCGCGACGAGAGCGAGTGGCTCGAGCAGAACAACGCGGCCTTCTTTCATCACCCCGAACAAGGGGCGTGGCGTCAACGGGACCTCGACGACCGAATTCGCGAGCCGTGGTTTGATCCATCGGGGTTTCTCCTGTTAGAGATCGGCGGGCGGTTGGCCGCGTCGTGTTGGACCAAGGTGCACGAACTGCACCCAGAACGTTTCGGGGAGATTTACGTCGTATCCGTTCACCCCGACTTTCAGGGGCGACACCTCGGTCGGGTCATGGTTACGCAGGGCCTCGACGTCCTGTCGCGCAAGGGCGTGGCCAGCGCGGTGCTCTTCGTCGACGAGTCCAACGAGGCCGCGAAAGAACTGTACCGATCCCTCGGCTTTCGCCTCGAGCGAGAGGACCGTCTGGTGCGTTTTCGCCGTTAGTGTACGCCCACGAGTCGACCAACCCCGAACGTGACCGCCGAGGCCACGGCCGTTATCACCAACATCCGGCCGGCTGAGTAGATCATGCCGCGGCGGGTAAAGAATCCCACCGACGCGCCGACCACTACCGTCGCTACGCCCGTCGCTCCGACCGACCACCAAGCCAAGTTGCCCGAGGTCGTTACCACCCACGGCAGTAGTGGAATTAGTGCGCCCACCGCGAAGAGTAGAAAGGACGAAATGGCCGCGGTCCAGGGCGACCCCGTCGCGGAGGGGTCAATACCCAACTCCTCGCGTGTGTGGGTCCGAAGGGCCAAGTCGGGGTTGCGCATCAGATCGGTCGAGAGGCGATCGGCCAACTCCGCCTCGATACCGCGGCTCAGGAAAATGTCGCGCAGCTCCTGGCGCTCTAACTCGGGCTCCGAAGCGAGCGCCTGTCGCTCCACGTTTATTTCGTACTCGTATAGTTCCTTTTGAGAGCGCATCGACAAATACTCGCCGGTGCTCATCGAAAAGGCTCCGGAAACCAGACCGGCGAGACCGGCGAGTCGCACTACGGCGTGTCCGGGACTGGCCCCCGCGAAGCCCAATATCAGAGATACGTTCGTCACGAGGCCATCGGACAATCCGAATAGAGCGGCCCGAAAACCACCGCCCGTCAGTTGACGATGGTGCGGTTCGTTCTCCGTCGCGACCATGTAAAGAGTCTACGAGGGCTCAGCGTAACTCACGTCGCGTGAAGCGCAGATAGTGTGGTCGGGGAGGTTCATCATGTCAGACACCGTCCGTTCACTCGAGGAGTTGAGCGACCTAGTCGGCCAGCACTTGGGTTTTTCCGAGTACGTAACCGTGACCCAGGAGATGGTCAATCTCTTCGCCGACGCCACCGGTGACCACCAGTGGATCCACGTCGACCCCGCGCGAGCCGCCGCCGGTCCCTTCGGTACGACCATCGCCCACGGCTATTTGACTTTGTCGCTCGTCCCAACCCTGCTCGGAGGGCTCCTCAAGGTGGGCGGGGTTTCCATGGGGGTCAACTACGGGGTAAATCGAGTACGGTTCAGCGCTCCGGTGCCGGTGGGTGCGGCCATTCGTGCCGAAGCAACGTTAGTTTCGGTCGACGAAGTAAGTGGTGGCGTCCAAGTAACCCTGGATGTTCTGGTAACGGTGCGCGACGCGACGAAACCGTCGTGCGTGGCGCAGGTGGTTTTTCGATACTACCGATGAAGTCGTGAGTAACCCACCCCTCCCCCGGGGCGCGGAAAAGACGCGTCACGTTCGAGCGATGTTTGACGACATCGCTCCGCGCTACGAACTGGTCAATCGACTCGTCACCTTCGGTCTCGACGCGCGTTGGCGCCGTCGGGCCGCGCGAGACCTACGACTTCCACCTAACGCCGTGGTCCTAGACGTGGCGGCGGGCACGGGCGATTTCACTCGTGAACTCGAGCGCCAAGGGCTACGGGCGGTCGCGACCGATCTGAGCTTCAATATGCTCGCCGTCGCCCGCGATACGCCGCGACGCGTGCAGGCGGACGCCGCTCACCTCCCGTTCGGCGACGGGAGCGTTGACGGGGTCACCTGCGGCTACGCACTGCGCAATTTCACCGACCTCGAAGCCACGTTGGCGGAAGTGGCGAGGGTCCTGCGTCCGGGCGGTCGCCTCAGTGTCTTAGAGGTGGCCGAACCTCGATCCGGCCTGTGGAGAACGGGCTTTCGCCTCTGGTTTCGTCACGTAGTGCCCATCGTGGGGGCGATCTTCTCCGACCGAAGCGCCTATCGCTATCTTCCCGCATCAACCGCGTACCTGCCCGACGCCCCAGAGATTCGCGCCATGTTAGGACGGGTCGGCTTTCGAGCCATCAACCACCGTCGCATTCTCGGCGGACTCAGTCAGCAGTTTCTCGCCACGAGGTCCGCGTGAAGTTCCGCCGGCGTCGCGTCGGCCCTTTCGACACCGACCGTCTGCGCGCCCTCGGCGCGCGCGCGGGCTGGCTCATTGAAACACCCGAAGTCCTGACGGTTGGTTTCGGACGGCCGGTGCAGCGGATCGCTCTGCCCGAGGGGCTCGGCGCGTCGCGAGTCACCTCGAGTCGCCTCGCGCAACACGAACTGACCGGTGACAACGGCCCCCCGGGGAGCGGCGTCACCGCCTTCGCCGCACTACCCTTTGACCGGTTACGCCGAGGCGAGCTCCACGTTGTGCAGTACACCATCACGCAGTGGCGAAACGGTGACGCGTGGGTCACGGTCGCCGACGGGGCGCGCGACCCCAGCGAGATGGTCGCCAAGACTCCCGTGCCCTCCCAAGGCGTTCAGGTTCTCCAAACCGTGCACTACCAACCGTCGCCCGACGAGTACGCCCACCACGTCGCTCAGGCCGTCGAGTACCTGCGGCGCAAGGAGATCGACAAGGTCGTACTCGCGCGCGCGGTAGTCGGCTCGGTAAAAGAGCCGATTGACCCCGCAGCCGTCGCGCAACGACTACGGCAACGAGAGCCCCTGTGCACGATATACGCGATGCCCACCGCGGACAACCGGCGATTCGTCGGCGCGACGCCCGAACTGCTGGTTCAGCGCCGGGGGCACACCATTATCTGTCACCCCCTAGCCGGAACGACGGCGCTGCCCAACGAGGCCGGGTCCCACGACTACGAGACGTGGTTGCTCGGCAGCGCCAAGAACCTCCACGAACACGCGGTAGTCGTGGACGACATCGTCCGTACACTCTCAGCGTGGTGCGACGATATTAACGCCGACGGCGAACCGTCGATTGTGACCCTCGCGACGGTAGCCCACCTCGGCTCGTGGATTCGCGCACGAGTGACCGGAGATGGTGAGGGACCCGACGCCCTCGACTTCCTGCGCCTCCTGCACCCAACCGCCGCGGTCGGGGGTATCCCCCGTGACGGCGCGGACGCCCTCATCCACCTATTGGAGCAACACGACCGCGGACACTTCGCCGGTCCCGTCGGTTGGGTCGACAGCGACGGCGACGGCGAGTGGTGGGTCGCCCTACGGGGCGTTCTGCTCGAAGACCAGAGATTCGAAGCGTGGGCCGGGGCCGGCATCGTCAGCGAATCCGACCCCGTCGCCGAGCGCGAAGAGACGCGCAACAAACTGGCCGTAGTCCTGTCATCGATACTGAGCGAGCCGATTTAGCGACGGGAGAAGGGTCGTTGGATTGCCCACTTCGTCACCAGCAGCAGTGCCTCGACGACGATGGCGCCGGACATCTTCGAGTCGCCCCGTTGTCGATCGGTGAACGTAATGGGTACTTCAACGATTGACGCGCCACCCCGACGAGCGCGGTAGGTCATCTCAATCTGAAACCCGTACCCGTCGGCCGTGACGGACTCAAAGTCAATCACTTCGAGCGCCGCACCGGTGTAGACGCGATAGCCCGACGTGGCGTCGGCCACGTGCAGGGCGAGGGCGAAGGAAGCGTATCGATTGCCGCCGCGTGACAGCAGGCGACGGGCCAAGGTCCAACGGGGAATGTGCCCGCCCGCGACGTAGCGCGAACCAATAGTGACCTCGCATCGCTGTGAGGCATCGAGCAGTTTCGGTAGGGCCCTCGGGTCGTGGGAGAAGTCACAGTCGATTTCGACGAACCGGTCGAAACCCCGATCGAGGCCCCACCGAAAGCCGGCGCGGTAGGCACTGCCGAGCCCCGACTTCCCTTCGCGCTCGAGCACGTAGACGTTGCCGACTTCGTCGCCCACGCGCCTCGCGACCTCGGCGGTGCCGTCGGGACTGGCGTCGTCCACGACGAGGACGCTTAGTTCCGCTCCCACTTCGCGCAGCGCGCGAATCATCGCGTCAACGTTCAGTATTTCGTTGTAGGTGGGTAGGACCACGAGAGTGGGCACCAGAGAATCCTACGAGGTCACCTAGACTGGCCTGGACCTACCCACCAGGGGGGTGGGGTCCGCGAATTGCCAAAGGAATCGCATGCCCGACGCTAACGCGAAGAAGCGCCTCGCCCTCCCCCGCGAGATTCGCCTCATCGTGAGTCTGGGGTCGCTCATCTTCGTCCTCGGGTATCTCGTCGCGCCTCAGTTCGGCTCGGCGCGTCACTCATTGCCCCTGCTCACGACGGTGAATCCCGTTTTGGTCGCCATCGCCGTCTTTCTCGAAATCGGGGCGATCCTCGCGTACGTGGAACTGACCCGCACCGTTCTATCCCCCTACGCACCGAGCCGATTCAACACCCTCCGAGTGAACATGGCCGGTTTGGCGATTAGCCACGTCGTACCGGGGGGGACGGCGCCGGCCGGAGCGCTCGCGTACCGAATATTTAATGACCTCGGCGTACCGAAGGACACCAACGCCTTCGGCCTCGCGGCCCAAGGCTCGGGATCGGCGGTCGTGTTGAACGTCATCTTCTGGATGGCGCTCGTCGTGTCAATCCCCCTCAATGGCTTCAACCCCGTCTACGGATTCGCCGCGATGGCCGGAGTTTTTTTGCTCCTCGCCTTCTTCGGCACCATCGTGCTCATCACGCGCGGCCAGCGACGAGCCGACGAGTGGCTGCGCATTCTCGCCCGTCACATCCCGTCCCTCAATCCCGACGCGGTGTCCAACCTGTTGCGACGCGTGGCCGATCGCATCACCCTGCTGATTAACAACCGCCGGACCCTGTGGTGGGCCTTCACCTGGGCCACCCTCAACTGGCTCCTCGACGCAACGTGCCTGTGGGTCTTTCTCTGGTCGTTCGGCGCCGTCGTTTCGCCGGTGGATTTACTCGTCGCGTACGGACTGGCTAACGTGTTGGCCGCGATCCCCCTAACGCCCGCCGGCCTCGGAGTCGTTGAGGGCGTGCTCATTACGACGTTGGTCGGTTTTGGCGTGCCGCACAGTCAAGCGATTGTGGCCGTGCTGACCTACCGCTTGGTTAATTTTTGGATTCCTATACCCTTAGGGGGCGCAGCCTACGCGAGCCTCCAGTGGCGTCGCCCCGGCGACGTTACAAAGGCGACACCGTTCGAGATCGATCCGACGTCCGACGCCTGAACTCTCGTTGCGCCGACACCCCGTTTACGGACTGGCGTCGACGCCACCGGTGGTCGGTGCCCAACACCCAGGTAAAGCAGTCGTCGCGCCACGTTAGATCGAACGCTTCCAGTAGTTCCGCACGCAGTACCGGCTCGCTAATGGGCACCAACACTTCAACTCGACGATCGAGGTTCCGTTCCATTAGGTCCGCGGAGCCGATGTAGACCGAGTAGTCGGGGTCTCCCTCAGACCCAAATATCAAAATTCTCGAATGCTCTAAGAACTCCCCGACCACCGAGTGCACGGTCACATTTTCAGAGAGTTGGGCTATACCGGGGCGCAGGCAACAGAGCGTTCGTACTATCAGACGAACGATAACACCGGCCCGACTAGCTTCGTAGAGTGCGTCGATCACGACGGGGTCAGTCAGTCCGTTTACCTTGATGGCGATGCGACCGTCGGGACCACGACGTCGCTGGGCGTCGATGAGTTCGACGACGCGCGCGCGGGTCGATAGAGGGCTAACGATCAACTTTTCGTAGTCACCTATCCGGGCGAAGCCCGTCAAGTAATTAAACAGTTCACCGACGTCGTGGGCAATCGCCCGGTCGTGAGTGAGCAACCCGAAATCCTCATAAATTCGAGCCGTTCGGTCGTTGTAATTACCGGTACCCACGTGCACGTACCGCTCGGTGGTATCACCTTCGGCCCGCACAACGAGTGTGATCTTGCAGTGCGTCTTGAGGCCCACCACGCCGTAGACAACGTGAACCCCGGCGTCTTCGAGTGCCTTTGCCCATTCGATGTTCGCCGCCTCATCGAAGCGAGCCTTTAGCTCCACTAGGGCCACGACCTGTTTACCCCTCTCCGCCGCGTGAATCAACGAGGCGACAATCGGCGAGTCCCCCGACGTACGGTAGAGGGCCTGCTTAATACCAATGACCTTGGGGTCAATCGCCGCTTGGGCGGTAAAGGACTCCACGGAGTCCGTAAAGGAGTCGTAGGGGTGATGCAGGAGAACGTCCCCGTCGCGAATCGCGGCGAAAACGTCCCCGACGTGGTCGCCGTCGAGCAGCCGCTTAGGCGTGAGGGGCGACCAACTTTCCCCCTTAAGTTCGGGCCGATCGAACTCGTACAGACTCCAAAAATCACTGAGACCCAACATGGCGTCACTGACGTAGACGTTGCGCGGGTCTAACTCCAACTCGTCCACCAACAGTTTCAAAAACTCCTCCGACATGCCGCGCTGAATCTCGACCCGGAGGGCCTGTCCGAAGCGCCGTCGCCGCAGTTCCACCTCGAGCGCCACTAAGAGGTCGTCGGCCTCATCTTCTTCGAGCGCGAGGTCGGCGTTACGGGTTACCCGAAAAAGGTCAGCCCGTCCGACCGTCATTCCCGGAAAGAGTCGCCCGAGGTGAGCGACGATGAGCTCCTCTAAGAGACACCACCGGTCGGGTCCGGCGGGCAGAAACCTCGGCAACGAGTTCGGTACCTTGACCCGTGCACTTCGCGCGTCGCCGGTAAAGTCGTCGCGCACCGTAACCGCAATATTGAGCGACAGGTTCGAGATCATGGGAAATGGGTGTCCCGGGTCCACCGAGAGCGGTGTGAGTACGGGATAGACGTGCTCGTTAAAGTAGACCGTCAGAGCGTCGCGGGCGCTCTCGTCGAGGTCGACGTAGTGCGCGATGCTGATTCCGGCCGAGGCGAGGTCGGGCAGGATCGTTTCGAACATCAGCCGGTCGAGTCGGTCCATGAGTTCCAAAACTCGTTCCCTGATCGCGGCTAACTGCTGGCGGGGGCGCACCCCGTCTACGGACGCGGTCTGGACTCCCGCGGCCACTTTGTCCTGCAGACTTACTACACGAACTTGAAAGAATTCATCGATCATGTCCGCGAAGATGGCGACGAACTTGCACCTCTCCAAAATGGCTAGATTTCTCTCGTCCACCAGGTCCAATAGACGTGCACCGAATTCGAGACGCGACAACTCGCGGCTCGAAAAGCGCTCGGGGCCGAACGACTGCAGGTCTCCGTTCACGTTAACCACAGTCCTTTCCCGTTGGGCAACTGTTTACTATCGTAGGACTACTGTAGAAACGTGTGGAAACGCGACCGGCGGCGCTCCGAAAAAGCCGCAACGGCCAACGCCGACCCGGTGGGCCACTTTCGATCCACCGAACTTGGCCTGCTCGTTCTGGCGTGGGTTATCAGCGGCTCGTTCTACGCGTTAGCGTACCTCGGCGCTCAGGGAAAGATGCCCCCGAGTTTCACCCTCTTCGTGGTCGGTATGGTCGCGGTGTCGTTAATGATGCACGTCGCGGTCAGCCGTCTCGCCCCACGCTCCTCGCAAATACTCCTGCCCGTCGCGACGCTTCTTAACGGTATTGGCTACGTCGAGATCGCACGGTGGGACCCTCCCCTAGCGCGAGACCAGGCACTGTGGTTCCTGCTTAGCGCATTCGCGCTCACCGCCACCTTGATCGTCGTGCGCCACGTGCGCGACCTTGATCGTTACCGATACCTGACTCTGCTCGGGGGACTCGGCCTGCTGGTATTGCCGCTCGTGCCGGGCGTCGGTTCAACGGTTAACGGGGCCCGCCTATGGATAGACATAGGCCCCTTTACCGTTCAACCCGTCGAAGTCGCCAAAATTCTTTTAATTTTCTTCTTCGCCTCATACTTCGCCGCGAACCGCGAACTGCTCTCGACGCCGAGCCAACGATTGGGGCCGCGACGGATCGTTCCCCCTCGCGTCGTGGTGCCGATTTTCGTCGCGTGGGGGCTCTCGGTGGCAATTCTCGGCGCCGAGAACGACTTGGGGTTCGCTCTTTTGATCTTCGCGCTTTTCATCGCGTTACTCTGGGTGACCACGGGCCTCAAGTCCTACGTAGTTCTAGGCTTTGGTCTTCTCGTGGGCGGAGCCTTCCTCGCCGACAGCCTCTTCTCTCAGGTGCAGTCGAGGATCAATCTATGGTTGGACCCCTGGTCACCCGCGAATCTCGCCTACTCCCACCAGCTGGCCTACGGTTGGTTCTCCATCGCCGCGGGTGGGATTACCGGTACCGGACTAGGACTGGGCCAGTCGGGCAACATTCCATTTATCACCTCCGACATGATCTTCGCCGCGATCGCCGAGGAGCTCGGGTTCCTCGGAGTCATCGCCGTACTTTGCCTCTTCGCCATCTTCGTGGGTGAGGGCTTTCGCATCGCGCAACGCGCGTCGTCGGACTTCGTGCGCCTGACCGCCGTCGGATTGGCCGCGCTCATTGGCTTTCAGGCGTTCTTTATCATGGGTGGCGTTCTGCGCATTCTGCCCTTTACCGGAATCACGCTGCCCTTCATGGCCTACGGGGGCAGTTCTTTGCTAGCGAACTACGTACTCGTGGCGCTGCTGTTACGGATCTCTGACGAAGTAAACGCCGAGCGACGCGGGGGCGAAGTAGTGGCCGTCACCTTCGACTACGCGTAGTAGGCCGTTAGCACCGACTCGGCGCAAAGAACCGGCGCCGATACCCGTTGGCGCAGCGCCAAGGTGATCGCGTCGCTGGTGCGGCAGTCAAACAACTCCCGTCCCCGCGGTCCCATGATTTCGAGCTCCCCGTAGAAGACCCCCGCCTCCAAGCGAACAATTCTCGCCGACACCACCTCCGCCCCTAACCGAGTCAGGACCGTGGTCACCAGCTCGTGGGTACCGGGGCGTCGTCCGTCAATTCCCGAGTGGGCTTGTTGCAGAGAGATAGCGTCACCGAGCGCAATGGGCACGACCAGATAGCGAAACGGCGACTCAGCCTCTAGCAGCTGGATCGCCGGCGAGGGGTCGGTGAGGTCGTAGAGTACGGACTCCACGTGCATCACGCGCAGTGGATCACCGTCGCCCCCTGCGGATGGCCCCTCGCTCGGCACCGCCGCGTCAATCTGAGGGTCACTTCGGTTCGCTAAGGCGTCTTCGAACTGTTCACTCACCGACTACCCACCTCAGTTTCCCGCGCGTCGCGAGACGGACAGCACCATGCCGCCGGCCACAAAAAACACCATCACCGAAGAACCGCCGTAACTGAGGAGCGGCAAGGGGATTCCAGTGACCGGCATCACGCCCATCGTCATCCCAATGTTCTCGAAGCAGCTAAAGGCGAAGAATATGAAGACCCCAATGCACAGCAGTCGACCCATTGGGTCCTTCGCGTTGCGCCCCACCATAAACATTCGAAAAGCCACGAAGCCGAGGAGCGCGATAATGAGCACCGACCCAAAAAAGCCCAGCTGCTCTCCGATTGCGGTGAAGATGAAGTCGGTACGCTGCTCGGGCACGTACCCCAGAACGGTCTGGAGCCCGTGAAAGAGTCCCGCACCGTGCAGGCCCCCCGAGCCAATCGCGCTCTTCGCGTTATTGACCTCGTAGATGAGGGCCGCCAGATTGGGATTAGTCGAGTTCTGATTCAGGAATGAGATAAATCGATCTACCTGGTAGCGCTTGAGCAGGTCCAAATAGAGGGCCGATGCCAGCCCCAGCGATCCCGCGACGGCGAGGAGCGACATGAAGCGTGGTGGAACGCCCGCGACCACCATCATCGCCGACACCGTCAGAACGATAATCACCGCAGTTCCGAGGTCGGGTTGCTTAACGATAAGCACGAGGGGCACGGCCGCCATCAGTAGCAGTCGCATGACGTCCTTCATTCGTAGCCCCTCCGAGCGACGAGCGCAGAAAGTGGCGACGGCGAGAATCAGACACAGCACCGTGAACTCGCTCGGTTGGACCTGAATTGAACTGCCCAGGCTGTACCAACGTTGTGCGCCGAGAGCACTTTGACCCACGACGAAGACGCCGGCGAGGGCGAAGAGCGAGAGAACGTACAGGGGCGTGGCGGCAATCTCTAAACGGCGATAGTCCACGCGCGAAATGATCCACATCGCCGCGATTCCCATGACGACGAAAACACCCTGTCGCTCCAGGTAGTAGTGACCGCTGAATCCGGCGTTTACTAGGGCCTGTCGAGTGGCGCTATAGATCATTATGTCGCCCACGACTCCGAGGGCTATGAGACCCCAAAAGAGCCCGTAGTCGAGCGAGTCTCGCGCCCGCAGTCGCGTCGTAATGGCCGCCAGGGTATCGGTCACCGCAGGGTCTCCAAGAGCACGTCTCCGCGCAGTGACGTCCCCCACCACCAGTTCATCTGCAGGGCCGCCTGGTGAGCGAGCATCGCCAGTCCGTTAGTCGTTCGACAGCCCGCCGTCTCGTAGAGCGACCGCCAGGCGCTCTCGGGCGGGTCGTAAGTAACATCAACCGCCACGGTACCTCGGTGAACGCCCTGAAGGACGGCGGTGTCGTTACGCCGTACGGCGGTCGGAACCGTATTGACAATTAGGTCCACCGGTCGATACACCAGCGCGGAGCCGACCACGTTTTGGTAGCGACCCACCAGTCGCTCGACTCGAGACGGGTCACTGCCCAACACGACGACCGACGTCGCGCCACCTTCGACGAGAGCGTCAACGATCGCCGTCGCCGCTCCCCCGGCCCCCAATACCACGGCGTAGGTGCCGTCAACCACCGTAGTGAAGCCGGCCCCCAACGAGTCGACAAATCCCGCGCCGTCGGTCGATTCACCCCAGATCCGTCCGTCGACGACCTTCAGGGTGTTGACCGATCCGGTGCGCTCGGCCACCTCACTACGCACGTCGCACAACTCGAAGGCGGCGAACTTAAGGGGGCTAGTGACCGACAGCGCGTCGAAGCGCGTTAGGAGTATGTCTCGCAGTTGCGTCGCGTCCGCGAGAGCGAGTTCTACGCGGGTCGAAGTGCCCTCGAGTCCGGCGCACGCCAGACCAATTTCGTGCAGCTGGGGTGAGCGGGAGTGGACGATGGGCGAACCGACCACCCCGAGTCGCCAGCTCACGGTGCCCCGCGCGAGGTGGCCAACTGTTCGTTTCTCAACTGTTGAGCGAAGGTGGTCGCGAAGGCCTCGTCCCCCCGTGCGTCCACGACGGTGAAGTAGAGCCACGGGCCGGGGGGCGCGTGCAGGACAGCGCGTAGGGCCGTAGGGGAAACCGTGCAAATGGGGGTGGGCGGGAGCCCTGAGTTGAGGTAAGTGTTATACGGCGACGGTGTGTCCTCCATCGCGTGGGTCACGATTCCCCCGTCACGACCGAGCGCGTAGAGCACCGTGGCGTCCATCTGAAGGGGACCGCCCCGGCGCAGGCGATTAAGCACGACGCGCGCGACTTTGGGCATATTACGAGGGTAGTAGCCCTCCTTTTGAACGATGGAGGCAGCCACGATGATCTGGTAAGCGCGCAGCGTCGCCACCGTAGTCTGCGCCGTTAGGCCGACGGACTTCGCCTCCGCGCTGAAGGCTCTCACCATCTGTCGCGCCAAATCGCGTGGCGTCGTCTCGGGCGCAATGACGTATTGACCAGGACCAATAAGACCCTCCAGCGACGTTCCGCTCACGAAGGGACTGGCGGTGACCGTCGCTGTAAGCTCGGAGGCCAACTCCCCCGCGAACGGACCGCCTCGCAGGGCCCGCACTTCGTTCACTACTTCACGAATCGTGAACCCCGCCGGAACGGTCACCACGTTTGGCAGTTGGCCCAGTATGGACCGAACGCTCGCGAACGACGAGCCTTGGCGTAGACCGTACTGGCCCGGCCGCACGAGCGGAGAACCGAGTACCACGTCCTCGATGCGAAAGGCCAAGGGCGAGGCGATAACGCCCCGGGCGTGAAGTTTCGCCGCGATCGTTGACATCGAGTCCCCGGGGTCCACCGTAATAATGACTTCGCGCCCCCGCCCCGCGAAGATGGGATCGATTTGAAGGGCGAACCACCCAGCGACCACGAACACTAAGGCACTAAGGCCCACCAGAATCTTGACCAAAGGCCTAGCCCACACGGTGGGCGTCCAGGTAGCTCTGTAAGAG
>JAKBAB010000044.1 GCA_021815645.1 Actinomycetes bacterium
CCGTTCGCGGCGCGTCGCCATTGGCGAACCGTTCCCTTTGCCATGCGAGGTCGTGGTGGCGAAAGACGGCGGTGCGCCCCTCGAGCACTTCGTAGAGGACGTCACGGGCGCTTACGTTGAGTGGTAACGAGGCGAGGTTCTCGACGATTACGAACTGCGCCCCGTCGAGAGCGTCGTCGAGTTCCCTGCGGCTTGGGGCCTGCGGGGCGCCGATGGCCAGTCCCGGCAACTCGAAGTCGGCCCCCGCGCCGGCGACGGTAGTAACCGTGTGTCCAAGTTGACGAAGCGCGTTAATCCATTTGGCGGCCTCGACGCTGACGCCGTCACCACCGCCCAAACGAAAACTCACGACGCTCGTTCGAGTCACCGACTTAGGTTAGGCACCGATTCGGAGGCTTATCGCCCCGGTAGTAGAGTTAAGGCGGTAGTGACTCGTCAGTGCCCCGGAGCAAGAGCAAGCGGTAAGGAGTCTCGGTGGCGAAACGTGCGCTGATTACGGGAATCACGGGCCAAGACGGTTCGTACCTCGCCGAACTGCTCCTGACCGAAGGTTACGAAGTCATCGGCCTCATGCGTCGCAGCTCGACGGTCAACATCGAGCGCATAAGCCACATCCAGGAACGGCTGACCCTCGTCTCGGGGGACTTGATGGACGAGGTTTCGCTAATCAACGTGTTACGCGACTACCGGCCCGTAGAGGTCTACAATCTGGCCGCACAGAGTTTCGTTCAGGCCTCCTGGGCCCAGCCCGTGCTCACCGGTGAGGCGACCGCCCTCGGGGTGACCCGACTGCTCGACGCGATACGTATCGTCGACCCCGAGATTCGTTTCTACCAGGCCAGCTCGTCCGAAATGTTCGGACGGGTGACGACGGTGCCCCAAAACGAAGCGACTTCGTTCTACCCCCGCAGTCCCTACGGCGTCGCCAAGGTCTACGGCCACTGGATTACGGTCAACTACCGCGAGAGCTACGGCCTGCACGCCTCGAGCGGAATTCTCTTCAACCACGAATCACCGCGCCGCGGTATCGAGTTCGTGACGCGCAAGGTGACCCACGCGGTGGCGCGCATCAAGGCCGGTCTCGATCGAGAGTTGCGGTTGGGCAATCTCGAAGCCCAGCGGGACTGGGGCTACGCCGAGGACTACGTCCGCGCGATGTGGCTAATGCTCCAACGCGACGAAGCCAGTGACTTCGTGATCGCCACGGGCGTTACCCACTCGGTGCGTGAGCTCTGTGAATTCGCCTTCTCCCTCGCGGAGTTGGACTACCGCCAGTACGTGACGGTCGACGAGAGCCTGATTCGCCCGGCCGAGGTCGACCTACTGGTCGGTGACGCCACGAGGGCCCGCACTACCCTCGGCTGGCGCGACCGAACCGACTTCTACGGACTCGTCGAGATGATGCTCGACGCGGACGTGAAGTCCTTTCAACGTTGAGCGTCGCCGAGGCCCCGGGTTCGCCGGTGGCGACGTTGACCGGCGCCGTCGTGTTAGTGGGGGGCTTTCCCCTGCTATCGGGCGTCGATCTCACTTTGGCGGGGGGAACGGTAAACGTCGTTACGGGCGCCAACGGCGCGGGCAAGACGAGTCTGCTCCGACTACTCGGGGGACTGGTCGCGCTCTCGCGCGGCGAAGGGCGAGTCTGCGGAGTGGACCTCGCGCGTGGGGAGCGCCTTGAGTTGCGCCGACGGGTCGGCTGGCTCGGCCACGAGGGCTCTTTCTACGACGACCTGAGCGCGGCGGAGAACCTCACCTTCGCGGCCCGCGCGCTCGCACGACCAGTGACCGGCGTGGCCGAGGTTCTCGAACGAGTGCACCTGTCGGCTCGGGCCGACACCGCGGCCAAACGACTCAGCGCCGGGCAGCGCCGCCGGCTCGGCCTGGCTTGGCTGCTCCTTCGTCGCCCGCAGTTGTGGCTCCTCGACGAGCCCTACGCCTCGCTCGACGTCGGGGGCCGCTCCTTCTTCGACGGGCTGGTCCTCGACGTCGCGGCCGCCGGCGCCACGGTGGTCGTGAGCGCTCACGACACGCTCGGCGTGAGTAGCGCGAGCGCGCGCACCATTCGCATGGCCGGGGGGCGCGTCGTCGAGGACGGGTCGTGATTCGCCTCGCCCTCGTCGTAGCGCGCAAGGACCTACTCATCGAGCGCCGATCGCGCGTGTTGCTCTGGCAGGTGGTGCCCTTCGGCTTGATGGCGCTGTTACTGGCCGGCCTCGCCCTGGGCCCGCGCGGGGCGGGCCACTCGAACGCCGCGCCGGGACTGTTCTACCTAGTGATGTTGCTGGTTACCCTCCTCATGATCAACCGGAGCCGGGCGATCGAGGGCGCTCCCGGGACTAGATCGTCGGTGGCGACGCTCGGAATCGATCCCGCTTCGGTCTTTTTGGGCAAATCTCTGGCCCTCGCGGTCGAACTGTGGTTGGCGGGGGTTGTCATACTGGCCGGCGCGGTCGTGGCGCTGCACACGGCCCTCGGCGCCACGGCGACGGCCGTACCCAGCGTGGTGGTCACGTTGGCGGCACTGGCCTGCGCTGGGACGCTCTACGGGGCGCTCAGTGGTGGGGGGGAGGGGCCCGCGACCTTGTTGCCGATTCTCTCCTTTCCGGCCTTCGCCCCGCTGCTGATCGCCGGGGAGCGCTCTTACAGTGCGGCCCTGCACGGGGGGGCGCTCTGGCAGTGGTGGGTAATTTCCCTCGTGGCCCTCGTCGCCTACCTATCGGTCGGCATTCTCCTTTACGGTGTTCTGGAGGAATCGTGATGAAACTGCTCTCCCAACGCCTGCTCGGACCGGTCACGCTCGTGCTGCTCGCGTTAACCGTGTGGTTGGGGATCTGGGTCACCCCGCCCGACCGGATTCAGGGCAACTTGGCCCGCCTGGTTTACGTTCACCCGGCCGTCGCGTGGGTGGCGCTCTACGTATCTTTCGGCACCGCGACCATCGCGAGCGGACTGTACCTGTGGCGACGGACTCGCTCGATGGTGATGGACCGCGTCGCCCACTGCGCGATGGAAGTGAGCGCCGTCTTTATAATTCTCACCCTGATTACCGGATCCATCTGGGGTCGCCCGACCTGGGGGGTCTGGTGGGCGTGGGACGCGCGCCTCACGTCGACGGCGATTCTGGGCGTCTTCGCGCTGGCCTACCTGGCGCTTCGTCGGGCCAACGACGACGTCGAGGTGCGAGCTCGTCGTAGTGCGGTCTTCGCCCTACTGGCCGCGATAAACGTGCCGATCATTCACTTCTCCGTGCAGTGGTGGAAGACGCTTCACCAGAACGCGACGGTCTTTACTTCGACGCGGACTCTTCTCATACACGGCATTATGGCCTGGACGTTGCTCATTAGCTTCGTGGCTTTCACGCTGTTGTTCTTCTGGCTCTTGCGCGCGCGCTATCGGCTGGAAGAAGCGCGCGACGAAGAGGTCGCGCGCGGCCTCGAAGAGGCGCTGGCCGAGCGACAGCGCGAAGGAGTGCGCTAGTGGGTTACGTGGTGGCCGGATACTCGTTCGCCTTTGGGGGGCTGGCGCTCTACGCGCTGTCGATCTGGTGGCGGAGACGACGTGTCCGACACTGAGTCGCTCGACCTCACACCCGTCGCCGCCCCGCCGACAACGCGCCGCTCCCGACGTCGAAACGTCGCAGTTTTCGTCGCCCTTTTCGCGGCCGTCGTGGCGCTACTCGCTCAAGGGGTGCTGCACTCGCTGAACTACTTCGACACCGTCGACCAAGCGCTGGCGACGCGCGCGTCTCTGGGCACGACGACCTTTCGCTTAGAGGGTATTGTCGCGGCCCACACGATTACGCGCACCAGTCGCGGTGCGTCTTTTTGGATGGACGGGGGTAACGCGAAGCGCGTCTTCGTCGACGCCGTCGGTCAGCCGCCACAACTTTTCCAGTCCAACATCCCCGTCGTCGTGCTCGGTCACTTCACCTCGCGGACGTCCGACACCTTCGACGCCACGCAGATTCTCGTCAAGCACACCGCGAGTTACATCGCGGCCCACCCCTCAAGGGTGCGCGCGCCCAACGGGACGGTCCGGTGATCCTCACGTGGCTCGGCCGCGGCGCGCTCTACGTATGCGCCCTCGGTTCACTGGGCGGGGTCGCCGCCGCCGCGCTCGCCCTGCGGCGCCGTCGATCCCTTTCGCCCGTGGGGGCGCTCGTGGCGCTAGCTGGGATCTTCGTCGCGGTCGCGGTGATGGAGTTCGCGCTCGTCACCCACGACTTCTCGCTCGCTTACGTCGCGGAGAATAACGCAACCTTTACGCCGCTGCTCTACTCGGTCACCGGACTGTGGTCGGCGCTCGAAGGATCGTTGATGCTCTGGGTCCTCCTACAGTGCGCCATCACCGTCGGAGTTCTTTACTTCTATCGACGCGACCGCGACAGCGACGTCGTCAAGTGGGCCGCCTTGATACTTATGGCCGTTGGCGCCTTCTTCACTTTGCTCATGGTCGGCCCGGCCGACCCCTTTATTCATAACGCGGCCCGAACCCTTCAAGGAGCGGGACCGAACGCGTTGCTCCAGGACAACCCGCTCGTGGCGGTGCACCCACCACTGCTCTACCTCGGCTTCGTGGGCTTTAGTGTGCCCTTCGCCTTCGCGGTGGCGATGCTGATCACTGGACGGGTCGAGGAACGTTGGCCGCTCGAGCAGCGTCGCTGGACCGTTCTCGCCTGGGGCGCCTTGTCGGTGGGCATCGTGCTCGGGGCGTGGTGGAGTTACCAGGTGCTCGGGTGGGGCGGCTTTTGGGGTTGGGACCCGGTCGAGAACGCGGCCCTCCTGCCCTGGTTGACCGCCACGGCCTACATCCACTCGGTGATTGTTCAAGACCGCCGGGGGCTCTTTCGGGTCTGGAACCTCTCGCTGGCGGTGGCGACCTTCGCCCTGACGATCCTCGGGACTTTCTTTACCCGCTCGGGCGTGCTCGTGAGCGTTCACGCCTTCTCTTCCAGTACGCTCGGCCCCCTCCTGATTGGACTCTTCTTCGCCGTCGTCGTCCTCGGAGCGGGCCTGTTGGCGTGGCGTGGCGACCGGCTGCGCGCCCCGGTGGGCGTCGATCACCCGTTGAGCCGCGAGGGCCTCTTCGTGGCGAACAACATTCTCTTCGTCGGCTTCGCCCTCGTGGTACTGCTCGGGACCGTTTTCCCCCTGCTCTACCAAGCGGTCAACGGCGCCCAGGTCACGGTGGGGGCGCCGTACTTCGCGTCGGTGGCCGCCCCGCTCGCCGTAGTGTTACTCGCGCTGATGGCCGTCGCACCCCTCGTCGGGTGGCGCAGCGCGGACCGGGCGGTGTTGTGGCGAAGGGCGCGCTTTAGCGCGTGGAGTGCGGTCGCGATAGTGGCGCTCCTGGTCGCTCTGGGGGTTCGCCGTCCGGTCGAAGACGGGGCGGTCTTTTTGAGCGTCCTCGCGCTCGGGGCGGCCCTGCGTACGCTGCGCAGTGTCGCCGTCGCGGCGTTACGACGGGGCCCGTGGCGCCGAGCCCTGCGGGCCCCCACGACCGGGGGAATGGTGGTCCACGTCGGTGTCGTCATTTTGGCACTCGGCGTCGTTACCTCCGCCACTTACGTGACGCGCAGCGAGGTGACCTTGGCCCGGGGTCAGAGCACCGTCGTCGACGGACAGTTGGTCAGCTTTGCCGGATTCCGATCGGTGAGCGACGCGCTGGAGAGCGCCACACAACTAAAGGTGCGCGTAGACGGACACCCCCTCTACCCGGCCGTGACGACCTACCACGGCCGTAACGGCCAAACGGTGGGGACCCCCGCCATCGACTCCAACTTGGCCCGAGACGTTTACGTCACCTTCAGCGCCCTGGGGGGAAACGGTGCGACGTCGGGGGCGCAACTACGTAGTGGCCTGCCGGCCGGATCGGTCGTGCTCGGGGTCACGGTCGAGCCCCTCATATCGTGGCTGTGGCTCGGCGGGCTAATCGTGGGCGCCGGGAGCGTTCTCTCATTCTTTCGCCGTCGCCACGTGGAAGAGGCGCCGTGAGACGCTCGGTCATGGCGATTGCCCTCGTGGTAATCGTCGTCGTCGTAGCGCTCTCTCTCTTTTTGGCGACGCGCCACCCCGTTACGAGCGCCACCGAGGCGCCCAGCCCACTTCTCGGAACGACCGCCCCCGCCGCGAGCGGCCCCCTGCTCGGCACAAAAGGGGCGACGTTCAACCTGCGCAGTGACCGCGGCCACGTGGTGGTCCTTAACTTCTGGGCCTCGTGGTGCGGTCCGTGTCGGGTCGAAGCGCCGGCCCTTTCCACCTTCGCGTGGCAAGAGCGCCACCGCGGCGTCGACGTCGTGGGGGTCGTATTCGACGACACCGTCGCCGCCGCGAGCGCCTTCGCGCGTTACTACGGATCGCTCTACCCGTCGCTCGTCGACCCCGGTGGCGTGATCGCAAATCGATACGGCGTCACTTCACCGCCTACGACCTACGTCATCGACGCCAGGGGGATCGTGGCGGCGACGCTGCTCGGACCGGTGACGGTCGCCCAACTAGACGCGGTGGTCGCGCGGGTGCGCGCGTGAGAGTCGCGCGCTCTTTCACCCTGTGGTGCGTCGCCGTGGTCGCCCTCGCGCTCGTGGTCGTGGTGCTTAATCCCCGACCCGTCGGCGACGGCGCGCGGATCGCCCACTTAGAGTCGCTGGTGCGCTGTCCGTCGTGCGAGGATCTATCGGTCGCGCAGTCGACCGCGACGGCGGCGCTCGCCGTGAGAGCGGAAATCGCTGCGCGCGTACGCGCCGGCCAGTCCGATAACCAGATTCTCACGTCCCTCGAAAGGGTCTACGGGACTTCGATTCTGCTCCGCCCACCCACGTCCGGACTGGGGGTGGTGCTGTGGCTCGGGCCACTGCTCCTCGTCGTGGCTCTGGTCGTCGGTGCGCTTCGACTGGCGAGGCGAAGGTGAAGCGTTCGGCGGTCCAGTTGCGCGACGAGATCGCGTTGCGCGAAGCCTCCCTGGCCGACGCCCGCAGTGAGGCCCGTCGCGGTGAACTCTCCGACGCGCAGGTGCGCGTTATTGAGGCTCGCGAAGAGGCCGCCCTCGCGCGCGCGCGCGCCGAGCTGGACGCTCACAGCGAGCGGGTGGTCAACCCCCGCCGTCACCGACGGGCCCTACTGGTGAGCGCCCTGGTCTGTTTCGCCCTCGCCGCGGCCGTACTGGCGTGGACGTCCCTGGTGCCGCGACAGGCGGGGACGTCGATTACCGGAACCGTGTCGCTTTCGCGCGCACAGCAGGTCAGTCAACTACTGATCGAGGCCGAAGCGGACGTGGCGAACGCGGACCCCGTCGCGGCCCTCAGCGCGTATCGACAGGTCCTGGCGATCGACGCTAAGAACGTGTCGGCCCTCACGCAATCGGGGTGGCTTGAGTTCTCCGCCGGCAGCGCCGCTAAGAGCTCCTCACTCGTCACGCTGGGAGTTAGCCAACTACGGCGCGCCATCGCACTCGCGCCGCGTAACGCCGCCGCCCGCCTCTACTACGCGATCGTCGCCTCGTCGACGCCCGGCAACGGCACTCTCGCTCGCCGTCAACTTGAGATTTTCCTCGCCCTGCACCCTTCGCGGGCTCAGTTGGCGATCGCTCGGCCTTTGCTCGTTCACTTCAAGATCCCAAGGTCCTAACGCCCCGGCGGGAGGCTCCGCGAAGCTGCGCGTCGATTCGACTCGTCCGTGGCCCGAAGGCTCCAAAGTATGGGCGCAAGACTGGGGAATCGACCGCCACGAGCTCGATGATCACGAAACAACGCCGACGTGGCACAATGGAGGAGGTGGTTACGGGCCCGCTGAAGGTCGTCGACTTCGCGGCGCCGGTCGTCGTAGAGGAGATTACGTGAGATCCCCCGCACCCAAAGTTCCCGAGAGCAAGTTTCGACTCGCCAAGCTGTACGTGGGCTTCATCGCGTGCGCCCTCGTGGCCGGCTGGTGTGCCTCGACCTGGCTCGGATCTCACCAAAGCGCCGCGGCGCCCAGTGCGGCGCTGTTCGGGCGGACGACCCACTTAAGCGCGGTCGCTACGCGCGGCACCGCGCAGCCCAACGCCCACCGCGCACCCGCGTCTGGGGGGCCCTCGACGACCGCGGGCGACCGCTCGCCCTCGTCGTCGGCGTCGCCTCGTTCGCGGACGGCGGCCGCCGCACGTCTAGCGAAACCGGCGACTACGACGAAGTTCGTCTCCGTCGACCCGAACGTCGAAACAATTACCCCGGCGTCGAGTGATGGATCGTCCAGTGACTCGAATCCCGCCGGTTCATCTGATTCCGGGTCGACCGCGGGGTCATGAAATACACCTCGCCGACGCGTTGAGTGCCGAGGCCGCTCGCCCCCGCTATCGGGGCCGATCCCGACGAGTCGCTTACCAACACGATGAGTAGCGATCGCGAAGTGGCCGTAACTGATGACTCGCTCGAGCCTTACGTGGAGCCGTCGCTACGTCGGCGACCCCGCATTAGTACGGTCGTTCGCCTGGCCACGTTTCACGCCCTGGTAATCGCCTCGGTGCTCGCCATCGTCGTCTTTCAATTCACCCAGGCCTTTTCTAATCAGTCACGAACCACGCTGTCCAAGAACCTCAGTGAAAACGTCGCCGCCTTTACGCGCGCCGCCGCCGCGAGGCCCGCGAAGGAGTCTCTTCCGGCGTTCGCGCGAATCTTCCTGGCGAGTCAGGCTTCGAGCCCGAGCAACTTTACGATTATCGCCTTGCCCGGTGACCACCTAATTCTCGGCACCCCCGGCTCGGGGAAGTGGTCGAAGATACCGGTGGTCGCTAAGTCGCTCGACCAAGCCCCGTCGAGCGCCACTTTCTTCACGCTCAGTGTCGCGGGCGGCCCCGAAACCTTATTAGCGGTGCCCGTGGTCAGTCGGGGCCGCCGGGTCGGAACGTTTCTCACCGCGGGCAGTTTGGCTAGTTACGAGGCCACGAGGGCCCGTATGTTCCACCTCGCCCTCGCGGAGGGTCTCATTCTCCTCGTCGCGGCCTTCGTTAGCGTCTACCTACTGTTGTCGCGTCTGCTCGGGACGGTGCGTCGTCTAACGCACACGGCGGCCGAGATTGGTAGTCGTGGCGAGCTCGGCGTTCGGCTCGAGGGCGACGACAGCGGCGACGAAGTAGGCGAGATGGCCGCGACCTTCAATGAGATGATCGGACGCATCGACGCTGCGGTATCTCTCCAGCGACAGATGATGGCTAACGTCTCTCACCAACTTCGCTCGCCCATAACGGTGGCGCGTGGTCACCTCGACGTGATGAGTCGTGGCCCACTGAACGACGCGAGTGACGTGCGCGCAACGGTCGCCACCGTCATCGAAGAACTCGACCGCATGAGCCGCCTCATTGATCGTCTCATGCTGCTGGGCCGATCGCTCGAAGTTGACAACGTCGACATTCGTCCGGTCGACGTAAGGGCACTACTGCTCGACCTCTCGAGCTCGTTTGACGTCCTCGCCGATAGAGAGTGGTCGGTGGGCCCCATTCCCGACGTCATTGTCTACGCCGACCTAGACAAGGTTCGTAGCGCGGTCCTCAATTTGGTTGAAAACGCCGTCCAGGCGACCCAGCCCCACGACGCGGTCCACCTGTGGGCTCGGATTGCGGGCCCCGTCGCCGAGCCGGTCGTTGAACTCATCGTTGACGACTGCGGACCGGGGATCGACCCCGCGCAACGGGCCTCGGTGCTCGAGCGCTTCGCGTCGGGCGCGGCCGGGTCGGCCGGGGGAACGGGCCTCGGTCTCGCGATCGTGGGGGCCGTGGCGCGCAGCCACGGGGGGAGTGTGCGCCTAGGTGACGCCCCTCGGGGGGGCTGTCGCGCGACGTTGGTACTGCCCCTACCACCACCGGGGTCCGAGTACTCAGTCGAGGGAAGTGAGTAGTGGTGCAGATTCTCATCGTGGAAGACGACCCCAACATCGCCTCATTTCTCGCTCGGGGTTTAGCGGCGGAGGGTTACGTCACGACCACGGCGCGATCGGCAACCGAGGCGCGCCGCTGGACGGCAACCCTCGGAGCGGAACTTAATTTGGTCCTGCTCGACCTGGGGCTGCCCGACGAGGACGGCACGACCCTGCTCCAGTCCCTGCGCGCAGAGGGGTTTTCGGCACCGGTCATTGTTCTTACCGCCAAGGACGGTCTCGCCCATAAGGTCGCCGGCCTGGACGCTGGGGCCAACGACTACATCACGAAACCCTTCGCCTTCGACGAACTTTTGGCGAGAATCCGAGCGGTTCGCCGTAACGTGGCCCAGCCCAGTCCCACCGAGATCGTCGTCGGTGACTTGACCTTGGACCTACTGACCAAGTTGGCCCAACGGGGCGGTCGCCAGATTGAACTGGCCCCGAGGGAGTGGGTCATGCTGGAACTCTTTATGCGTCACCCCAACCAGGTTCTCTCTCGTTCGCAGATCCTGAGCAACGTGTGGGATTACAGCTTCGACCCCGGTTCAAACGTCGTAGACGTTTACGTCGGCTACCTGCGCCGCAAAATTAACGTGCCGGGTCTACCGGCACTGATTCAGACCGTTCGCGGCGCCGGGTACCGCTTGACCCCGGCGTGAGGTAATTAGGGCGAAGTCCGAGCTCTGGGGACCCCCGGCGCAGTCCTCCACCGCGGGCCCGTCTCGGCGTGGCGTCCGCTCGCGACTAATGGAAACGATGAGACCACCGCGGCTCTCCTGTAAGGACCGCGGTGGTCTACGTGGCCCTCGCCGCGACGGGTACTAGTTATCGCCACCCGAAGAAGAGCCGCCATCGCTGGAGCCACTCGAAGACGCAGCGGAACTCGAGTCACTCGAGGAGCTACCCGCGTTCGAAGGGTTCTGGGAACTAGAAGAGTCGGGGGAGTCTGAGGGGCTAAGTGAGGACTGCCCGTCGTCCCCGGAGCTGCCCGACGAGCCCTCGGTCTCGACCCCTTCACCCGAGGAGATCGTGGTGGGAATGATAGCCGGCGGAGTAATGACGGGACCACTGGGTGTCGTAGTCGTGGTGGTGGTGGTCGGCGGGGGCAGGGTCGTCGTGGTCGTCGTAGTCGTTACCTGGTTTTCGGCGAGGTTGGCCGAAAGGACTACGTCGTTACTTTGTTGAACGTGCACGACGTAGGTCGTCGAGTTCGGCGCGATAATGCGCACGTCGTAGACCGCGACGCCCCCTTCGGTGTCGGGACTAGTCACGAGGACGCTCGCCGTAGCGGGGCCGGGAAAGTTGGCGTCGACGTAGGCGATGGCCGCTTGATCGGCCGCGGTGACGGACCCCGAACTGTGAGCCGAGGTGAGACGGGCATTGGCGGGTGGGGGCGCGGCTCCCGTGACCGCCGCGACGAGGAGAGCGATCGCCACGACGGCGCTGGCGCCCGCGGACCACTTCATCGGATTTTTCATCTCTCGCCTCTTTCTTCGTTGGTTGCACTTCAACCTACGGGTGGCCCGTGAGGGCCAGATGAGACGATCGTGAGAGTTTTCTCACCTCGGTCGCGGTGCCGGTCGAAACCGCGGCGATGGAGCGATACGGCGCTACTCCGGCTGGGGTCCACTACTCGGGATGAACGGGCCCGCCGCGGTCGCGCACTCACCGCACGCGGTGCGTGAATACGTGTCCCACCCTCACCTAGCCCTGGGTCAGAGGGTGAGTGACGCCCCAAGGGCGCCGTGACTGGGGGTCCTAGTGCCGGGGGGCGAACCCGCTCGGACAACGGGGGTTGACCGCGGTAACCCGGCGCACCCTTCGAGGTGGGTGGGTCGAAATACAGATGATCGAGTGTCGTTTCGCGTTCGCGCTCGGGTAGGTCACCGCGAAGGCCTCGACGGAACTCGACGTCCCCGAACTGTTCTGGGCGACGACGGCGATCCCGTAGGCGGTATTGGGGTCGAGCCCGGCGAAGTAACAGCTCGTCGACGTGGTCACGACCGTGAAGCTCGAGGGCAGATTGAAGCCGTAGAGGAGGGTGCAGACGTAACTGGTCGCCCCGGCGCTCGCGTTCCACGACAGCGAAAGGGACCCGTAGCCGGAGGTCGCCGCGAACGAAGTGAGCAGTGGTGGCGCGAGCGACGTCGAACCGGGCACGGTGATCACGTTGTAGATCCCCTGATCGCTGCCGTCGTGGCCGACCGCGACGCAGGTGGTCGCGCTCGCGCAGCTGACCCCGTGGAGGTAGCCGTAACCCGTCGAGTCCGAGGCGGCGGGCGCTTCGGCGCCCCACGTCCACGTACCGCCCGAATAGGTGCCCGTCGTCGTCACGGCCTGGTCGTTGCGGTCGTAGCCCACGGCGACACACGTCGTCGCGTTCGCGCAACTCACGGCGTAGAGGTAACCGCGGCCCGAAGAGTCCGAGGCGGCGGGCGCTTCGGTGCTCCACGTCCAGGTCGATCCAACGAGGGTGCCCGTGGAGGTCACCGGCTGGTCGTTGTTGTCGTATCCGACGGCGACGCAGTTGGTCGCGGTAGCGCAGCTGACCCCGTAGAGGTATCCGTAGCCCGAAGAGTCCGACGTGATGGCTACTTCGGGGCTCCACGTCCACGTACCGCCCGAATAGGTGCCGGTCGATGTCACTCC
>JAKBAB010000045.1 GCA_021815645.1 Actinomycetes bacterium
GAACGAACTGCGGAGGTACGTAGCTGCGTAACGAACCGTTCGCCGCCGAGGGCGACCACGACCGAGCAAAACAGGGCCACGACGAAGGCGAAGCGCGCGGGCACGGTGTTGTCCAAAAAGGGTAGGTGAACGAAAAGTCCCTCGGGGAGAGGCACGGAGGTGACGTCACCGTTTACGGTGAGCTGCGGTCCGAGGGAGAGGACGAACGCCACCAGGGCCAGCAGGGCTGAGACGAGGATGACTCGATCACGACGGTAACGCCAGGTGAAAAAGAGCATGAGCCCGACGAGGGGAGCGCTCAAGTAACTGGCGTTTTCACTGAAATTGCCCGCGACGAATCGAAAGGCGGTTACGACGAGCGAGAGCGGTGCGACGAACTGGAGGGACGTGGGGACGACGGGACCGAGCAGGTTGGCCCGGTACTGCTGGAGCGACGCGGGGGCGTAAACCGGCCCAATCAAGTGGCCCGGCGCGAAGAGCATGTAATAAAGCACGTAGCCGCTGAGGGCCAGAAACACGACGACGGCGGGGGCCGCCGCTCGGCGAAGCGCGAGGAGTACCGCGCGCCACTCGCCGCGCTGGACGACTAGGTACCCGCCGACCCCGAGCGCGACGACGACCCCGAGCAGGGTCAACAACTCGGGATTGATGAGGAATTGGGCCCCCGCGAGGGCGCCGAGGAGTGCGCCGACGCGCGCCGGGCTTCGTCGCCGCACGGCGAGCAATTCGTAGATGCACCAAACGATGACTGGCGGCAGCGGTACGAAGACGAGATTGAGGTGATTCTGGGCCTGGGCGATCATGTAGGGACCGAAGCCGTAGAGCAGCCCCCCGACGAAAGCGGCCCAACGGTGGCACCGAGTTCGCAACACGAAGAACATCGAAGTGGCCGACGACGCGAAAGCCAGTCGTAGCAGCACGTTAAAGGCGGCGACGGGTCCGACCGTGAGCGTCACCGGCGCCGCGACTAGGCCCAGGAGGGGCACCGACGTCCCATTGGCCAAGTCGACGCCGTGGGGGTAGTCCAAGAAGTTCGTCTGAAAGAGGTTGAGCCCGTGGCCGAGGGCGTAGGGAACCCACTCGAGGAACCAGGTCATCTGGGCGGGATCCCCGAAACCTCGGCCGTACAGTCCGCTGGGGAGCGTCGTGGCGCTCCACGGCGACGCGGGCCAAAACAGGGCGATCGCGGCGACGAGGTATACCGTGACGCAGCCGGTATTTAACGCCCACGTGCGAGTGCCCGCGTCGTGAGTCGAAGAACTGCCCCGAGTCGTGACGAGCGGCGACGCGGTCATGGCGTCAGTTTAGAAAGCGCCGTCGCGCAGAGAAGGACGGACCGCCTGGTGACGCCGACGAGACGAGATGAGACGATGAACCTATCGTCGGGCGCGCACCGGAGGTTCACGCCAAAAGTCACCGAGCCATCGATCGAGGTCCGCGGGTTCAAACTGGTCCAACCCACCTCCGGGGTAGGGAGAGAGTTCACCGACCAGCACTCGGTCGCTCGCTTCGTAGAGGTCGACGCGGACGAAGTCAATCTCCCGACTGAGGGCGATGGCCACCCGCATCATCTCGTCCAGGTGGCGCGGTGGCTCGGGCATGATTACTCGGGGGGCAGCGTAGGGCCCGAACGAGCCATCGATCGGCTCCCAACGGGTGGTGTAGAGCCCCTCGCGATATTGAGTGAATCGCCCGGTAATGACCTTAATCATCGCCACGTGCCCGCGGAAGGCGAAGAACTTATAGTCGGTGGGCGCCGTCATGGTCGCGGTGTCGCCCAGAAACTGTTCGGCCATCAGCCGTCGCGGGAGATCCCGGTAGCCCCACTCCAAAAGTCGCCACGCGTAGTCGTCGTCGCGCCACGAGTCGGCCACGACGGCCTGCTTCTCTGAGAGGGTCTCCCCCGGTGCGACGAAGGTGACCATCGCGGAGCCGTGATTGGCTTTTAGGACGTAGGGGCCCGTGAGGTCGGAGAAGGACGACGCGCGTTCGCCCACGCGCAGGAGCGGGACGAGATAGTGGGAGCCCAGGTGTTGCGCGACGTAGTCGCGCACGGCCAGTTTGTCCGAAAAGAGTGCGAGAAGGCGATTACGGTCTCGGAGGCGACGATAAGTGAGCTTGTCGTTGAAGGTCATTTTGGTCCACGCCCGCGCCGATAGGGGCTGACCGAGGAGTCGTCGGGTGGTCAGTTCGAGGCGTACCGCCCCGGGGAAGGTGAAGAATCGTCGCACCGGAGGAGCTTGGCGTACTCGCGCCACGACCCGGTGGCGCCAGTGCGGCACCCGCTCAAACGTTGCGCGTCGACGTGATCTGGCCCCGGGGGCCCCAGACATTGGCGACCGGCTCGGTCCGAGGTCTCCCGCCGTCATATGGTCGCGACGTTACGCGGGTCCGCTCCTACGCGCGTGGACCCCACTCTCAGTTACTCGGGGCGCTTCGCCTCGCACGAGAGACGCCACGGTCGCCTGGCGGTGCCGTCACGACGGCGCGGGAGCGCGTAACTTCCTTAACCGTGGTCCACGCGACTGGCGATAGCCGCCGTACTCTTCGAGTGACGTTAGCCAGTAGACGCACTGGCGCTCTAAGTACGCGGCGCCCGAACGGCCAAAAAGACGAATGAGTTTTCTTAGTAGCCACTTTGACCCGCGCCGCGTAAGCCGCGCCGAACCGGCCGCACTCAGGGTTCTTCGAGGGAGCGAGAACGCGCTCAGTGGGTGAAGCGACGCGGGGTTAGTCACCTCAATGGTCGAGAGGATTTTGGCGTACGCCACACCGCCGCGCCAGTTGTCTCGGGAGAACTGATCGAGCGTACGCGCGTAGTGGTGCGTGGCGGAAAGTGATCGATCGAAGAGGCCGACGAGTCCCGCCCGGGCGCAGCGCAGCCCGAACTCCAAGTCGACGTGATAGCGAATTTCGAACGGCGCGGCGAGCCCGACGCGGAGTACGTCGTCTCGCCGCATTGACACGTTGCCCGACCACAGTCGCTTCAGAATCGCGGTCGAGTCCTTTTCGTAACTTCGGCAAGTCTCTTCGTAGGAGTCTGAGTAGATTGCCGCAATCGTCGCTTCGGTTCCGGGCCGGTACGTTCGACTCACGGGCATGTATCCCACGACCACGAGACCATGGCGCGCCGCGTGGTAGCGCAGGTGGCCACTCACTAGTCCGGGGTCGGCCTCGACGTCGTCGTCGAGCATGAGTACGACCGAGCCCGTGGCTTCTCGCACCCCGCGCTCTCTGGCCGCGTTACTGCCGGCGTTGTCTTGGTAGATCGGCCGTAGCCGGGGGTCGTCGCGGGACCACGCGAGGAGCATCTCCATCGAGCCGTCGTCGCCCCCGTCGACGACGACCACCAATTCGCCAGTAGCCGGGTCGGCGCGCAGCGGCTCGATGATCGCCGCCAGTGTCGAGCGCCGGTTGTAGGTAGGAATAACGACGGAGATGCTGTCTTGTTCCGAGCTCCCCGTCACGCGGCGATCTTCCTAGTAACGGTCATGCTTCGCGGCCATCAGTGGCCGGCGCCGAAGTAGGTGAAGCCCAGGGAGCGCAGGAGGTCGCCGTCGAGGAGGTTGCGCGTGTCGACTACGACGGGGCGCGCCACGAGGTCGCGCACGGCTCGGTAGTCGAGCTCGCGAAAGAGTGGCCACTCGGTCAAGATCACGACTACTTCGGCCCCGGCGAGTGCCTCGTAGGGGTCCTCGCACACCGTAACTTGTTGCAGGTCCGGGGGTGCTTCTCCGGCGGCCTTCACGGTTGGGTCGTGGGCGCGCACGCGCGCTCCACGCTCGATCAATTTTCGGGTGATGGCCGTGGCGGGAGAGTTCCTCCGATCGTCCGTGTTCGACTTGAAAGTCAGCCCGAGTACCGCGACGGTGTGGTCGCGTAGATCGCCGCCTGCGGCCACGCGAATCTTTTCGACGACTCGGTCCCGTTGACTGTCGTTGGAGCTGAGCGCCGCGCGCACGACGTCGACCTCGACGCCCGCCGCCGCCGCCATCGCGACGAGGGCCGTGGCGTCCTTGGGCAGGCAGGCCCCGCCCCAGCCGGGCCCGGGCTGGAGGAAGTCGGGACCGATTCGTCGGTCGTAGCCGATGCCCCGCGCCAGGTCGCGCGCGTCAGCGCCCACGGCCTCGCACATACTGGCCAGGGAGTTGACGAAGCTGAGCTTGGTGGCCAAAAAGGCGTTCGCCGCGTACTTGATGAGCTCGGACGATCGCCGATCGGTTAAGACGACCGGCGACCCGGTCTGTTCGAAGAGGGCGGCGACTCTCTGGGCGACGGTGAGGTCCTTCGCCCCCACGACGATTCGGTCGGGTCGCAACGAGTTGGCGACCGCTGAGCCTTCGCGGAGGAACTCGGGGTTGGAGACGACGTCTACGTCGCCGCGACCGATGAGGCCCTCGACCAACTCGGCCGTGCCTAGGGGCACCGTCGACTTGTTGACCACGACGGCTCCTCGCTCTAAGTGGGGAGCGATCTCTTCGGCGACGGCGGTTATGAATGACAGATCGGCGGAGCCGTCTTTCGCCGGCGGTGTATCGACGCATAGAAAGACGAACTCGGCGCCCACTACCGCCTCGGCGGCTCGCGGCGTCGTGCGGAACTGACCACGATGAAGCGCCTCGCCCAGTAGTTCCTCGAGGCCGGTTTCGAGGATCGGTGAGAGACCTCTTCGCAGGTGAGACAGCCGTTCGTCGTCGCGGTCACAGATCATCACCGAGTGGCCAAAGCGATCGAGCGCCAGCGCGGTGGGTAGCCCCACGTAGCCGGCGCCGATCACCGCGACGCGTCGCCCAGCGAGGGGCGGGCGGTCTTCGGGCACGTCGCTCCTCATGAGAACCTTCTTCGCTATTCGCTTCGTACGGAGAACTGAACCATACTTCCCCATTTTCGTTCCCGTTCCCGAACGGCGAGGTGATGCGTACGTGACGCTAACTGCGTTTCACAGCCAATTGCCGCGCGGGCCCTCAGGGCCGTGACGTGAGGACCCCGAGTCCCAAACTCGACAGGGATACCAGGACCCACAAAATTGCCCCCAGGGCGAGGGGTCGCAGCCCGGCGCGCGCGAGGTCGCGCAGGTTAGTGCTGAGTCCGACACCCGCTAGGGCAACGGTAATCATGAAAGTCGCCAGCTGCGCGAGCGATCCGTGCCACGACGAGGGAATGACGCCGACGGTGTTGGCCACCACGGCCAGAAGAAACCACGCGATAAAAGCGGGAAACGCGCGTCGGGCGTTGCGTAAGTGACCCGATAGACCCCTTCGCGCGTCGGGGGAGGTAGATCGGGCCCGCGCCGTTGACAGCGCGACCACGATAGGCACGATAAATAGTGTTCGTGTGAGTTTGACCACGACCCCGTAGGCGAGTGACGCGTGGGAGTAGACGGCCGTCGCCACCACGACCGACGACATGTCGTTGATCGCGGTGCCGGACCAGAGGCCGAAGGCGTGCGGTGAGAGATGCAGTAGGTGACCGAAGGTGGGGAAAGTGAGTATCGCTACGACGTTGAACGTGAATATGGTCGCGACCGCGTAGGCGACGTCGGACTCCGCCGCGTCAATGACCGCGTCACTCGCCGCGATCGCCGACGCACCGCAGATGGCCGTGCCCACTCCCACGAGGGTCTTGAGATCGCGCGGCACGCCTAGCCAACCCCCAACCAGCCACGCCGCGCCGAGGGCGATGGTGAGCGTGCCGAGCAGAATTGGTAGGGAGGCGCGACCGGTCGCGACCACCTCGGTGAGGGAGAGCCCGGTGCCGAGGGCCACGATCGAGCCCTTGAGGACCGAGGACGCCGCCACTGAGACGCCCGGTTCTAGCGCCGCGCGTCGGCCCGCGAAGAGTGTGACTAAAACGCCGCTCACCAGGGCAAATACCGGCGCCCCGACGAGGCGAAACGTGTGGCCGAGCACGGTGGCGCCTACCGCGAGAGCGATAGCGAGGGCTAGGCCCGGCGCACTCGAGCGCCACCGGGCCACCCGCGCCGTCGCCCGCTGCGCCCGGGGGGGACGGGGAGATGTTGCGGGGAGGGATGGTCGCACGTAGTTAAGCCTCGCGGCTCGGGGGGGCGAGCGATAGTGCAAATCTGGCTTTCAACGTATAACGTCTCGTTATGCCTTTGCGCGAACCGATCGCTGACGTTCGCTCTCTCGATCTTCTACGCAGCGTCGCCGCTGAGGGATCAATCCGTCAGGCGGCTCTTCGTCACCACGTGAGCCAACCGGCCGCCAGCACGAGGCTGCGCGCGCTCGAAGACGCGCTCGGATTACGGCTGCTCGATCGCTCCCGCGGGCGCGCGGTGTTGACCCCCGAGGGAGTCGCCGTGTTGCAGTGGGGGGAAGAGGTCCTCACCGCGCTCGACGGTCTCGCCGCCGGGGTGTCGGCGCTGCGCAGTCGGCGGCGCGGCCCGCTACGACTGTTCGCCAGTTTGACCGTGGCCGAGTATTTCGTGCCTACGTGGTTACAGAGCTTCCGGGCCGTGGCGCCAACGACCGCGGTGTCGTTGCGAATGGGCAACTCCGAGCGCGTCGTTTCGGAAGTAAGCGACGGTAACGCCGACGTGGGCTTCGTGGAGGGCTCGCGGGCACCCGGGGGACTTCGTTCGCGCGTCGTGGCCGACGACGCGCTCGCGGTGGTGGTGGCCCCCGCGCACCCGTGGGCGCGCCGCCGCCGTCCGATCACCGTCGGCGAGTTGGCCGCCACCTCGCTCATCGTGCGAGAGCCGGGGTCGGGTACGCGTGAGGTACTGGAGGAAGTGCTCGCGAGTCACGGCCTGGCGCTGCGGGTGTTACTCGAACTGCCCTCGCCCACCGCTATGAAGGCGGCCGCCGTCGCGAGTGGCGCTCCGGCCGTCGTCAGTCGCGTGGCCGTGGGCGCCGACGTGACCGCGGGGGTCCTGCGCGAAGTGGTGTGCGGCGACGAGTCCTTCGAGCGACACATTCGAGCGATCTGGCGAAGCGATCGGTCGCTGACCCGCGAAGCGAACAGCTTCCTGCGCGTCGTTGAGGCCACTAAGTCGCACGACTCTGGGGGGTCGACGAGGGGTCGTAGGCTCGGCGAGGGGCCCGATCGCGGCCGTCGGGGGGGTGAGAGATGAAGTCTCGTCACGACGGAGTAGCGACCTTCTACGAGGTACGCGGGAGCGGTCCGGCGGTCCTGTTGTTACACGGTTTCCCCGATTCGGGTCGACTGTGGCGAAATCAGGTTCCGGCCCTTAACGACGCCGGTTTTCGCACGGTCGTGCCCGATCTGCGCGGCTACGGTCGCTCGGACAAACCGGAGTCGGTTTCGGCCTATCGCTTGAGCGCGGTCGTGGGCGACCTCACGGCGCTGCTCGACGACCTCGGTCTCGAGCGAGTGCACGTGGTTGGCCACGACTGGGGGGCGGCCCTCAGTTGGGTACTGGCGACCTTCGTGCCCGAGCGCGTAGATCGCCTCACCGTGCTCTCGGTCGGCCACCCGACCACTTTTCGCGGCGACGACTATCGCCAACTGGCCCAGTCTTGGTACATGCTGCTGTTTCAGTTCCCCGACGTCGCCGAGCGCTGGTTGCGCGAGCGCGACTGGGAGAACCTGCGACGGTGGTCGCGCCACCCCGACGTCGACGCCGTCATCGAGGAACTCGAGGCCAACGGCTCACTGACGCCCGCCCTCAATTGGTATCGGGCGAACGTGCCCCCCGAGTCCTACCTCGCCACCGCCACGGTCTTTCCTCCGGTCAGCGCCCCCACGATGGGGCTGTGGAGCACGGGGGATTTCGCCCTCAGTGAGGGCCAGATGACTCGCTCGGCGAGTCAGGTGTCGGGCCCCTGGCGCTACGAAAGGGTCGAGGGCTGCGGGCACTGGATGGCTCTCGAGGCGCCCGACGTAGTTAACGCACTGCTGATCGACTTCCTGTCGTCGTGATCGACGCGCGGTCGCGCCTCTCCGACGCTCAACCCGAGAGGCGCGGCCCCGACGGCCACGAGTACACGCGCGAGGTAACGAGCGCGGCCGGCGCGGGCGTGACGACCTCCATCATCCACTCTTCGCCGTAGAGCGGGGCCCTCATGAATCGCGGCGGTTGCATCGTGACGGTGCGACTCGCGTCAGCGGCGATAACGAGCGGCGCGCTGGCCCCGAGTGGTCGCCAAAAACCCACGGGGTGACCCGAGCCAACGACCGCCATGACGTGGGGGGTTAGCGGTGAGTTGGTGTGGTTGACGAAGGTGAGCGTGACGGTACCCATGTAGGCGTTGTGACCGATCCGCTGGCGCGCGACGAGATTGACCGATAGGGCCGGAGCGGTGAAGGCGGCTGTGGCCAGGCCGATCGCCATCGCCAAGGCTAGACCCACGGCCGCAAAACTCACCCGCCGCGTAACGGGCCGCCGCCACCGGGCGGGAGCCGGGGCACTCGTGAGGGCGAGCACGAAGGCCGCTGGCACGAAGTCGACGAGGTAGCTCGAGAGGCTGCGACTGGGGACAAACAAGATAAAGGGAACGGCGAAGAGCCAAGTGCGCTTCCACTGCGGGTACCACAGCGCCAGCGCCAGTAGCAGAGCGAAGAAGACCGCCGCCGCGGCGAGTTGCAGGTCGAAGGGGTGAACGGAGTGCAGTAGCCCGTGGGTGGCGAGCGACACGAGGCCCTGCCCGTCGGGGATGAGCGGTTGATTGAGTGGCAGGAGAATGCCGTGGAGCCACGCGGTTGGTGACCATAGAAAGAACGGTGCGTTAAGGACCACGAACGGGGCCGCGACCGCGGCGGCGTAACTAATCAACGGCCCCGTGACGCGAAGACCACGGGCGTGCGCTTCGCTGGCGATTAGTACGAGAAAGAACGGCACGCAGAACCACGGGGTCTGTTTGATCGAACAGGCCACCCCTAGGGAGAGTGGGCCGAGCCAGCGCGCGGCCCGCGCGGCGCCGTCATCTAGAAACCTCTCCCACCGCCACGCCGCCAGCATCATGAAGGGCACGAAGAGGGCGTCGGTGCCACCGAAGGCGAAGCTGTAGGTGAAAAAGGAGGCGACTAATAGCAGGGGCGCGAGCCATCGGGCGTTCGTCGGCGAAACTAGGTAGAGCAGAACCGCCGCGAAGATCCAAGCCGCGAGGTCGACCCAGTCGGTCGTTAGGTGTTCTAGACCCACGAGTTGGAGGGGTGCTTGTAGCAGAAACGACAACGCGGGGTACGAGAGTTGGTCGACGTGACCGCCGTTCAAGGTGTAGGTCCAAAATGCGCCGGCGCCGCGCAGCAGTAGGTGGCCCGCTCGAAACGTCGCGCGGTAGGGGTCGATGGCGTTAACGAGGAGTTGGGCGGCGCGTTGATTGAAGGCCGCGGCGTCGGTGTTGAAGTAGTGACGGGTCGCGATGTTGGGACCCGTCACGGCGAGTACGGTGGCCACGACGACGGCGAAGGAAGCGTGTTCGAACCGCCGCCAGCGACCAAGGGGCACCAGCCAGGTGGTGACGACCCCCACGACGCCCACGAGCGTGATGGTGGGGGCGATGAGCGCGAAACCGCTCCACTCGCTCCACTGCCCGAAGGCGTTGGTGCCCGCAACTACGACGGAGAACCACACGAACGTCCACACCACGCGCGGCGACGTGGCCGAGTCGGCGAGGCTTCGTGGCTCCCCGTCGAAAAGCGCGCGCATGGTCTCGGTTCCTCGTTCGACAACTTCGCCACCGTGCGACGGCCCGTCGCCGGTGGCGGTGGATGTACTTAATGTAACGTCCGCGCAGTGTTGGTCGCCGCCGGGGCTAACTCAAGGTGAGAGAATGACGCGAAACCGCCGAGCGGCGACCGACAGCCCCGCGAGCGCGAGGGCGAGCAGGTAGGCGACTCTCACCACCATGATTGGGCCGAACTGACCTAAGTCGAGGCCGCGTAGTAGCGCGGCCGACTGGTAGAGGGGCGAGAGTGAAACGAGGGCGCCGAGGGCGCGCGGGTAGAGGGTGATGGGAAAGAAGGTCGCCGAAAAGAGGAAGAGTGGAAGTTGCACCAAAGCTACGAGGTCGAAGTCCTGCCACGAACGTAGGAACGTACAGGCCGCTAGACCCACGCAGCTAAACGTGAAACTCGTGAGCAGGGCCGCCGGCCAGCAGAGCAGGACCCACCAACCGCCGGAGTCACCCAACAAGATCATGCACGCGATAAAGGAGGCCGCGTAGAGGGCCGAGCGCGCGAGCGCCCACGAGACCTCGCCTAGGGCGACGTCGTTGACGTCGAGCGGCGTCGCCAGGACGGCGTCGTAGGTGTGGGAGATCTTTAATCGGAAAAAGGTGTTGAAGATCGAGTCGATCACCGCGCCGTTCATCGCCGAAGTCGCGAGCATGCCCGGTGCGACGAATACGGCGTAACTGACGTGTCGTCCCCCGACGGTAACGGATCCCACGAGGTGATTCAGGCCGACGCCGATGCTCAATAAGTAGAAGAGGGGTTCGAAGAAACCGGAGACGAACATCAGCCACTGCTTGCGGTACACCGTGAAATTGCGCTCGAAGATGCGTAGCGAACGTCGGGAGCCGAACTGAGGGAGGGCGCGCGTCAGCATTAGTCGACCAGCCTTCGGTTCATCGTGCGGCGACCCCACGCGAATCCCGTTAGGACCATCGCGACCAGCACGGCTACGTGTCCGACCAGCGCCCCCGGGGACCCTTGGCCGTAGGCGGCGGCGCGCGCGAGGGCGACGCCGTGATAAAGCGGCGCGAACTGCACGAGCGGTCGCAGGTACCCCGGGTAGGCCGAGACCGGGAAGAAGGTCGCCGAAAAGAGAAACATCGGCACGAAGCCGAAACGGTAGATGACGATGAATAGGCCGTCGGACTGGACCCGGGCGGCGAAGGCGACTAGGGGCGCCGCGAAGGCCATCACCACGAGGGCCCCCACGAAGGGTAGGGCGAGGCTCCACCAAGACTCGAGGGCCCCGAAGAGACCAATCACAATCGTGTACACGATCCCCGTAACGAAGGCGCGAGTGACCACCCACGAGATTTTGCCAATCAAGATATCGGTGGGCTCTAGGGGGGTGGCCGCCGCGGCGTGGTAGGTGCGATCCCACTTGACAGAGGCGAGGACTGGCCAGAGCGACTCCCCCTCGCTGAGCGACATCGTGGAGGTCGCGATCAGACTCGGGGCGATGAAGTGCAGGTACGTCTGTCCCTCGATCAGTCCCGTGTGCTTGGCGACCAGGTGACCCACGCCCACGCCCAGTGCGGCCAAGTAGAAAGCGGGGAAGAGAACCGTACTCGCGACTGAGCCGCGCCACGTGCGTAGGTATAAAGTCGCGTGGTACCACCAGCTACGTCGCCAACGGGGCCAACCGACCACGCCTTCGAGAGTGCTCGACACGTTAATCCACCAACGTTCGGCCCGTCAGGCGTAAGAAGACGTCCTCTAAGGAGCTGCGCCGCACTAAAGCGCTGTGCGGGACGATCTGGGCGGCGTGCAGGTCCCTAAGAGTTTCGTCGCCTTCGTCGACGTAGAGCAGCACGCGGTCGGGGAGCACCTCGATGCGTTGGGCGAAAGGGGTGAGACGATCGTGTTGGAAGTCGTGCGTCTCGCCGTCGAAACGCAGTTCGACCACTTCGCGCGATGAGTGGTTCGCGATGAGTTCGCGCGGCGGACCCTCGGCGACAATGCATCCGTGATCCATGACCACGAGTCGGTCGCACAACTGCTCGGCCTCGTCCATGTAGTGCGTCGTGATGATCTGTGTGACGCCTTCGCGTTTCAGCCGATAGAGACGCTCCCAGAGCAGGTGGCGCGCCTGGGGGTCGAGGCCGGTCGTCGGTTCGTCGAGAATGAGCAGTTCGGGGCGGTTAATGAGTGCGCGCGCTATGGTCAAGCGGCGCTTCAGTCCGCCCGAGAGGTCGTCGACCTTGTCGTTGGCGCGCTCGGTGAGTTGGGCGAACGCCAACAGTTCCGCCGCGCGTTCGCGAATCGTCGCACGTGACAAGTCGAAATAGCGCCCGAACATCTCTAGGTTTTGGCGCACGGACAGTTCGAGTTCGAGGGTGTCTTCTTGGGGTACCACGCCGAGTCGGCCGCGAATCTCGGGACCGTGAGAACGCGGATCGAGTCCAAAGATGGTCAGCGAACCCGAGCTCGGGGTAGAGACGGCCGAAATCATGCGCATCGTGCTGGTCTTACCGGCGCCGTTCGGACCCAAGAAACCAAAACTTTCGCCGCGCTCGATCGCGAAACTGACCCCCCGAACGGCTGCGACGTCGCCGAAGAGCTTGACGATGTCGGTCGCTTCTAGTACTGGGTTAGCCCTCACGCGTCACCGCCGCGCTCGACCTCGCGGCCGCGCCGTCGCGTCGTGTGCGTCATTGGCTGCCGCCTTTTGGTCGTGGTTGGTCTTTACTCCCGCAGTTCTTCTTAACCGCGGCACCGGCGCGCAACGAATCGCTCGACGGGC
>JAKBAB010000046.1 GCA_021815645.1 Actinomycetes bacterium
AGTTGTTACGAAGTTCGTCCACCAAGGATCGAGCGACGCGGCCAATCGCAGCGTCGATTTGCGCGCCGTCAATTGCTTCGCCGAGGTGCTGTCGAGTGAATACAGCGACAGCAAAGGCTGATCCATTGGGCAACGTGACGACACCAACTTCGTTTCTAACGACTTTGAGAAGCGCCCCACTTTTGGCCGCAACCGTCACAGATGAGTCGAAGCCGGAGGCGATTCGAGTCCGCGTCAACTGATGCAACATGAGGTTACGAACGGCCGCGCAAGCCCGGGGTGTCGTTGCACGATCTGTCCACACGGGCCTGACGCTTAGGGGAGTAACGCCAGCATGTCGTGTGGTGTCGTTCGTGTACCACGTGTTGGATCAAGGGCCGCAGATGTTTCGATGCACCTGGCAATCTCGCTCAAAGACGGAGCGCCGTCTCTTTCCGGTTCATGGTCCGCGAGACTTTGATAGTGAGTGAAACCCACTTCACGGGCGATTTCGTCGAGCATCTGCGCAAGATTGCTTGCGAGCCACGTCTGACTCAGCCCTAAACCTTGTGTCAACTGATTGATGTAGTCCAATCCGACGACGTCGATCAATTCGTCGGTTGCAACGTTGTCACTAATTGTGAGCATCGCGGTGACGAGGTCACGAACCGACATGACCACCTCGTCACGCATTATGGACATACCGACCGGCCCCGGTGTTCGATGCGCCGGCAACATAATCCGGCGGTCCTTTGCTTTGACGACGCCTTCGTCAATCAAACTCTCCACGGCGAGAGCGACCTGAATCTTCATCACGGACGCGGGCGAGATCAATTCGTGCTCACGGACACCGACTCCCTCGGTTCCGACGACTGGCATGGCGTACGCGAAAACTTCTAGACCACTTTTAGCCAAGTCGTCTAATAGAAGTGCATCCACACGAGTCCAACTAATTCGAGACCAAGACGGGCGTCACCGAATGTCCCTCAGTCCAAAAGGACCTCCCGTCGTGGGTCGTTCGCGGTACTCCCTCGACCCGCAACATTGTGACGTCGAACTGTGTCAATTTCTCCACGCAGGTGCGGGAACTCCTCTTGGTGTACTCAAAGTCTGGTCTTCTAGATGCGCTAGGGGTGCGGGAAGCGATGAGTGGTGGTTAGCCACCGAACGTGTCGATGCGTCGGGCAACTTCGCTCTGTCGTAATAGCCAGTACGTTTCGATCTCCTCTTGATTAACTGGAAGTGTGTGGTCGGGTTCAACGTCGCTGAAACCCCCGAGCGAGTGCAGCGCCGAAAGGACAAAGTTCTCTATGCTTGCTGGCTTGTATTTCTGTATAGCGAGAGCGATGCCAACTTCGAATTGCAGTTCGGTCTGTTGTTCAATGCACATTAGGTCGAAATAGTCGCGCAGCGCGCCTCGTGCGAGGATCGCGCTTATCTTCGTGGCCATGATGTCCTCAACGCTCGCCACCCTCAGTCCGGCGACGCGAGTCGTTGGCGAGATGAGTCGCTGCGTAGCGGCTTCGAGGACCTGAACCTTGGTGTCGTTAAAGAGGCAGTTCAACGTGTCGCCGCTTCGCTCCGATGCCAGCGCCCTTCCCGCGCGCTCGAACGCACGCCATAGAGCGTCGAGATCTTCTGGCTGTTCGAGAAAGAAGTCGAGATCGCGACTCACCCCGTGGCGAAGATGCACGGCAAGTCCGGTGCCGCCAACGAGATAGGCGCTGTCGGGCAAGAGTGGAGCGAGCGTCTCCCAAGACGCTGCGGTTTCGCCGGGCAACATTTCGCGAACGGCGTCGGGGATTGTGCTCGCCCCACTTTTGCCCTGGAGCACGATGCTTGATTCCGGCAATCGCTTCGCGGAGTACCGGCCTCCCGATCTTCGTCCCTTTAGCGCTCGTTCTTGGTTCACATGGACACGGTTTCTCGTCGAGCGGCAGCGACGTTGAGTAGCCAACGACGTTCTTGGGCGCCGACCTGACGAAGCGACGCCGCCTTCTCGATTGACGATGCCGGAAGATGGGTTAAGACCCACGACACGGCGAGCGGGTCTTTGCTTAACAACATCCGCGACGCGATTAAATCCGCGTGTTCAAGAACGGTCAATTGCGCGGGATCGGCGTTCCAAAAAATATGCCAGAACCGTCGGGGCACAATTTTCGGCTCCCTGGTGGCCCGAGGAGAAGCCAGTCGCGTTGCGAGAACGTCGGGGAGAACGTCACGCCACGCCGCGCTGTCGCGGTTGGCTTCGAGAACCATTGCGTCGACGACACGACCAGCGTAGCGCCGTAGCCGTGGCACTTCGTTTACGAGCCCACGAACAATTAGTTGATTCACGATCAACGAAGCAGTTGTCGGGCTGACGCCCGCCGCCGTAGCGAGGGCGCGTCGTGAATAAAATCCAAAAGGGTTCATATTGAACGCGGCCAAGACGAAGAGTTCTTCGCGCGAGTGTTTACTGGACGAAGGCGTTACTCCAAGGTCACCGAGTAGTCGAGCGAACCCCGCGTCATCGAGAACGTGCGGTGGTCGACCGCGCTCGCCGGTCGCAAGCGAGGTCGCAATACTGAGTCGTTTAATGGCCCGCGTTACACGGTGGACCGAGGTACCAAGTTTTGTCGCAGCACCGGTAATCGTTATGTCCATATCGACCTTATATCAGACGTCAAATACCGGTACCGCTCACGTGATCTGTTCGGTCCAGTGCGAGCAGTAAGGCCCTGGCCGACCTCCTGTCAACTATGGCCAGACCGCCTGAGGACGAGGAGGGCATCGCTTCGTAGTACGGAGTGAACCTGAACCTGAACCTGAACCTGACGCGCCCCGTCTTTCGTACACGCCAAAGAGTTGCGGCGCTTCCATGGGTCAGCGCGATTTGCCGAAAGTGATTTCACGAAGACCGCGTGTTCGCAGTCCAAATTCAACACTCACGGCGGTTGGGGGGCAGTTTCGCGACTGATTCAGTCGGGTTTCGTGAGTACCCCGCAGTGGGCGAGGGGGGACTTGAACCCCCACATCCTTTCGGATACAGGCACCTGAAGCCTGCGCGTCTGCCAATTTCGCCACTCGCCCTGGGACCTGGCCACCCTAGCCCAAGCGACATCAGGCATCGCGCGCGCCCGCACGGCGCTCGAAACGACCGGTACAGTTGGAAACGATGGTTTTAAAGGGTGTGGAAAACCGCCTGGAGCGGATCTTTGACCGGACGCTCGCGCGGCCGTTTAAGAACGCGCTCCAACCGATCGAGATCGGTACGCGCATCGTACGCGAAGTCGATCTCACGCGCCGGCTTTCGGCTCACGGGGCAATTTCGGCGAACCTGATCCGCGTGTGGCTCGGCCCCGAGGACGCGCAGCGATTCGACGGCTTTCAAAAGGTCCTAGTGGCCGAGCTCGAAGAGACGGTGCGCCAGCACGCCCTGGTGGAGGGTTACGTATTCGTCGGTCCGGTGTCGGTAGAGATCTTCGTAGACGACGATTTAAAGCGCGGAACCGTTGAAGTTAAGGCCGAGTTCGTGGGGGGCGAGAGCCAGCCGCGACTACTGGTGAGCGACGGGCGCTCCTTCGCCATCGGGGACTTACCCCTGATCATCGGGCGTTCCCCCGACGTGGAGGTCGTGATAAACGACTCCAACGTTTCGCGCCAGCACGCCGAGGTGTGGCGCACGGCTGAGGGGGTGGCGATCAGGGACCTCCAGTCCACGAACGGGACGTACGTCAACGGTCACCGTATTACCGCGGTCTCCCTGTCGCCGCGCGACGACGTCACCTTGGGGTCGCTCCACTTTCGCATCGAGCTCGCTTGAGTCACGTGTTGGCGACCACGAACTACGCGGCCGTCATTCGCCCCTTGCAAGTTTTGGTGATGGTGATCGCCGCTCTGTTTTTCCTGCGCGTCTTGCGAGTCCTATCGGTGCAGACCCGCCCACCGGAGGCGTCCGCCGCTCGAAGGCGCCGGCGCCGAAGCGGCCTCGCGCTCGAGTTCATCGAGCCGGAGGACCGCAGCGGCGAGCGAGTCGACGTGGGGGTGGGCGTGGTCATCGGGCGCAGCGGTGAGTGCGACCTCGCGCTCGCCGACACCTACCTCTCGGCCCGTCACGCGCGCGTCGCCAACGACGAGGGGGACCTATCCATTGAGGACCTCGGATCGACCAACGGGACCTACGTCAACCAAGAGTTAGTGAAGGGTCGGGTGCACCTCGAGCGCGGCGACGTCGTCCAAGTGGGCGGCGTCCTATTCGAGGTTGTTCGTTGACCCGTTGGCGTTACGCCGCGCAGACCGATATCGGACTGGTGCGCCAGAGCAACCAGGACGCCCTCTACGTCGACGAGCGGTTGGCGATCATCGCCGACGGCATGGGCGGTCACGCCGCCGGAGAGGTCGCCGCAGCGCTCGCCATCGACCTCGTGCGTTCGACCTTTCGAACTACGCCGAGCGTCGAGGGTCTCGTCGACGCCGTTCAGACGGCCAATCGCGCGGTCGTCGAAGACGCGCGCGACACCCCCGAGCACTTCGGGATGGGTACGACGGTGATCGCTGTCGCGCTGACGACCGACCGCGAGGGAATCGTTGCCCCGACGTTGGTGCACGTCGGTGATTCGCGCGCCTACCAACTCAGGGACGGAGCTCTTCGTCAGTTAACCGACGACCACAGCGTCGCCGAAGAGTGGGTACGCATGGGTCGCCTCACGCCCGCGGAGGCCGCGGTCCATCCCCGACGCCACCAACTGACGAGGGGCGTGGGCGTCGAAGAGACCATCGACATCGACGTGGCCTCGCTCGTCGTTCACCCCGGAGACCGTCTATTGCTCTGCAGCGACGGGCTGTCGAACGAACTCGACGAGGACACCCTGGCGCGGCTCGCTAGCGCGCCGAACGGACTGGAACTGGCGGTAGAAAGTCTCGTCGCCTCGGCCAAAGTCGCCGGAGGTCGCGACAATATATCGGTCATCCTGGTGGAGTTCGACGAGGCCAACGTCACCGCTTCACCGATTCACCGGACTATGACGGGCGCGCCGCCGCCGGCGGCGCGGACGTCGTCGACCCCGCGCCGGCGCCGGTGGGTGACCTGGCGCCTGGTCGCGGCTCTGGTCGCTCTGGGCGCGGTGGTGGCGGCCTTCTTCGGCGTCGTCCACTGGTACGCGTACTCGACTTACTACCTATCGAGTGACGGCGGGGTTATCGCTATCTATCGCGGACAGCCCCACGGGGTGCTGTGGTATCCGCCGGTTAAGGTGGCCGCGACTGGCTACCTCGTGAACGAACTTAGGCCCGGTGACGCGGCCGCGCTGCGCTCGACGATTCCCGAACCCTCCCTGACTTCGGCGCTGCACTACGCCTACTACCTGCACAACGCCTGGACGCTCAGTCAGCAAGTGGCGACTTCCACTTCTACTACCACCACGACGTCGGTCTCTTCGGGCTCGACGACGACGGGCGGGGGATAGCGTGTCGCGGCGACTCTCGGTGCTCGCCACGGCGATACTGCTGCTCTTCGTCGTCGTCGCGGCGCAGTCGGCCAACCTCCAGTTCTTCCGGGCCAAGGCCCTGGACGCGTCGCCCCTTAACCCCCGTAACAATCAGGTCAACGTGAACGCGTCGCGCGGTGAGATCATCGCGGCCGACGGCACTATTCTCGCGCAGTCGATTCCCACGGGCGCCACGGGCAATACCTATAAACGCGTCTACCCCCTCGGCAGGTTGACCTCGGGTGTCGTGGGTTTTTCATCGCCCATCTACGGCAACTGGTGGCTGGAGGGTGAGTACAACAACTACCTGACCTCCCACGCCCAACCACCCCAGAGCTTCGCCCAGGTCCTATCGCCGACGAGCGCGGCCGACAACGTGACCTTGACCCTCGAGCCGGCCCTGCAACGCGTCGCTCAGGCCCAACTGGCGGGACGAGACGGCGCGGCCGTGGTAGTCGACCCGCAAAACGGAAATATTCTGGCCCTCTACTCGAACCCGACGTACAACCCGGTGCCGCTCACTTCAACCAACTACTCCGTCGCCTCCGCCGCGTGGAAGAAGGTCAACACGAAAGACGGCGACGGCTTTCCCCCACTCGGACTCGTCGCGATTCAACAGACCTTTCCCCCCGGCTCCACCTTTAAAATTGTCACCATCTCGGGCGTGCTCGTCGCCAAACCCCAACTGCTCAATAAGACCTACCCCGCGCTCACTCAGACTCCGCTGCCTAACACGACCAAGACGTTGCACAACTACGCCTACGAACGTTGCGGGGGCACGATCGCCGAGATGTTGCCGCCGTCGTGCGACACGGGATTCGCTCTCGTGGGTCTCGACCTCGGGGGCACGAACCTCGCCAACGCCGCCAATAGCTACGGCTACAACGAAGTCCCCCCCATCGACCTACCCGGTGCGGTGGCGAGCTACTTCCCCTCGGGCGCGTCGTTCACCTACAACCAACCCCAGTTGGCTTACTCCGCGATCGGCCAAGAAAACGTGCGCACCTCGGCGCTCATGAACGCACTGGTCGCCGGCGCCGTCGGTAACCACGGCGTTCTGATGGCCCCCCACCTGCTCGCCTACGTCACCGGTCCCGACGGGCGAGTTATCGCCCGTTACAAGGATCACGTTTGGAAGACGCCCCTCACCGCGGCCCAGGCGGCCGTCATCGTGCCCTTGATGGTGCAAGTTGCGCGCACCGGCACGGCCGGGGGTATCTTTCCCGCGTCGCTCGACGTCGCGGCGAAGACCGGCACCTCCCAGACCGGCACGACTTCGCAAAACACCGCCGACTGGCTCGTCGCCTTCGCCCCGGCGAGTGATCCGACGGTCGCGGTCGCGGTCGTCGTGCCCTACCAGGTCACCTCGGCGACCGGGGCGTCGGTCGCCGGACCCATCATCAAGTGTCTCGTCGAGGGCGCACTCGCTCTCCAAAGTGGACAGCCCGCGTCGGGGACGGCCAGCACGTGCCCCGCGTGAGGAACTGTTCCGGGGCGAGAGCGTAGGCTAGGCCGGTAATGGAGCCCGTCAACGACCCCCGTCTGTACTCACGTCGCTACCAGGTCACTCACCTCATCGCGCCGGGCGGCATGGCCATGGTTTACCGGGCCCAGGACACCTTATTGAACCGGGCGGTGGCGCTCAAGATTCTCTACCCCGAACTGAGCGCCGACCCCCTCTTCGTCGAGCGGTTTCGCCGCGAGGCCCAGGCCGCGGCTAACCTCTCGCACCCCAATATTGTCCCGGTTTTCGACTGGGGCGAAGACGCCGGAACTTACTTCATCGTGATGGAACTGGTTGAGGGCTCGTCGCTCGCTGAACTACTGCGCACCTCAAAGACCCTGAGTCCCGCCCGATCGGCGCAGATCATCGCGCAAGTCGCCGCCGCGCTCGGCTACGCCCACCGCAGTGGGGTCGTGCACCGTGACGTGAAGCCGGGCAACATCTTGTTGACCCGCGACGCGCAGGTCAAAGTCACCGACTTCGGTATCGCTCAGGCGATGGCCAGCGAGGACCACTTGGCCGAGGCCGGTTCGGTCATGGGCACCGCGACGTACTTCTCGCCCGAGCAGGCCGAGGGGGCCGCCCTAGACGGCCGTAGTGACGTCTACTCACTGGGCGTCGTACTCTACGAGTCACTGGTCGGTCGCCCGCCCTTCGTGGGGGCGACCCCGGTCGAGGTTTCGAGCCAGCACGTCCACGCGTCAGTGCCCCGGCCCTCGGAGTTCTCCGACGCCATCCCCTTCGACCTCGAGGCCATCGTCATGGAGGCGCTGTCGAAATCGCCGGGCCAGCGCTACCAGTCGGCCGACGAAATGCGCGCCGACCTTCTGCGCTTTAGTGAGGGCCAGCCCGTCCAGGCCGCCCAGCGCGACAGCGCGTTCTTCGGCGAAGACGCCACGCGCGCCGTCGCGGTCGTGGCGGCGGGCGAGCGTACGCAGGCCGTGCCCATCATGCCGGGACCGCGAACCGATCAGCGGCGGCGGCGGCGCGGCGGCGACGCGTGGTTCGTCGTGGCGTTGGTGGCGATACTGCTGGCCGGTGCCGCCTACGTATACTTCGAGCGCCACCACACTACGCTGCTGCCCATGCCCAACGTCGTGGGTGAAACGGTGTCGTCGGCGACGTTGACGTTAACCAACGACGGGTACATCATCGGTTCCTCGACGCTGGTGCATTCCAAACTAACGAAGGGCACCGTCATCGCGACGGTGCCCAAGGCCGGACGAAAGATTGCTAAGGGACAGTCCATCGCGCTGCAGGTAAGTGAGGGCGCCGCCACGGTTCCCGAAACCGTCCCCGACGTCGTGGGAATGTCCTTGCTCAACGCGGAGGCGTCGCTTCGTCATAACCAGTTGGGCATCGTCGTGTCGCAGATACCTACCGCGCCGCCCGGCGGGGGTAGCCCCAACACGGTCTTATCGACGTCTCCCACGTCGGGCACTTCCGTTCAGTCCGGGACGACGGTGACCATAGACGTGCTCGCCCCGAACGCGACCTACCCGATCACTTCGGTCGTCGGTGACACCGCCGTCGGCGCGGCGGACGTTCTGACGGGCCAGAGCCTTTCGGTGAACTCGAACACCCCGCACGTGTGCTCCAATACCATCAATCGCGGACTGGTGGTGACAACGACGCCCCCCGCGGGCACGATGGTCCAGTCGGGCTCGTCGGTGACTCTCGTCCTGTCGTCGGGCTTCTGCCAGGTCTACGTGCCCGGGGTCGTCGGCGACACCGCCTCGGTCGCCACGGCCGCCCTCCAGAGTCAGGGGCTGCTGGCTAACTACTCGCCCGATCCCGTCAACGTCTGTCAGCCCGGGGCGCCCCAAACGGTCACCTCCCAGAGCGCCGCGCCGGGTAGCCAGGCCACCTACGGCTCGACCATTAACCTGCTGCTCTGTCAGACCGTCGCCACGCCGCCGTCGTAGGATCGACCATGGCCAAACCCGCGCCCAAGGCGAATCCGAAGAAGTCGGTCGGTCGTTACGTCGACCCCGAGGCGCGAGGGCGCGTGACCAGGCGTCGACCGCCGGGGGCCGATCACAGCCCCCACTGGTACGGGTGGCTGATTTTGGACCTGTTGATCTTCGGGGTGCTCGTTATCACGCTGAACTACCTGCAGGTGCTACCCGGTTCGACGTCGGCGTGGTACCTGGCGCTCGGGCTGGTTTCGATGTTCTCGGGCTTCTACTTAGCGACGCGCTACCGCTGAACTAGCGCGGGCTCAGCCGAGCCGTTCGATTATCGTCGCGTTGGCTAGTCCGCCCCCCTCGCACATCGTGAGCAGACCGTAGCGACCACGGGTTCGTTCGAGTTCGTTGAGCAACGTGGCCATCAGTTTGGTACCCGAAGCGCCGAGGGGGTGGCCGAGCGCGATCGCTCCGCCGTTGACGTTCACCTTCGCGAGATCGCCGTGGTGCTCCTTCTGCCAGGCCAGGACCACCGAGGCGAAGGCCTCGTTGATCTCGACGAGGTCGATCTCTTCGAGGGTGAGGTGCGCTCGTTCGAGGACCTTGGTCGTAGCGGGAATCGGTCCGGTCAACATGGTTACCGGGTCCACGCCCGCGAGGGCGAAGGCGTGAAAGCGCGCCCGCGGCGTGTACCCCAACTGTTGGGCCCGCTCCTCGCTCATAACGAGCACGGCCGACGCGCCGTCGGTGATCTGCGAGGAGTTGCCGGCCGTGACCTTGCCGCCCTCCCTAAAGGCCGGCTTCAGTGTGGCCAGGCGCTCGACGCTCGAGTCGGCCCGGATCCCTTCGTCGCGGCGCACCAAGCGGTCGCTCGTCGATCCGTCGTCTTCGCGCTCGAAGACCGCCACGAGTTCGCGCTCGAAGCGACCCTCGTCGCTCGCGCGCGCCGCTCGCCGGTGGCTCTCGACGGAGTACTCGTCGAGGTCTTCGCGGGAGATGGCCCACTGGTCGGCGATCATTTCGGCACCGATTCCCTGGTTGACGAGTCCCCCCACCGGTTCGTAGCGGGCCTGAACGCGGGGTCCGAAGGGCCAGCCCGAGTTCTGTCCGACCGATGAACCCATCGCGACGCGGCTCATCACCTCAACGCCCGCCGCGACGACGACGTCGTAGGCGCCGGCCGCGACGCCCTGCGCGGCGAAGTGCAGCGCCTGCTGCGAGGAGCCGCACTGGCGATCGACCGTGGTCGCCGGCACCGACTCGGGCCACCCGGCGGCGAGAACGATGTTGCGCCCGACGTTAAAGGCCTGCTCACCGACCTGTGAGACGCACCCGACGATCACGTCGTCGACCAGACTCGGGTCGAAGTCGTTGCGTTCGCGTAGCCGTTCGAGAACTTCGGCCGCTAGGTCGACGGCGTGCCAGTTCTTGAGTTGCCCGTTGCGCTTGCCCCCGGGGGTGCGCACGGCGTCGACAATGACCGCGTTAACCATGAAACTCCCTCTCTCCGTCGAGTCGTCTGGGCGTAGCCTAGACACCGACGGCTAGCGTCTCGTGCGTGAGTGGCGATAACGACCCCGAGGTGAGCGAAGGGTCCACGGACCCGGCCTATAAAAACATGGACCGCTGGTTGGGCGACGGCGGGATGGCGCTGGTGGGGGCGCTCGGGGCGAACTTCGAGTCCTACGGCGTAGACGGCGAGGATCTCGGGTGGGTGACCGGAAGTGTGACGCCGACTCAACTGGCCGTGAACCCCCACGGCACGGTGCAGGCCGGCGCGCACACGGTCCTGCTCGACGCCGCCATGAACTTCGCGGTGAACGCGGCGCTGCGCGGTCGGGACCGCACCCAGGGCACGATTGAGATCTCCACTGAACTGATGCGCCCGGCGACGCTCGGTGGCGCCTATCGCCTGCGCGGTGAGGTCGTGCGATTGGCCCGTCAGGTGGCCTTCGCCGAAGCGACGGTTTTAGACGGTGAGGGCGCCCTGGTAAGTCGCGCGACCGCGACCTTCCTTCTGCGCCGAGCGCCGTAGAGCGCTTCCGGCGCGGCTTAAGAACCCACGTAGTAGGGGTCGGCGGCGGCGAGGGCTCGATCGAGCCGCTCGAGGCCGTCGCGCGCCTGGTCGCCGGTGATCGTGCAGGGCGGCACCACGTGGAGTCGGTTGAAGTTGGAAAAGATTAAGAGCCGTTCGCGTCGACAGGCCGCGACGACGTCGTTCATCGCCGGTGAGCTGGCGCCGTAGGGGGCGAGCGGTTCGCGGGTATCGCGGTCACTGACGAGGTCGAGGGCGAAGAAGACGCCCCGCCCCCGCACGTCGCCGATAACCCGGTGGCGCTCGGCCAGGGCGGCCAGCCCCGGGCGCAGCACCTCGTCCCCGACGCGGCGGGCGTTGTCGACGACGCCCTCGTCGGTCATCGCTTCCATGGTCGCCACCGCGGCCGCGCAGGCGAGCGGGTGGCCGGAGTAAGTGAGACCGCCGGGGTAAACCCGATCGTTAAAGGCCGCGCTGATGGCTTCGTTTAGTACCACCCCACCTAGGGGAACGTAGCCGGAGTTAACGCCCTTGGCGAAGGTGACGAGGTCGGGCACGACGTCGTGGTCGAGGTAGGCGAACCACGACCCCGCTCGGCCGAAGCCGCACATCACTTCGTCGGCGATGTAGACGATCCCGTAGCGATTACACAGTTCTCGCACCGCGCGCAGGTAACCCGGCGGCGGCTCCATGATGCCCGCGGTGCCGGGAATGGTCTCGAGGATGAGCGCGGCGATCGTCGAGGGGCCCTCGAATTCGATGGTGCGCGCGAGACTCTCGAGGGCCCGTTCACACTCCTCGCCTTCGGTGGTGGCGTTAAAGGCCGAACGGTAGAGGAAGGGACCAAAGAAGTGCACGACGCCCGCGCTCGCGGTGTCGTTGGGCCACCGGCGCGGGTCGCCGGTCAGGTTGATGGACGTCGCCGTCGCGCCGTGGTAGCTGCGGTAAGCGGCGAGGATCTTGGGTCGACCCGTCGCGAGACGGGCCATACGCACCGCGTGTTCGACGGCCTCGGTGCCGCCGTTGGTGAAAAAGACCTTCGCGGCGCCGGCGAAGGATCGCTCGAGAATCATTTCGGCGGCGCGGTAGCGCGAGACGTACCCGTGCTGGGGAGCGACGGTAGTGAGCGTGGCCGCCTGGTCCTGGATCGCGCGCACCACCGAGGGGTGCTGGTGGCCAATGTTGGTGTTGACGAGTTGGGAGGAGAAGTCGAGGTAGGTGACGTCGTCTTCGTCGGTGACGTAGACGCCCGACGCCGACGCGACCATCATGGGATTGATCGTGGCCTGCGCTGACCAGGAGTGAAAGACCGACGACTTTTCCCGTTCGAGACTCGTGAGGGTGGTGGGGTCGGTGGCCATGGCGTCTCCAGACTGTCCTCGCCACGCTAACGCACTCGCGCGGCCGCGGTCACGCTGGGGTGGGCTGAGGTGTCGCCCTCGGCTCGAGAGCGTCGAGGGTGCGGGCCGCTTGGGACC
>JAKBAB010000047.1 GCA_021815645.1 Actinomycetes bacterium
TGCCGAAACCGTCCAGCGCAATCCCCACACCCGCTCGGCGAAGCTCGTCGATCACGTCGGCCGTTTGGGCGACGTCACGTTGGGCCACGCTCTCGGAGATCTCCACGACCAATCGCTCGGGGGCGAACTCGTGGTCGCGCAGCAGCTCCTCGACCATGGCGGCGAGACCCCGATCGAGGAACTGACGGGCCGAGACGTTGACCACGACGTAGGGCGCGCGGCCGTTAACCGGGGGCCACGTGCGCGCGGCGGCCACCGCGGCCGCCAACGTGCGCTCACCGATTTCGACCACCAGGTCGCTCTCTTCGGCCGCGGGCAATATCGACTCCGGGGCCAGCCACCCGCGCGTCGGGTGGTGCCACTGACTGATGGCTTCGAACGCGACGACCTCGTTGGTCGCGAGGTCCACGATGGGCTCAAATTGCACCGGGACTTCGTCGTCGGCGAGGGCTCGACGCAGCTCGCGGGTCAACTCAAAATACGTTACGGCTTCGGCCCGCATCGTCGGGGTGAATACGGTGCAGCGGCCCCGGCCCAAACTCTTGGACTGATACAGCGCGATGTCGGCGTCGCCGAGAACTTCGTGGGGATCAGCGACCGGGTGGTCCCACAGGGCGACGCCCATACTCACCCTCTGTTCGTAGGGCTGATCGGCGAGTGTAAAGGGCTCGACGAGGGCGTCAAATATTCGCTGCGCCAGCGCCGCGACTTCGTCGCCGCTCGCCAGCCCCTCTAAGAGGCAGAGAAACTCGTCGCCCCCGAATCGACAGAGCGTGTCCGACGAACGCATGACCGCCGAGAGCCGCCGGGCCACCGCCACCAAGAGTCCGTCGCCGGCCAGGTGGCCGAAGCTGTCGTTGGCCACTTTGAAGTGGTCGAGGTCAATTAAGATCACCGCGTTAAGGCCGCTCTGTCGGGCCATGCGCAAATGGGCCTGGCCGAGGCGATCTTCGAATAGGGCGCGATTGGCCAATCCCGTCAGGGGGTCGTGCAGAGCCTGGTAGGAGAGTTGGGCGGCCAACGTGCGCTCTTCGGTGACGTCACGCTCGGAGATGACGAAGTAGAGGATCTCGCCGCTCGCGTTGCGCGCGGGCGATCGGGTCACTTCCGAGACAATTATGCGGCCGTCGCGGTGCTGGTAGCGCTTGACGTAGCGCTCCTGATCGACCTCGCGGGACTTGAGTCGCTCGAGCGAGGCCTCGGTAATCCCGACGTCGTCGGGGTAAGTGAAGTTCTTCGAGTCCCTCCCCATAACCTCTTCGCGGCTGTAGCCGATCATCCGACAGAACGCCCCGTTGACCGCGATGACTCGATCCTCTAAGTCACTGAAGAGCATCGGGGCGGCGTTGGCTTCGAAGGCCAATAGGAAACGCTGTTCGGAGTCGAGCAGCAACCGCTCGTTTCGCACCAGTCGATCGGCGTCGCGCAGCCGGCTGATTCCGTAAGAGATCTCCTCGGCCAAGTCCTTAAGGAGGGCCAGGCGATCGGCCCCGAAGAAGCCGACCTCGCCCGAGTGCAGCGTCAAGACGCCAATGATCTTCTCCCCCACGCGCAGGGGCAGCGCGCAGGCGCTCAACAGTCCAAACTTCTCCGCCTGATCCCACCAGCGGGTCAGTTCCTTCGAGCCCCGCACGTCGTCGACGACGTGGGCGACGCCGGTGCGCACCGTCTTTCCGATCACTCCTTGGGCGTACTCGTACTCACTCCAACTGAGGTTTACCTCGTTGAGAAACCCGCTACGCCCGGCCGAGGCCATAGGTCGCACGAACTCAGCTTCGTCGTGTTCGACGTAACCGACCCACGCGAGCAGAACGCCGGGGTTGTCGTCTAAGTTGCGACAGACGTCGGCCAGCAGGGTCATCTCGTCGGTGGCGCTCATGAGGATCTTGCGGCCCTCGGTGAGCGCCTGGAGGGCGCGGGCGAGGAAAGTCTGGTCGGTCACGTCGTGGCCGTTCACGACGTAACCGGACACGGCCGGTTCATCGAGGCAGTTCGTCAGGCGAATCTCTACGAAGCGGTACTCCCCCGAGGCCGTTTTGAGACGGAGCACGAACGGAGCGCCCCCCTCGGGGCTGGCCACCACGTCAGCCATGGCACCCCTGGCGACCTCGAAATCGTCGGGGTGGATGTAGGAAAAAATATCTCGGCGAGTCTCGATCGCGAGATCGAAGCCGAGCAGTTGGGCGCTCGCCGGGTTGACGTAGGTGAGGTTGAACTCTCGGTCGAAGACCGCAATCATGTCACTGGAGTTAGCGACGAGTTTTCTAAACCACCGCTCGGAGTGCGCGGCCGACACGACGGTGCCGGCGAATCGATCGAAAGGTCCGTCCGTTAGATCGTGGGGGCTCGGTTCTATGGAAGGCTCCTCTCACAGCCACGAACCGCCTCCACCGCGAACCTCCCGCGCTTGCCCTTGACGTACTCGGTGGTGCGTCGCGCCCCCCGGTCGTAACGCCCCCCTTATGTCATAGCATCCCCGCGCCCCGTGCACGAAAGCCGCCGACTCACCGCGGCGAGCGAGGAGCGTGAAAGGAGCGTGAAAGGAGCGTGAAAGTTTTTCTCTAGAGCGACAGTGAGTCTGTGGAGGCCGCGGTAGTTAATAGCGATGGGCCGCCGCAAACCGATCAAGGAGAACCAGTGGACCCGAGCCCCCAATCCAACGACCGCGCCGTGCGCCACACCCCGGGACGCGGTGATGGCCCCGTGAGTCGCGCGGCGCTGCGCGCGAGCTTGTTCGTCGTCCTGGCCGCCGTCGTCGCGACAACGGCCTTCGTTGGCGAAAGCCTGGGCCACTCGTCTCCCCGCGGCGGGGCCACGATCACGGTCACGGGCTCGGGCACCGTTGAAGGTACCCCCAACACCCTCAGCTTTACCATGGGCGTCCAGACGATCGCCGCGAGCGCCGTCGCCGCGCTGGCCAAAAACAACGTCGAAGTAAGTGCGCTGCGCGCCGCCCTGCTGGCCCACGGCGTCACCGAAAAGAATCTCCAGACCTCGGGGCTCAACATCTATCAAAACACCAATAACCAGAATCAGATCACCGGTTTCACCGTCCAAAACGACCTCAACGTCACGACTCACCAACTAAAGGAGGCCGGCGCGGCCCTCGACGCGGCCGCCCGAGCGGTCGGTAACGACGTTCAACTAAGCGGCGTCACCTTCTCGATCTCTAATCAGTCGTCACTGCTCGCCTCGGCGCGGGCCCGGGCGATCGAGAACGCGCACACCGCCGCCGCCCAAATCGCCCGGGGGGCGAGGGCCACGGTGGGGAGCCCGGTGTCGATCGTGGACCAGGAGAACGTACCCACCAACGGCTTCGTCTACCCCTTCGCCGCAAGTGGCTTCACCGCGCTCGCCCGTTCCGTGCCGCTGCAAACGGGCACCCAGTCGGTCAGCGTCCAGGTCAAGGTGGTCTACGCGCTAAACGGCTAACGGCGGGGCTACGCCCACAATCGAGATCTGAGCGAAAGTGCTGGAGCCTGGGAGGAGATTCGAACTCCTGACCTACGCATTACGAATGCGTTGCTCTACCGACTGAGCTACCCAGGCGTAGAGAACGACTTTAGCCGATGCCCGGATTCACTCTTCAGAACTCCCGCAGCGAGAGCATTACGTCGGTCAGTAGCAGGGCCTCGTCGACGTTGGTGGCCAGACGGCGGTGCGCCAGGGACAGTGCGTCGAGGGCCCGCAACGAGGCGCCGACTCGGTAGGTGGCGCGCGCGTCACCTACGCCGTCGAGCGCTTCGAGCAACCGGGTCCGGTACACCTCGCTCAGCACCGAGAGACCGAGGCGAAGCTCCTCCTGACGAAAGCGGCGCTGTTCGCGTTTGAACTGGGCGTCGAGGTCCCGTCGACCGATTGATCCCCGCAGACCGACCTCTCGCGCGGCCTGTTCACGGCGGGACTGCTCCTGCGCCTGGAGCTGGACCAACGGAACGAGTGCGTCGTCGAGCGAAGCGGACAGTTCCCGCGCCACGCGCGCCGAAGCCGCCGACGTTCCGTCGAGGCGGCCCGCCACGTCGCGCCAGCGCGCGAGCCGCGAGGCCAGTCCGTCGTCGCGCACCAGGACCCGCGCGCGCCGAAGGTTGCCCCGAGACGCCTCGGCCGCCGCGGCGGCGACGAGGGGATCGAAGCCCTCCCCCACCAGAGTCGCCGTCACTTCGTGGACGTCGAGCGTACCGAGTCGCACCTCCACGCAGCGCGACACCACGGTGTCGGGCACCAGGGAGGGTTCGTCGGTGGTCAAGAGAAAGACCGTTCGCGCCGGTGGTTCCTCGAGCGTCTTTAGCAACGCCGACGCGCTCGGTGACGCGCCGGTCGTGGTCAGTTCGACGTCTTCGACGACAACGATCTGGTAGCCGGCGCCGAGAGGACGGCGGCGCGCGACCCGCTCGATCTCTCGAATCTCTTCGAGGCGCCAAGTGACCCCCGAGCGTTCAGCGACGTACACGTCGTCGTCGCGCCCTTCGCTGACCGCGACGCAGACCTCGCACTCCCCGCAGCCGTGGCGAGGGCACTGGAGGGACGCCGCGAACGCCACGACCGCGTCGTAAACTCCCGAGCCCCCCGGCCCACTGAAGAGGTAGGCGTGCACCGGGGTGAGCGCGTACTGGCGCAGCAACGAGGCAACTCGCTCTTGGCCGACGAGCCGTTCGAAGACGTCGCTCATCTCACCAGGCTAGGTCGGCCACCAATTCGTCGACCTCCCGGGCCACCTGCGCTTCTCCGGCGGAGCCGTCGATGAGAGCCCACCCCCCTTCGGCCGCCAGCGCTAAATAGCCCTCGCGCACCCGGGCGAAGAACGCCGAGTCCTCCCCCTCGAAACGGTCCCGAGACTGACCACTACGCCGCTCGTTGGCGACGCCCAGATCCACGTCGAGCAAGATCGTGAGGGTCGGTCGGTAGGGACCGACGGCGAGGTCGTTCGCGGCGCGCAGCGCCGCGAGGTCGACTCCCCGTCCGTAGCCCTGATAGGCCAACGTCGAGGCCACGTAGCGGTCGGCGACGACCGATCGCCCCGCCCGCAGGGCCGGGCCCACCACCTGGGCTACGTGGTGGGCGCGGTCGGCCAACATAACGAGGGCCTCGGTCGGGCCGTTCATCACCGTCTCCCCGTCGAGCACCCAGCGCCTAAGTTCGACCCCGAATTCGGTGTCGCCCGGTTCGAACGCAAACAGGGCCTGGTGGCGCTCGGCGATCCGTCGAGCTTGGGTGCTCTTGCCGCTGGCGTCCACGCCCTCGAACGCAACCAGGACCGGACTCACGGCGCGCCGTCGTGGCGACGCTCGTCTAGGTCACTAACCATCGCCTCGTTCGCGCTCGACCCGCGCGCGCGGGCCGTGCGCTTTTGCGCGGCGGTGAGGGGCGCTGGCGCACTCGGTGGCGCTCGGCGAGCGCCGGCGCGCTTCGCCACCGGGCTAGCCGCCTTCTTCGCCGCCTTTTTGGTCGGCGCGGCCCTCTTTTTAGCGGGTGCTCGGGCCGCCTTTTTGGCGACCTTCTTCGCCGTCTTTTTGACCGCCCGTGGTCGCGTGGAGGGCTCGGCGTTACGGCGCTCCGCTAACAACTCACAGGCCCGATCGAGCGAGATCGTTTCGGGGCTGTCGCCGAGACGCAGCGTCGCGTTCGTTTCGCCGTCGGTAACGTATAGACCGAATCGGCCGCTTCGCACGACCACCGTTCGGTGCGTAACGGGGTCTTCGCCTAATTGGGCTAGGGGTCCGGCCGCGCTGCGGCGGCCGCGGACCTTGGGTTGAGCGAACAGGGCCACCGCGCGCGCGACGTCGACGTCGAAGATCGCCTCTTCACTCTCGAGTGTGCGGGTCTCGCCGCCCCACGTGAGGTAGGGACCGTAGCGGCCGTTCTGGGCGAGAATGTCGCCACCCTCGGGGTGGACGCCCACCGTGCGCGGCAACGCCAGTAGCCGCAGCGCGTCTTGCAGCGAGAGGGTCTCGGGGGACATCGAAGTGAACAAAGACGCCGTCACCGGCTTCTCCTTGGGACCCGAAACCTCACCGAACTGCACGTACGGCCCGTAGCGGCCGGCCTTGAGGTAGATCATCACCCCGTTTTCGTCGAGACCGAGCTCCCGGTCGGCGCTCGGCGCGTCGAGCAGTTCGAGCGCCCGGGCCACCGTGAGCGAATCGGGTTCAGTCGCTTCGGGGATCGAAACGCGCCGGTCACCGTGAACGAGGTAGGGACCGTAGCGACCCGAACGCACAGTCACCGCCACCCCGTCGGGACCGACCCCTAGGAGTAGGGAGTTGATCGCGGCGAAGTCGAAGTCGTGGGGGGCGTGGGTGACGTGGTGCAGACCGAGGCGGGCGAACTCGCTATCGGCGCTCGCGTCTCCGAAGTAGAACTTTCTCAGCCACGGTTCCAACTCCTGGCGCCCTTCGGCGATCTCGTCGAGTTTCTCTTCCATAGCGGCGGTGAACTGGTAGTCCACCAGATCCGAGAAGTAGAGCTCTAACAAGTTCACGACCGCGAAGGCGCGGTACGCCGGCACCAGAGACTTGCCCTTCTTCCAAACGTAACCCCGTCGGTCGATGGTCTTCATGACCGACGCGTACGTGGAGGGCCGCCCGATTCCTAAATCTTCGAGTTTCTTAATGAGCGTCGCCTCGGAGAATCGATCGGGCGGTTGGGTGTCGTGGGCGTGGGCTTCGCAGCGCGCTACGACTACTTCACTACCGACGACCAACTGGGGCAGTATCCGTTCCTGGTCGGCCAACTCGGCCTCGGGATCGTCGGTCCCCTCGACGTAGGCCCGTCGAAAGCCGGCGAACTCGATGCGCAGTCCAGTCGCAATTAGCTGAACGGCGCCCGGGTCCGCGACGCCCGCGCCCTCGCCCAGCTCACCGGTGAGGCGTACCCGGTCCTGGGTGAGACGGGCGTCGACCATCTGCGAAGCGATGGTGCGCTTCCAGATAAGTTCGTATACGGCCCGCTCGTCGCCGGCGAGCTGCGCGGCGGCTTCGTCGAGGGAACGAAACGTCTCGCCCGCGGGACGAATCGCCTCGTGGGCCTCCTGGGCGTTTTTCACTTTCCGGTCGTAGCGTCGCGGCGCGTCGGTCACGTAGTCGTCGCCGAACATCGTGGCCGCGAGTTGGCGCGCCGCCACGATGGCCTCGTTAGAGAGCGTGGTCGAGTCGGTGCGCATGTAGGTGATCCAACCCTGCTCGTAGAGCCGCTGGGCCGAACGCATGGTGCGCTCGGGGTCGAACCGCAACTTCCGGCTGGCCTCAATCTGTAACGACGAAGTCATAAAGGGCGGCTGGGGACGCTGGGTGCGCGGCGTGGAGGTGACCGACGCCACCGTGAGGGGGTGATCGACGAGCGCTTCCGCCAGGGCGGTCGCCGTCGGACCGTCGAGGCGAAGTAGGTCGCCCCTACCGTCGAGTTCGCCCGAGGCGTTGAAGTTCTTGCCGGTGGCGAGGGCGGCTCCGTTGACGCTCTCGAGGGTCGCTTCGAACTCAGAGTCGGCGCGCACCGTCGCGCCGACGTCGTGCCACGTCGCTGAGCGAAAGGCCATCCGCTCGCGCTCGCGCTCGCAAACCAGCCGTATCGCCACCGACTGCACCCGCCCCGCGGAGCGGGCTTTGTCGACCGCGCGCCACAGCACCGGCGACACTTCGTAGCCGACCAATCGATCGAGGAAGCGGCGGCCCTCCTGGGCGTCGACTAGTCGCAGGTCCAAGTCGCGCGTCTCGGCGACGGCTCGGGTGATCGCGGCCGGGGTGATCTCGTGAAAGACCATCCGTTTGACGGGCACTTTCGGGGAAAGCACTTCCTGGAGGTGCCACGCGATCGCTTCACCCTCACGGTCTTCGTCGGTCGCTAGGAAGAGCGCGTCGACCTCTTTTAGGGCACTCTTTAACTCCGCGACGACTTTTTTGCGGTCGCTCGAGATGACGTAGACGGGCTTGAAGTGATCGTCGACGTTTATCCCCAGTCGGGCCCACGGCTCGCCCTTAACGGACGCGGGAATGTCGGCCGCGCTCTGGGGGAGGTCGCGAACGTGTCCGACGGAGGGCTTAACGATGTACTCCGGGCCGAGCATGCCCTGAATGCGGGTGGCCTTGGCCACCGACTCCACGACGACGAGCGCTCGGGCCACTCTCACCTCTCTTCGGTCTCGGGCGCCACTGGGGCGCAACTACGGATACACAAAATAGACAGACCCACGACCCTAGCCTCGCCTCGGCGGGGGCCGACTAGTCGCCGCCGTGGGGCGCGGCCACTATTTCGTACTGCGGGTTGAGAATAACGGCTTCGCGGTGCAGCGAGGTTACGGTGCCCTTGACCATGAGGCGGGTCCCTCGCTCGATTCCCGGAACCTGCGTGCGACCTTGAAAAACGAGGGTGATCGATCCGCTGTTGTCCGAGATGACGCAGCGCAGTTCGTTGACCCCACTCTCGTTGGCCTGGGCCATCGAGCGAACCCGCCCGGCGATCTCGACGAACTGGCGCTCGACCAGCCCACCGATGGGGGCGGCCCCGCCCGAGCGCTCGGCCAGCTTGATGTCGGCCGCCAGGTGGGCGTCGTCGCGAAATCCCCCGCGGGTCACCTCGTCGGAGAGGGGCTCTTCGGTCAGCTCCCGCTGGGAGATGCGCCGGCGCGCCGCTCGGTAGGGAATGATCATGGTCGCGGTGCGCGGAACGTGCATCACCGCGGCGGCCATATTATCCGCGGTGCGGTCGTGCAGTAGTCGCTGCAGGCGCGACACGAAACCGCGGCGGGGCAAGATCACCATGCAAAAGACGTCGGGGTCTCGTACCGCGTCGGCGACCAGTTCGAGCGCCGCGCGGTCCACCCGACGGTCTTCGCACTCGACCACTTCGAGGGAGACCCCGGCCGAGGCCATACCGGTCGCGCCCCAACGGGCCTCGAGGCGGCGCGTCACGATGGGGTCGATGTCGAAGTGCACCGCCCGCACGGAGTACGCGTTGAGCGAGTTCGCGTAGAGCAGGGCCCGCTCGGTCGCCAGGTCGTAGTTGTCGACGAAGATGATCACCCGGTTCATACGAATGTGGACGGAGGACTTCGCGCTGTTGGACTCGAAGGCCCTCTCCTCGCGCTCGTACTGGCGGTGAAAGCGGATTAGGCCGTAGTACATAATCGGCCCGATCACCACGACGATCCAGGCGCCCTCGGTGAACTTGACCAAAATGAACACCAGGACCACGATGGAAGTAACCGCCGCCGATAGCGCGTTGACGAAGACGCCCCTGCGCCAGCGTCCCGTACGCTCGCGCAGGTGGCGCGCGACCATCCCGGCGCCGGCCAGGGTGAACCCGGTAAAGACCCCGATGGCGTAGAGCGCGATGAGAGCGTTTACTCGAGCGTTGAAGATGATAATCAGCGCCAGCGAAACCGTACCGAGGACGATGATGCCGTTAGAAAAGGCCAGCCGGTGGCCCCGTTTGGTGAGCTGGCGCGGCAAGTACTTATCGGTCGCGACGTAGTTGGCCAAAAAGGGAAAACCGTTAAAGGAGGTGTTGCCCCCCGTGTAGAGGATGAGTACCGTCGAGAACTGGACGAGGAAGTAGATGACGTGACCGAAACCGTGAGCGCCGAAGACGTCGAGCACTTCTTGTGAGACGACGGTCGGCGAACCGACCGCGTAAGGCAGCGCGTGGGTCCACGACGCGAGCAGCGTCGTACCCAGGAGTAAAAAGGCGAGGATCGACGACATCACGACCAACGTGGCGCGAGCGTTCTTGGACTCCGGTCGTCGAAAACTGGCCACGCCGTTGGAGATCGCTTCGAGTCCCGTCAGCGACGAACCGCCGTTGGCGTAAGCGCGCAGCAACGTCAAAAAGGCGAGGCCCATGAGCAGCCCGTGACCGGGCGTGCCCAGTCGCCCCTGAACGAGCAGGGCGGGGGCCGGCTGGGGAATCCGGGCCAAGGTTCCCACGATCTCTTTGTAGTAACCGAGAATGATCGTCAGCGAGAGCATGACGACGTAGAAGTAAGTCGGCAGGGCGAAGTAGGCGCCGGCTTCGCGCAGGCCGCGTAGGTTACCGACGATGAGGATCAATACCACCGCGATCGTGATGGCCAAGGTGTAGGGCACCAGGGTGGGAAAGGCGCTCGTCAGCGCGGCCGTCCCGGCCGAACACTGAACGGCGACCGTAACGATGTAGTCAATGAGTAGCGCCACGGCGGCGATCTGGGCGACGCGGGGGCCAAAGTTGTCGCGCGCCACGACGTAGGAGCCGCCGGCGGTGGTGTAGTACTTGATCACGTCGAGGTAGGAAGTCGTCACGAAGAAGAGCACGCCGATGATGACGAACATGATGGGCACGACCAGCGAGAACGCCGCCAAGCCGATTAGGGGGGTCATCTGGGTGAGGATCTGCTCCGTGCCGTAGGCCGAAGACGAGATGCAGTCCGGCGCGAGCACCCCCAGCGCTCGGGGCCGGTTGAGCCGCTCTCCGCTCAACTGCTCCGTGACGAGAGGTTTTCCCAGGAAGAGCCGCTTGAGCCGGTAGTCCCACGTCTCGGGGTAGAACTTCGCCAGGTTGGCGTGCGACGTCAGAACGGGCGCGCGCGTGGCTTTTGACTCATCGCGATTTGGCACCACGTCGATACTAAGCCACCTCCCTTCGCGTGACGGACCGACGCGAGCCCTCGGCCGCGGGAATTTGCCCACAAAAGGTGGGGTGTGGTCTGATTACAGCGTGCACATCATCGTGGTCGGTTGCGGCCGTGTGGGATCGGAGCTGGCCATGGAGCTCTCCGACGAAGGACACTCGGTCGTCATTATCGACAAGAACCGCGACAGCCAACGGCGCCTCACCCACTACCACGGCAAGACCCTCGTCGGCTCCGGTTTCGACCGTGACGTACTATTCCAGGCCGACGCGTCCTCGGCCGACGCGCTCGCGGCCGTCACCAACGGTGACAACACCAACATCTTGTGCGCGCGAATCGCCCGCGACCACTACAACATCAAAAACGTCGTCGCGCGCATCTACGACCCCGCGCGGGCCGACATTTACATGAAGCTCGGCATCCCCACGGTCGCCACCTCCCAATGGACGACCCAGCAGGTAAAGCGGTGGATGATTCCCGACGACGAGTCCATCGCGTGGAGTGACACCACGAACTCCATGCACCTCGTCGAGCGGATCGTGCCCGACGCCCTCGCCGGCCAACCCGTGACGAGATTCAACGTCGGCGACGACGTTCGCCTGGTGGGCATCGTTCGCGGCGGCCAGGGTCGCGTCAACGTCGAAGGGCTCTTCGCCCAAGAGGACGACGTCCTGGAATTTCTGGTAACCGCCGAGGGGCTGACCCACCTCAACTCCCTATTGGAAGTGGGGGCGCCGTGAAGGTCGTCATCGCCGGCGGGGGGTCGGTGGGCACCTCCATCGCGATCGACCTCGCCGATCGCCACCACGACGTGACCTTGATGGAGCAGGTCGCCTCGACCGCCGAGCGGCTACGCGCCCAACTGCCCGGCGTCACGGTCATGGCCGCCGACGCCTGCGAGTACGCGTCGTTGCACGCCGCCGACGTACGGGGCGCCGACGTAGTGATCGCCGCCACCGGTGACGACGAGGACAACCTCGTCGTCAGCTGGCTCTCGAAACAGGAGTTCGGGGTGCCGCGGGTCATCAGTCGGATCAACAACGCCCGCAACGAGTGGCTCTTCAACGAGAGTTGGGGCGTAGACGTCTCGGTGTCGACGCCGGCCCTGATTACGTCCCTCGTCGACGAGGCCGTCGAAGTCGGCGCGATCATCCAACTTATGACCCTCGCCCACGGGCGAATGCGGCTCATCGAAGTCACCCTGGACAAAAACTCGCCGGCCGTCGTCAACGACCAAACGCTCGACGAGTTGCGCCTCCCCGATTCACTGCGCGTCGTCGCGGTGGTGCGCAACGAGCAGCCCCTCGTTCCGTCGTCGGGCACCCACTTCCTCGAGGGCGACCACGTCGTACTCATGGCGCGAATCGACGCGACACAGGAGTGCGCCGCCGCGTTCATAGGCTAATCCCGCGGGCGCCCTAGCGGACCTAGCATGAAGACGTGCGTGCGGCCTTCTTCGACTTAGATAAGACCGTTATCGCAAAGTCGTCGATGGTGGCCCTCGGCCCCGAGTTGCACGCGCGCGGACTGCTCCATCGCCGAACCCTCATTCGCGCCGGCGTCGGGCAGATCTGGTTCCAGCGCTTCGGCGCCGACGACCGCCGCTTGGCCCGCATCCGCGAGACGGTCCTCAAAATTACGCGCGGCTGGGA
>JAKBAB010000048.1 GCA_021815645.1 Actinomycetes bacterium
CGCTTCTCACTGCACTACGGCTTCTCTCCGGACTTCTGTGAGGCGGCCGACCCGGCCTCGAAGGGCCTCGTCGAGAACCTTGTCGGTTACGCCAAGAGCGACCTCATGATCCCCGAAGAACTCGACGCTCGTGACCTGGTGCGCGCCAACGAAGCGGGCCGCAACTGGATGATCGAGGTCAACGCCGCCGAGCACTCCGAGATCTGCGCCGTGCCCGCGCAGCGTCTCACGACCGAGCTCGAGTTGATGGGTCCCTTGCCCCAGCTGCGCGTGACGCTCGCCAAGGCGGTCACGCGCACCGTCGACCGACTGAGCTGCGTGCGCTTTGCCAGTGCGCGCTACTCAGTGCCCACGACCCACGTCGGCGCACTCGTTCACGTGCGCGCCGGTGAGGGACGCCTCACTGTCTCTCGGCTCGGCGCAACGATCGCCGAGCACGCGATCGTCGCCCCTGGTGAAACCTCAATACTCGATGAGCACTACGGGGGCGCGAGACCCAAGCCCCGCCGGGCCCTGCGACCCCAGACCCCCGATGAGGTGGCCTTTAGCGCGCTCGGCCCGCTCGCCGAGACCTTCATCAAGGGAGCGGCCGCGGCCGGGATGACCACGTTGAAGGGTGACCTGGCGGTCCTGTTGCGCTTAGAGCGCTCGCACGGGCGAGAGGCCCTGCTGCGCGCCCTGGCTCGCGCCATCGAGTTCGGTCGCTGGCGCGCCAGTGACGTGTCCTCGATCCTCGCGGCCGGTTCCGGCGTGGCTCGACCCACCGGGGCGGGAATGACACTCGTCACGCAGTTACCCACCGTGACTAGTCGCCCCTTGGACGACTATCGGGTGGAGGCGTCCTCGTGAGCGCCACCCCGACACTGGCGCCCGACCTGGATGCGGCGCTGCGCCGGCTGCGTCTCTCGGCGATGCGTCACCTCGCGCCCGAGCTGCTGGTGACAGCCAAGACCCAGCGCTGGAGTCCCGAGGAGTTCTTGCGCACGCTGATCGAAGCAGAGGTCGCTTCGCGCGACGCGTCCAACGCGGCGGCGCGCCTGAAGCTCGCGGGCTTTCCCCTCGCCAAGACCCTCGAGGAGTTCGACGTCGCCCAGAGCTCGGTGCCGCGCGCGACCTTTGACTACCTCGCGAGTCTCGAGTGGATTGGCGCGACGGAGAACCTCTGTCTCGTCGGACCGGCCGGCACTGGCAAGAGCCACCTGCTCGTTGCGCTCGGCCACGAGGCGGTCGCGTCCGGCCACCGGGTGCGCTACTTCAGCGCGCCATCTCTCATCGAGACTCTCTATCGGGGCCTCGCTGACAACTCGGTCGGCAAGGTGATCGACCAGGTGTTGCGCGCGGACCTGATCCTCATCGATGAAATTGGATTCGCTACGATGGACGACACCGGCGCCCAACTGTTCTTTCGCATCGTGGCCGCCGCATACGAGCACCGGGCCCTCGGTGTCGCCTCGCACTGGCCCTTCGAGGAGTGGGGACGGTTTCTGCCCGAGCACAATACGGCGGTCAGTCTGCTAGATCGACTCGTCCACCACGGCATCGTCGTGGTCACGAGCGGCGAGTCGTTTCGAATGAAGGAGGCTCGCACGAGGGGAGGCCAGTTCTCGTCAAAGTTGCGGTGAGAATTACCCGAGGGGTGGGGACTTTTCGTGGCCACCAGCGGGGACTTTGAATTGGCCATTGACATTCCCCCAAAATTTAGGTGTTCATCAAACCGTGGCAACTCCAGTTAGTTGGTTCCTACTCTTATGGAATAGATGGAAATCCGCCGAAGTATATGCCGTCGACAATCGTAAAGGGAGATGTCCCTTTCTACGACTGGGACAAAGGTCAAGGAATCTCACATTCGCCGATGATGGTTGGATCGGGCACGGACTCCGCTAATTTCACCGGTGACTGGATTGATCAGCATTCCAATCCGATGTACCATGAATACTGGACTCTAGAAGAGACTAACGCGTACTGGTAGTCAGAAACTGTTTACTATGTCCATGTGTAGGGGGTGAAGTTCGGGTGCAACTTGACACTACGAGCATCCACTCGTGGCACCGCAGGTCGAACAGACGTAACACGACCCCGCCCGCTGCATTGAGTTACCGCACTGGTAACACATGGGTGCGTCACGTTGCTCGGCGCGCGCGAGGGGTCGCGTTAACGGCTCCGGCCGCTCCGCAACGTCCATAAAAGACGGCTGAACGGCCAGATTAATAGTCGGAGTCGCTTGTTCGGCCACTTCGGGCAAAGTGGGCTGGAGGCGCTCCGAAGTAGAGAGAACACCCAACTCGTCACGATCGGTGGCGCTGAGGTAATCCAGCGCCAGGCGACGGAATATGTAGTCCACGAGGGACGTCGCTATCCGAAGGTCACCGTCGTCGGTCATGCCCGACGGTTCGAACTTCATGTTCTGATACTTCTTCACGTAAGTCGCGAGTGGTACGCCGTGCTGAAGTCCGAGACTGATCGAAATAGAAAAGGCGTCCATAATGCCCGCGAGGGTCGATCCCTGTTTGGCGACCTTGATGAAGACTTCACCCGGGCGGCCGTCCTCGTACTCGCCCACCGTTACGTAGCCTTCGCAGTCCGCTACCCGAAAGGCGAACGTCGAGGACGTGCGACGACGGGGCAGCCGTTCACGCACGGCGCCAACTACCACGTGCGACGACTCACCGCGAGCCTGCTCGAGCGCGGCTTCGAGCTTGTCGATACGGGAGTAGAGTTCAACGACTTCGGCCGCGTCGACTTCGGCCGCGCTCGGCGCGCTCTGGCCCACTCCACCCTTGGTAGCGGTGGAGAGAGGTTGACCCACTTTGCAGTTATCGCGGTAGATTGCCACGGCCTTAATACCCAAACGCCACGCGTCGAGGTGCAGGTTCTCCACGTCGTCAACGGTGGCCCCTTCGGGCATGTTCACCGTCTTAGAAATCGCCCCGGATATGAATGGTTGCACGGCCCCCATCATCCTTACGTGGCCCGAGTAGTGAATCGTGTTGTCGCCCATCGAACAGGCGAAAACCGGCAGGTGCTCGACCCGTAGTTGCGGCGCGCCGACGATGGTCTTGTGTTCGTCTACGTAGGCGACGATGTCGGCCACGGCCTCGACCGAATATCCCAGTTGGGTGAGGGCCCGGGGCACGGTCTGGTTGACGATCGCCATGTTGCCGCCGCCGACGAGCTTCTTAAACTTAACGAGGCCGAGATCGGGCTCAACGCCCGTCGTGTCGCAGTCCATCAACAGTCCGATGGTCCCGGTGGGGGCGAGGACTGAAGCTTGCGCGTTTCGCACCCCGTGGCGGGTACCGAGATCTACGGCCTCTTCCCACGCCCGTTGCGCGCTCTGGAGGACCGGCGCCGGAGCGAGCGCGTCGTCGATACGGTACGACGCGTCGCGGTGCATACGCAGCACGTTGACCATAGGTTCGGCGTTTTCGGCGTAGCCCTCGTGGGGCCCGAGCCGCGCGGCCGTGCGCGCGCTCGTGACGTAGGCGTGACCCGTCATAAGGGCCGTAATTGAAGCGGCCCACGCTCGGCCCGCGTCGGAGTCGTACGCGAGTCCCGAAGCCATCAACAGCGCGCCCAGATTGGCGTAACCGAGGCCGAGCTGACGAAATTTACGAGAGTTCACGCCGATCTTTTCCGTCGGGTAGTCGGCCGCGCCGACGAGGATCTCCTGCGCCGTGAAGAGAACTTCGACGGTGGACTTAAAAGCTTCCACGTCGAACTCACCGTCGTTACGAAGAAACTTCATCAAGTTGATGCTGGCGAGGTTGCAAGCCGAATTATCGATGTGCATGTACTCCGAACAAGGATTCGACCCGTTTATTCGGTCGGTATTGGGCGAAGTGTGCCACCGGTTGATCGTGGTGTCGAACTGCAGCCCGGGGTCGGCGCACTCCCACGCGGCGCGCGCGATCTGACGCCACAGGTCCCGCGCCTTCACCGTGCGCACCGTCGCGCTGTCGTGTCGCGCGGTGAGGCGCCACTCACCGTCAGCTTCGACGGCCGCCATGAACTCGTCCGAGACCCGAACGGAGTTATTGGCGTTTTGGTACTGAATCGAGTTGATATCGCGTCCGTCTAGGTCCATGTCGAAGCCGGCGTCGCGCAGCGCGCGGGCCTTCTTTTCCTCGTGCGCCTTACACCAGATGAACTCTTCAATGTCGGGGTGGTCGGCGTCGAGAATGACCATCTTCGCCGCCCGCCGGGTCTTGCCCCCGGACTTGATGGTCCCGGCCGACGCGTCGGCGCCGCGCATAAACGAGACCGGTCCACTGGCGGTGCCTCCCCCTTCCAACGGTTCGGCACTCGAGCGAATCTTGGAGAGGTTGACGCCAGCGCCGGATCCGCCCTTGAAGATGATGCCCTCTTCGGTGTACCAGTTGAGGATGGAGCGCATCGAGTCCTCGACCGCCAAAATGAAACAGGCGCTGCCCTGTTGGGGCACGTCCTTCACTCCGATATTGAACCAGACCGGTGAGTTAAACGCGGCCCGTTGCGTAATGAGCAGAAACTTGAGCTCGGCGCGAAAAGTCTCGGCCTCTTCCTCGTCGACGAAGTAGTCACCGTCAACGCCCCACGCGGTAATAGTGTCCACGATCCGGTCAACGACCTGCTTGAGCGACGACTCGCGCTCGGGCGTAGCGAGCGACCCACGAAAGTACTTCTGAGCGAGAATGTTCGTCGCGTTAAACGACCAGCTCGACGGGACCTCTACGTTCAACTGTTCGAAAGCCACCGTACCGTCTCGAAAATTAGAGATTCGAGCGTCACGACGATCCCACTTCACTTCGTCGTAGGGGTGACGATCCTCGGTGGTGAAATAACGGCGAAGACCTAGTCCCAACCTCTGCGGCGCGATAGCCATACTCTCTTCTCTCTCCTCGTAGCCGACACTCAACGCCCCCACGACGAGGGGGCGACCCGTCAAGGTCGTCGACCTTGGCCCCCCAATCACAAGATGTAGTGGTTACCCCCACCACACGTCGCAAGATGCTGTGTTATTACAGCACTGTAATTACACAAAGTCAACTACTTTTTGCAAGACTTTTTCTTCTTCGGCGAATCTCCAGTCTAGACGCCTAATTCCCAACGGTCCCTGAGTAGCCTGGCCCCGATGGACCTCGTCCTCGCCCTCGACGCCGGCACCACCGGGGTGCGCTGCGTCGCCTACGACGACCGCCTAGAGCCCCTAGACGAGGCTCGACGCCCACTCGGCTGTTCCTACCCCGCCCCCGGTGAAGTCGAACAGGACCCCCACGAGATCGTCGAGTCGGCCCGGGCCGTCCTCGAGGAGGTCGCCCGCCGCCAGCGCGCGCTCGGTCACCACGTCGTGGCGCTCGGCGTGGCTAATCAGCGTGAAACTACGATCGCCTTCGACCCGGTCAGTGGTCGATCGTTAGGGCCGGCTCTGGTCTGGCAGGACCGCCGAACGGCCCCGCGCTGCGAAGCCCTAGTAGCCGAAGGTCACCTCCACGCGGTACGCGAGGTGACGGGACTCGTCATCGACCCCTACTTCTCCGCATTGAAAATGAGCTGGCTCGGTGAGCGCAACGTGGCTACGCCCGTGCGCTACGCCACGGTCGATACCTGGATCGTGTGGCACCTAACCGGGGGGCCCGAGGGGGGAAGTTTCGTCACGGAGGCCTCGAACGCGTCGCGCACTTCGCTCATGGACCTGGGAACGAGAAAGTGGTCACCGGCGATGGGCGCCCTCTTTGGGGTGGACGTGGGGGATTTGGCCGAGATCCGTCCCTCGATTGGACCCTTCGGAGTCGTGAGCGCGCGGTCCGTCGCCGGGTTGGCGGGGGTGCCCATCACCGGCGTCCTCGGCGACCAACAGGCGGCCCTCTTCGGCCAAGCCTGCTTTGACCCGGGCCTCGTCAAGGCGACCTACGGGACCGGTGCCTTCGTGCTCGCTAACGCCGGAACCCGTCGCCCGAGCGACGTTTCGGGTCTGCTCTCCACCGTGGCGTGGGACCTCGGTCAATTGGGGGGCCCCACCTACGCGCTCGAGGGGTCGGCCTTCTCCGCGGGCGCCGCGGCCCAGTGGTTCTACGAACTCGGACTTACTTCAGGGGTCGAAGAACTCGAGCCACTGGCGCGAAGTGTGGTCGACTCGGGGGGCGCGTCGTTCGTGCCCGCGCTGAGCGGTCTGGGATCACCGTTTTGGCGGGCCGACGCCCGTGGCGCCTTCACGGGCCTGAGTCGTGGAGTCAACCGGGGACACCTAGCGCGCGCCATCGTCGAAGCCCTCGCCTTTCAGGTGCGTGCGATGACCGACGCCTTTCGCGACGGGGGCGTGGCGCTTAACGAACTGCGCGCCGACGGGGGCGCGGCGGTGATGGATCTCCTGCTCGAGCTCCAGTCGACGACCTGTGGCTGTGACGTCGTGCGCAGCGCCTCACTCGAAGCGACGGCGCGGGGAGCGGCCAGCCTGGCGGGAGTGGGCGCGGGCCTTTGGTCCGTCGATCAGCTCGCGCGTTCCTGGGTGGGCGGAACGCGATTTCGACCCGGCGAACGACCGGAAGAGGATCGCGACTACCAGGCTTGGTGCCGGGCCGTGGCTCGTAGCTAGCAAAGGGGGATGCAGTGCACACTCTTTACGCGCAACCCGTCGTGACGGGGCTCTCCTTCGGGGAGGGACCGCGCTGGCGCGAGGGCCGACTGTGGTACTCCGACATGTACCGCCACGGCGTTTTCTCCCTCGACCCCTCGGGCGAAGAGCGACGGGAGCTCGCCGTCACGGGTCAGTCCTCGGGCCTGGGCTGGCTGCCCAACGGCGACCTGCTCTACGTCTCGATGATCGACCAGAGGGTCATGCGCTACTCCCGCGAGGTGGTCTCACTATTCGCCGACCTCGCGCCGTACTGCACGTTTTGGGCGAACGACATGCTGGTCACCCCCTCCGGCGTTAGTTACGTGGGCAACTTCGGCTTCGACCTCGACACCATGCTGCGCGAGGTGGCGACGGTGGGCGCCGCCGCGTGGGCGCCGCGGGCGACCAACCTCGTAGTCCTCGGACCCGACGGATCGGTGCGCCAAGTGGTCCCGGACCTCTCCTTTCCCAACGGGATGGCCCTCACCTCCGACGGCGCCACGTTGGTCGTGGCCGAATCTACGGCCGCGCGTCTGAGCGCCTTCGACGTCGGGCCCGAGGGAACACTGAGCGGACGACGGGTCTGGGCCGACCTGAGCGGAGCCGCCCCTGACGGAATCTGCGCCGACGACCGTGGACGAATCTGGTACGCCGACGCGCTGAGCGATCGGTGCCGACTTGTGAGCGAGGGCGGCGAGATAGTTGCCGAGGTCGTCGCGAGTCGACGGGCCTTCGCCTGCGCGCTGGGGGGCGAAGGGGCCACGACGCTCTTTGTCATGTGCGCTACCTCGAGCGACCGATTCGATACCGCGCAGCGGCGCGACGGCTGCGTCGAGGCGGCCAACGTCGCCGCTCTCTGAGGGGCCTACTTTAGTTTGACCAGGGCCCTCTTTAAGTTCTTCAGGGCCTGGTGAGTGCGCAACTCATTTTCGATCAGCGCGAAACGAATGTGATGGTCGCCGCCAGGCCCGAAGCCGATTCCGGGACTCGTCGCGACGTCGGCCTCGGCGATGAGGAGCGTCGAGAACTCCAGGGAGGAGAGCTCGCGATACCCCTCTGGTACGGGCGCCCAAACGAACATCGAACCGCGCGGCGCCGTAACCGGCCACCCGGCGCGATTGAGCCCGTCGACCAACGTATCGCGGCGGGACTGGTAGATGGCGCGCAGTTGGCCGGGGTATTCGATCGCCTCGTTCATCGCGACGATGGCGGCGATTTGAACCGGTTGGAACGTGCCGTAATCCAGGTAACTCTTAAGTTTCGTCAGAGCCGCGACTACTTCACCGTTGCCCACGACGAATCCGACCCGCCAGCCGGCCATCGAAAAAGACTTCGTCAAGGTGTAGATCTCGACGCAACACTCCTTCGCGCGCGCCACCTCGAGAATCGACGGTGGACGGTAGCCATCGAAGCCGAGGTCGGCGTAAGCGAAGTCGTGACAGATGATCACCTCGTGCTCGAGGGCGAAGGCCACGAGCCGTTCCATGAAGGTTGGCGTTACGCAGGCGCTCGTTGGATTGTGGGGAAACGACACGACAACGACCCGTGGTTTAACCGGCGCGCGTCGCCAGGCTTCGGCGAGCCCCGCTAAGAAGTCCTCCCCGGGATCGTCGTCACTGGTCCCCGGGTCGCGCATGGCCACGGTGATGACCTGCGCTCCGGCGAAGCCCGGTCCGGCCAGGTGAATCGGATAACTCGGAGTGGGCACGACCGCGCAGTCCCCCGGACCTAGCAGGACCCACATCAGGTGGGTGAAGCCCTCCTTCGCGCCGATGGTCGTGACGACTTCGCGGTCGGGGTCGAGCGTGACGCCGAACAGCGACTGGTATCGCGAGGCGATCGCGCGCCGGAGATTCGGAATACCACGGCTCGCGCTGTAGCGGTGATTCTTCGGGCTGCGCGCCGCCTCGGCCAACTTGGTCACCGCGACCTCGGGGCTCGGTAGGTCGGGGTTACCAAAACCGAAATCCACGACATCTCGACCCGCGGCCCGCGCTTCAGCCTTTAGGGCGTTGATTTGGGCGAAGACGTACGGGGGAAGCCCGGTAACGCGGCGAAACTCCATCCGTAAACCGTAGTCGTTAGTGTCGCCGCCGCCACTGAGCGAGAGCGTGGAGATCCACCGGCGCGCTCGCGATGGCCCACGAGGCGCCCCGTCGCGCGAGGGCGTCTAAGTGCCCGTCCACGTCCGCCTCGAGCGGCCCGGCCCAGTTGACGGGTCCCTCGCGCGCGAGCTCCGAAACCCGATCGAGGGGGGCGCCCCATAAGTTGATCTCCGCCCCGACGCTACGGGCGCAGGCGTTGGTGGCCGGCGACCCCGCGCCGCACCAGCGCGTGGTCGTAGGGCCGAGGGCCACTAGCGCCGCTACCAACAGGGCCCTTCGTTCCTCAGCCGAGCGCACGGCCAGTCCGTAGGCGCGCTGTTCGTCGTCCGACAGTCGGTCGCCGGTCCCCAGGGCGCACACGACCCGCCCCGGCGCAATCGCCACTAAGGTTCGCAGCTGTTCGACGAGCGAGTCGGTTGAAAAGAGCCCCACGCGCGCCACCAGGGGACCCACTACGAGGGTCGAGTGACGCGCGGCCACGGCCGCCAACACGGGCAGGGGCGCCAGCGCGGGCCGTTGCGGTTGACCCATCGGCCAGAGATGATCGAAGGCGAAAACGCCGTCGAGGCCCGCGACGGCGGCCCGATCGGCGGCCTCGAGCGCGTCGTCGGCGCTCGAGCGAAAAGTGGGCAGTAAGACGCCGACCTTCACGCGCCCGTAAACGCCACCAGCGACGCACCCATCGCCCCGGAGCGGGCCCCGAAGAGTGAAGTGGTAATCGTGATGGTCGGGCGAACGCCGTAGCCCTCCACGAGATCGCCCAGGTACTTGCGCGCCGCGGGGAGAACGACGTCGGACGCGCTCGACAGGCCACCGCCGATGACGAAGTGGCCGCAGTCCAATATGGCCGCCAAGTTGGCCAGTCCGAGCGCCAACCACCAACCCACTTCGCGCATCAAGGTAAGTGCCTCGGTGACCCCGCGGGCGGCGGCGGCCGTAACGTCTTCGGCGCGCACGGCCTTGGCGTCACCCCCGAGTTCGGCGACTAGGGGGCCCAGTCGTCCGGCCAGGGCGGCCTCTCGGGTCAAGCGATGGAGCCCGCCGCCCGAGGCGTAACGCTCCCAACAGCCTCGCCCCCCGCAGGGGCACGGCGCGCCGCGCGCCTCTACGACCATGTGTCCGATCTCACCGGCGAAACCACTTCGACCCCGTACGAGCCGACCGTCGGCGACGACGCCCCCGCCGATTCCCGTGCCCAGGGTAACCATTACGAAATCCCTTACGCCCCGGCCCGCGCCCCACTCGTGTTCGGCGAGGGCGGCGCAGTTAGCGTCGTTCTCGCAGTACACCTTCGAACTACCGAGAGCTACTCTCACCTGGGCGCCGAGGTCGGCGCCCGACGCGGTGGCGAGGTTCGGTGCGAAGGCGAGGTGTCCGTCGCGACGCATCATCCCGGGCAGTCCAATGCCCACCGGCACCCGAGCGGGGTCGAGGCCCTGACTCTCGCACAACTCCCCGACTAACTCCACGATGACCTTGGCCGTGGCTTCTCCAGCCCCGAAACCTTCGTCGTGGGGGGTCTGGGAGCGCCGCTCGCCCAGGACTCGCCCGTCGCGGGCCACCAAAAGTGCGAGGGCCTTCGTCCCCCCGACGTCTAACCCCACGGCGAAGTCGCTCACGTCAATCCCTCGGCGCGGGCCTTGAGCTCACGCAGGGCCTGCGTCTGAATGCGCGAGGCCGCGCGGGCCCGCACGAAGGCGGGAATGGGTACGAGGAGCTCGACTTCCAACTCGTAAGTCACCCTCGTGCCGCCTTCGACTTCGTCGAAACGGTACCCGCCGTTCAAGACCGACGTCAGGTCGCCGGCGCTTTGGTGCCAAGTGAGTGCTCCGGGCGCCGCGGAGTAGTCGTAGTGAAGGACGTAGGTGGTCGAACGGCCGAAGGCCGCGGCGCGAAACTCCACGTCCGTCGCTCGACCCTCGTCGTCTCGCGCCATGACCTCGATCTTTTTGAGTTCGCTCACCCAATCTAAATAGTGCTCGAAGTCCGTCACAACGTGAAAGAGGACCGCCGGGGGGGCAGCGACTACCGTGAACTGCGTCGCTCGCTGGCTCACTGCACCTCCTCGTCTACACCATAGGTCAGGCCCACTTCGTCTTCGGCGTGGTCGAAAGCGTCTAGACCGCGCGCCAGGCGTTCGGTGAGTACGTCCCACGCACCCTCGGCTTGCACGACCTCCCGCGAGCGGCTCGCCATCTGCAGGCGCATCGACTCGTTAGTCATCAGCGACTCGAGAGCGTCGACGAGATCCGAGACCCGTCGCGGACGCTCGAGAACAATCCCAGTCTCGCCGTCTCGCACGGCGTCGTGGCTACCGCCGGAGCGTCCCGCGATTTGCGCGATACCGCAGGCGGCCGCCTCGAGAAAGACAATTCCGAAACCCTCGCGCTCTAAGCCCAGCCAACGGCTGCGACAGTTCATCACCATGAGGTCGCTCGCCGCTATGAATCGAGGGTGCAGGTCGTCGCTCGTGCGCCCGACGAAGGACACCGGCGCCCGATGACGACGAACCAGACGTTCGAGGCGAGTTCGATCGCGACCGGTTCCGGCGATCACGATTCGCAGATGGGGCCACCGTGGGGCCAAGCGCGCACCCGCTTTAATGAGAGTGTCCATGCCTTTTCTAGGCACCAGACGCGAAAACGACGCGACGACGAAGTCGTCGTCGGCCCAGCCCAGTTGTTCGCGCGTCGCGCGTCGCTCCTCGCTCGAGGCCGGTCTAAATCGCGCGGGGTCAACTCCCGGCGAAACCCGCACCAGTGGCGCGAGGCCCTCGCCCACGCAGCGACGCACCTCGCCCTCGGGGTACGGGCCCGCGCATATCACGACAGCGGCTCGGCGCAATACGTAGCGCAGTGAGGACGCTACGAGGGGTATCCGAGCGGGAATCGCGACTTCCGCCCCGTGGGCTAGGACCCCGAAGGGCACCGAAAGTCGGGGGCCGACGAGCCCCAGGGGCCAGGCCGGATCGAGCAGTACCAAGTCGGGTTGATGGCGCGCTATGGCCGCTTCGATCTCCCGGTAGGTGCGCCGCGAGGGAAAGTAGAGGGTCCGGGCCGCGACGCGCTCGGTTTCGACCTCGCTCGACGCGTCGAACCCTGCGACGTCGGGGTGTGACGAGGCGCTCAAAACTACCGCACGACCGGGGTTCAACCGTCGCCACAGCTCGAAGAGGTATACCTGGATTCCGCCGGTCTTGGGGGGGAAGTCGTTGGTCACCAGGAGATGGCGGGCCATGCATCCACGCTACTCACCGCGCGACGCGCGACGCGACCTAGGACTTCGCGCGATGAAACTTGAGAGTCGGCAGGAGTCCCTCACGGGTGAAGAGGTCAACCACCACGACGTCGGCGAGGCTCATGTCGAGTTGTTCTGGGGTTTCACCGAGTACGAAAGAGACCAGGCAGTCCGCACAGTCGGGGGTCGCACGCCTTACGCAC
>JAKBAB010000049.1 GCA_021815645.1 Actinomycetes bacterium
CCGAGCTCCTCGCCACGCTCTACTATCACGTACTGCGCCTCGACCCGGCGAATCCCCGCTGGCCGGAGCGGGACCGGTTCATCTTGTCTAAGGGCCACGCCGCGATCGGGCTCTACCCGGTGCTGGCGGACCTGGGGTACTTCGCGCCCGAGCTACTCGACGACTACACCCGACTGGGCAGTCCCTTCGGGGACCACCCCGACATGCGCAAGGTTCCCGGAATCGATTTCTCGTCGGGCTCGCTCGGCCACGGTCTATCGATCGCCCTGGGGATGGCCCTGGGCGCGCGCGTAGTAGGCCGTACGTACCGGACGTACGTAATGGTCGGGGACGCCGAACTCGGTGAGGGACAGATATGGGAGGCCGCGATGGCGGCCGGGCACTTTCGCGTCGGGCGCCTGGTCTGCGTGGTGGACCGAAATCAACTCGGTATCGACGGGCCGACGGAGGAGTTAATGAGCGTCGAGCCCATCGAGGAGCGCTTTAGGGCCTTCGGGTGGACGACCCGTCGGGTGGACGGTCACGACGTGGCGTCGCTGGTCGCGGTCCTGGACGAACTGCGAGCCGAGGACGACGCGCCCCCGCAGCTGGTGGTCGCCGACACCGTCAAGGGGCGCGGCGTCGCGCGCATGGAAAATGACGTGGCCTGGCACGTGGGCAACCTCGGCCCCGAGGACTACGAAGCGGTTCGAAGTGAGTTGCTCGAGGGGGTAGTTCGTGGAAAGTGAGAGCACCGCGCCCGCGGGACAAGATCAGAGCGAAGTCTTTCGCGGCGTCGCGACCGCCGCCGCCGCGCGCACCACCGAACGGGGAATCTCCACGCGATCGACGCCCGCCTTCGTGGCGGGTGAGGAGTTGGCTGACCTGGCCGACGGGGACGAGCGCATCGTGGTGCTCACCGCCGACCTGGCGTCGGCCAATCGCCTCAACGACTTCGCCGCCCGATGGCCGCAGCGATTCTTCAACGTGGGCATCGCGGAGAAGAACATGATCTCGGTGGCGGCCGGTCTCGCTTCGACGGGACTAATTCCCTTCGTGGGGACCTTCGCCTCCTTCGCGAGCCTGCTCGGTTACGAGCAGATTCGTACCGACTGCGCCTACCCGGGGATGGCGGTGCGGGTGTTGGCGCACCACTCGGGGATGTCGCTCGGTTACTACGGCACGAGCCACCACGCCCTCGAGGACCTCGCCGCGATGCGCGCCGTCGCCGACTTAACGGTCGCGTGCGCCGCCGACGCCAATCAGCTGCGCGCGATGCTGCGCGCCTCGGTGGACCTCGTCGGACCGCTCTACCTGCGTCTCGGGCGCGGACGCGACCCCGAAGTTTACGGCGACGTGCCCCGGGAGTTTCGCTTCGGGGTCGCGACGTGGCTCCGTCGCGGAGTCGACGCCACCGTGATCGCCACCGGCGCCGAAGTCCACCCGGCGCTACGCGCGGCGGAGATGCTGGCCGCGCGCGGAATCGACGTGGGGGTGCTCGACATGCACACCGTCAAGCCGCTCGACCTCGACGCGGTGAGGGTGGCCAGCGCCGTCGGGCCGATCGTCACGCTAGAGGAGCACAGCGTCATCGGCGGGCTCGGTGGAGCGGTCGCCGAGGCGCTCTGTGACGGGGGCGGCGCCGTGCGCCTGCTGCGCCACGGCGTCTGCGACCGTTACGTCGAGATCGGTCCCCCGGCGGCCCTCTACGCCCACTACCGCCTCGACGCGCGCGGCGTCGCCGAGGTGGTGGAGGAGTTCCTCAACGACCGCGGTGGGCCGTCGATCTAAAGTCGCTAGCGCAGGCGGTAGCTGACCCTGATTCGTTGGCCGTGGGCGAAGGTGAGGGTCAGGAAGTAGGTACCCGGCCTCGCGCCCGAGGGAGTGGAGATCACCACGGTCAACTCGTGGCCGTTGTCGGCGGTGACCACTACGGCGGTGCGCGCGAGCGTCGAGCGCACGAGGGGCCGACCGTAGAAGTTGGTACCGAGAACGTGCAGGAGGCGCCGCTCGCCCGAAACGGCCACCCCCACAACGCGCAGGGCTCTCGGGACCCGGCCGTTCACCGACGGCGGTGGGGTCACCGGTGGGGTCACCGGCGGCGTCACCGGGGGCAGCGCGGCGGCGGCAAAGGTGATGGTGGTCGCCGGTGAGGAGACCGCGTAGAAGGCGGGGGTCGCCGCCTCGTTCGCCGTGACCTGACAGGTACCCGCGGCGGCGGCGCTCAGGGTGTCACCGCTGAGGGAGCACTGAGCCGAGCCCGGCGCGAGGAGCGTGAAGGTGAGGGCGCCCGCCGCGCCGCCCTGAGCGCCACCGGAGGTGGTCAGCGTGAGGGCGGTACCGACGGTGCCCGTAAGGGAGGTGACGACGAGGGGGAGGGGATTGATCTCGGTGTTGGTGCGCGACAAGGTGACGGTGGTGTTGGCGGACGTGGCGGCGAGGTAGTTGGCGCTCGCGGCTTTGGTGGCGCTCACCACGCAGCTGCCGGGACTGCTCGAGGTAAGGACGTCAGCGGTAATCGTGCACCCGGCGGTGCCCGCCGAAACCAACGCGTAACTAACCGCCCCGGGCCCGCTGCCCCCCGACGTCGTGAGGGTGAGGGGAGTACCGAAGTCGCCCGCGACGCTCGTGAGGGTGAGGGGGGCCTGCGCACCGGGAGTGACGGTGAGGAGCTCTTGGACCTGAGCGGCGGCGGAGAAGGTGGCACTCGCCGCGCCGTTGGCGTCAACGGTGCAAACCCCGACCCCGGTGTAGGTGACGAGCCCCGTCGCGCTGATCGAGCAGCCGGCCGAGTTCGTGGCCGTCGCGTCGATCGAGTACAGGACCTGGGCCCCGGAGTCGGTGTCGTTGGTGGTCGCTACGACCTGGTAGGTACTGCTGGCCGCGTCGTAGGTGACCGACGCCGTGGGGGTCATCGTGATGACCTGGCGGGTGCGAACGGTGAGGGTGTTGGAGGGCGACTCTAAGTAGTTGGTGTCGGCGCCGTTGGCGTCGTAGGTGGCCGAGACGGTTTCTCCCCCGACCTCGCCGGTCGTTACCGTGCAGCTACCCGCGTACGTCGTGGCCGACGTCGAGGTGAGAACGGCGTTGCAGGTTCCCCCGGTCGAGTCGGTGACCACGACCGGCTCGGTGGGTGCGGGCGACAGGGGTGACGTCACGCTAAAGGTCAGGTCGTAGGTGTTGGAGGGGCCCGCAATCGGAGGGCCCGAGGCGCCCGACAGCGTCACGGTCGCGACCGGGGTCGCCTCGTAGGCGCCGGCGTCGCAACTTCCACCGGGGACGCCCGGACGAACAGCGCCCCGTTCATCGAGCGCGACGGTGCACGACGCGACCGGAACCTCTTCGAAGGCTGAACTGTTGGTGCCGATGGCGAGGGTCTTCGGGCCACTCGACCCGTTGGTGGCCAGGGTGCTCGCCAGGTCGATGGCGGTGGAGTTGACGACGCTGTTCGCGCCCAAGCCGCAGGAGTTGTCGGACTCGACGTTGTGGCCAAGGTCGGTCACGCCGGGACCGGCCGAAACGTAACAGCCGGTGTTGTCGATGATTGAGTTCGCAATTGAGGTCGTCGACGAGCTGTAGATTCCGTTTCCACCGGCTCCCGTGTCGTTAGAGAAGGTGTCGTTGGTCAGCGTCGCGACGTCGCCGTTGTAGAGGCCACCACCACCGCTGCCCGTTCCGACGTCGTTGACGAGCGTGTCGTTAGTGAGTGAGGCAACGCCCACGTTGTAGAGGCCGCCCCCCAAGGTCGAGGCGGTATTGGCGGTGAGGGTGTCGCTCGTGAGAAAAAGCGCGCTGGCGTTGTAGACGGCGCCGCCGTAACTCGCGGAATTGCCCAAGAGCGTGTCGTTTTGGAGCGTCGTGGTACCGCCGCCGATGAAGACGGCGCCGCCGTAACTCGCCCCGGAGCCGTTTTCGATCGTGAGGTCGCTGATCTGGAGCGAACCACCGCTGACGTCAAAGACCGACCCAGAGGCGGCGCCCGCCACGATCGTCGTCGCGGTGCTCGCCCCTTGAATGTTCAGGTAGTCGCCGCTGGGTACGTTGATCGCGTCGTTTTCGCTGTACGTTCCGGCCGCTACGTCGACGAAGACCGTGGTGTCGTAGTAGCCCTCGGCGATCGTGATAGCGCGCTGAATGGTCGAACAGGGAGCGGCCGTGGTACACAGGCTCGTCGTGCTACCGCCCGAGGCCGCGACGTTCAAAGTGGGAAACTGGAGCTCGTAGGCCCCCGCGTCGCAGAAGGACCCGCTGTACCCCGGCCGAGGGAAGCCCCGTTCGTCGGTCGTGAGGGTGCACTTCGTCGAGGGGACCTCGCGGACGGCCGAACTGAAACTGGCTAGGGCCAACGTCTCGGGGCCGTTCGAGGAGTTGGCGGCGAGCGACGGGGCCAGGGAGATCGAAGTGTCATTTCTCAACGACTGCGTCCCCAGGCCGCAGGAATTGTCGGACTCGACGTTGTACTGGCCGTCGACGAAGGACGAACCGTCACACGGCGAGTTGCTCAGAATCGAGTTGGCGAGCGTGACGTTGGTACTCGTGGAGTTGTAGACGGCGTTCGAGGCAAAGGTGTCGTTGGTCATCGTGCCCGTACCGTCGGTGTAGGCGCCGGCGCCCAGCGTGCTGGCGGTGTTACTCACCAAGGTGGTGTTGGTCGTCGTCGCGGTCCCCGCGTTATAGAGCCCTCCGCCGTACGTCGCCGTGTTGGCGTTGAAGGTGTCACCCGAGACGGTCGCGGTGCCCGAGTTGTAGAAACCACCGCCGGCGTAGGCGCCGTTGTTGTAGAACGTGTCGCCGCCCAGGTTGGTGGTCGAGCCCACGGCGCTGTAGACCCCGCCCCCGCTACCGGACCCGGCCGCGACGCTGTTGTTCTCGATGACGTCGTTGGTCAACGTCGCGGTCGCGCTGTTGTCGACCCCGCCACCTTGGCCGCTCGTGCCCGTGCCGTTGTCGATTTCGAAACCGCTGATCGTCACGGTGCCCGACTGGACGTCAAAGACCGACCCACCACTGGTGCCCACCGCGGTCGAAGCGGGGCCGGCGCCCACGATGGCGAGGGTATCCGAGCTCAAATTTAGGACGTTGTCCTCGGGGTAGGGACCCGCGGCGACGTCGATAGTGATCGGCGTGGAAGTGAGGGTGGCGACGGCCGCGAGCGCGTCGCCGATCGTGTGGCAGGGGCTGGTTTGGGTGCACCCGGTAGTGGCCGAACTGGTCCAATTCACGTAGTAGGTCTCCGCTGGGTTCGCCGCGGCGGCGAGAGTCGCGCCGGCCATTGGAGCTAAGAGGGCGGCCAGGGCGACGGCGAGCCGCCCGATGACCCGCGGGCGTGGCGTAGGTCTCGACACGGTGGTACTCCCTCCGGCGCTGCGGTGGCGCCGGCGCACCGTGTCAAGGGTAGTGGGTCGCCAACCAACCCGCAAGGAGGCGACCACTCCCGCCATCGGCGCCCGCGTCGCGCGGCGCATTTCGTGGAAGTGCGACCGCGTTCGCGGGTAAAGTCGACCGAGGGGCGGCGTCGGCCCGGCGCCTCCGCCGTGAGGAGGCCAGTCATGTTCGAAGTGGTGGTGGTGGGAGCGGACGCCTCCGAGACGTCCAAGCGGGCCGTCGACGCGGCCAGCGAGATCGCGAAGAAGTTCGGGGGCGCGCTGCACATAGTGACGGCCTACGACCCTAAGTCCTACGAGGTTAAAAACGTACCGGCGGAGTTTCGCTCCGTCAACAATGAGTCGGAAGTCGACGCTATGTTGCAGGTTCACTCCTTCATCGCCGCCAAGCACGGGCTGAAGGCGGTGCTCCACAAGGAGACGGGTGACCCCGCCGACGTGATCGTCGACACGGCGACCAAAGTCGGAGCTGATCTGGTCGTTGTGGGTAATCGCGGAATGCGGGGGGTCAGGCGGGTGCTCGGCAGTGTTCCCAACACCGTCGCGCACGGGGCGCCGTGCTCCGTCGCAATTATCGACACCATCGAATAGGGCCGCCCGCGGCCACCGCGTCCTCTACGATTCTCTCATCGAGACGCTCACCCTCCTTTTTACCGACGTAGAAGGGTCGACCTCACTGTTGCGGGCCCTCGGCGGTGACGACTACGCCCTCGCGTTGGCGCAACATCACCGCATCGTGCGCGAAGGACTCGTCGCCCACGGCGGTACGGAGGAGGGGACCCAGGGTGACGCGTTCTTCGCCACGTTTACTTCACCGCGCGCGGCGCTCTCCGCGGCGGTCGAGATTCAGTGCGCGCTAACCGCTCACCCGTGGGCGCACGACGCGCCGATGCGGGTGCGGATGGGCGTTCACTCCGGGGAGGTCGCCGAAACCTCGACGGGCCTCGTCGGCTACGAAGTCCACCGCGCCGCGCGCATCGCCGCCGTGGCGAACGGGGGACAGATTCTCCTCTCGGCCGCGACGGCCGAGCTGGTTCGCGACGCGATGCCGCCGGGCACGTCGCTGGTTGACCTCGGGACGCATCGGCTGAAGGACCTAGGGCGTCCGGAGGTTCTCTTCCAAGTTGAGGGCAGCGCGCTCCCGCGAATTGTCGCCCCACCGCGCTCGCTGGACAACCCCATGATGTCCAACAACCTCCCGAGCTCCCTATCACGTTTCGTCGGACGTGAAGTGGAGCTGCGCGAGGTACTCGCCCTGCTCGAAGAGTCCCGGCTCGTGACTCTGACCGGCGCCGGTGGTTCGGGAAAAACGCGTCTGGCCCTCGCGGCGGCGGTCGAACGACTGGACGGCCGCGAAGAGGGGGTGTGGTTCGTGGAACTGGCCCCGGTGGCCGATCCCGAGTTGGTGCCGCTCGCGGTACTCGAGGCCCTGGGCGTGGCCGGGCTCGGTGGCGTCGGCGGGTACGACGCGCTCGAGCAGACCCTAAAGGATCAGCGCGTGCTCATCGTCCTCGACAACTGCGAGCACGTCATTGACGCGGTGGCGAAACTGGTCGATCGGTTGGAACGCCACTGTCCAAAGGTCAGCCTGCTCGCCACGTCGCGCGAACCCCTCGGGGTCGAGGGCGAACGGGTCTACCGCGTGCGTTCCCTTTCGCTCGCACCCGACGACGCGAAGTCATTGAGTGACCTCGCCGGTTCGGACGCCGTGGCGTTCTTCGTCGCCAAGGCCGTCGATCGCGACTCCTCATTCTCCATCGACGACGGGGACGCTCCGCTGGTTGCGTCACTGTGCCGGCGCCTGGACGGAATACCTCTGGCCATGGAACTAGCCACCGCGCGATTGACGTCGATGTCCCTGCGCGACCTGCACGACCGACTCGACCACCGCTTCTCGCTGCTGACCGGGGGGAGTCGTAACGCCCTGCCGCGCCAGCAGACCCTGGGAGCGATGGTGGCGTGGTCGTACGATCTGCTGGGCGAGCGCGAGCGCGAGACGCTGCGACGACTGACCATCTTCGTCGAGAGTTTCGACCTCGCGGCCGCCGAAGCGGTGTCGACCTCGAGCGACGTCACCAGTTTCGATGTTGTGGACGTGGTCGGTTCCCTAGTCAACAAGAGTCTCGTCGTCGCCGAGCGCGTCGGCGACGGTGTGCGGTACCGCTTGCTCGAGACCATTCGCCAGTACGCGCTGGACCAACTGCTCCAGGTCGGTGGCGAGGCGGCGGCGGGGGAACTTCGCCGGGCCCACGCCGAGTACTTCTCCCAATACGCGACGCGCTGTTCACCCCACCTCGTCGTCGCCGATCAGGGTCGCTGGCTGAAGACGCTCGACTTCGACGGGGGCAACTTACTGGCCGCCTTGCGTTTTTTTGTGGCCGCGCGCGAGCCGTCGAAGGCGCTCGCGCTGGTCGTCGACTTGCACCGGTTTTTCGGAACTCGACATATCCGCGAGCCCTTCGCACTGGTCCACTCGATTCTTAGTGAGGAGGTCGACGTCGAGGCGGGCCTGCGGGCCCGAGCGCTCATCGTGGGGGCGGGCCTGTCGGCGTCGGAGCCGGGCGCGCCCGACGGCCCACTGTGCACGGAGGAGATGTGCAACCTCGCCCTCGCTCTCGCGCGCGAGCTCGGGGATCGAGTACTCGAGTGCGAAGTTCTCGCGTCGCTGAGCATCGTGCTTTGGCGACCCGACGCCCCCGAGCGGGGCTTCGAGGCCGCGGTCCAGTCGCGCGACATTGCGCGCGAACTCAAAGACGACCGCCGCCTGGCAATCGCGCTGCGGCGGGTATCGATGATTCAAGGAGCGATGACCGACGGCGTCAGCGCCGAAAACCGAGAGGCGCTCGATTGCGCGCGGCGCTCGCAGGATCGACTCTTGATCGCCGAGGCCGTTATGGGTCTCGTCCTAGTGAATTGGCGAACCCTCGACGACGTTGCCGCTTCGCGACAAGTCATTGGAGAGCAACTGTCGATCGCCAACGAATTAGGCGGGCACGCGCTCGGCGCAATGTCAATCGTGAATCTGGCGGTCTGCGAGTGCTTGTTGGGCGAGCTCGAAAGTGCCGAAGCTCACGCCCGCGAGGGCGTCGTGGTTCTGCGCCGGATGGCGGCCCCTCGCGAGATGTTCCTTTGGGCCCTGTGGCCACTCGTCACGTGTGCGAATGCGCGCGGGCAGTTCGAGCGGGCCGCCACTCTGCACGGCGTCGGCGAGGCGCTCGAGGCCGACTGGATCGAGAAGTGGGGCAACACGTGGTCGCCAATTGAAGTCGCCCATCGTCAGGACGTGGTTCGACAGCTACGCGCCGCGCTCGGCGACGAAGGGTTCGCTAGGAGTGCCGACGTGGGTCGCACGCTGACGTGGGAGTTGGTGCTCAACCTGGCCCTCTTCGGGTGATTTAGGCGCCCGGGATTAGTACTAAATTTTCTTTATGACCGGGGACGGACGGGTCACGCTCAGCGAAGCGGCGCGGGCGCTCGACGTTCACTACATGACCGCCTATCGCTATCTGCGCACGGGACGGCTGGCGGGCGAGCGAGTCGGGGCGACTTGGCGCGTGCGACTCGAAGACGTGAACTTCCTCGCGGCGACGCCGCGCAACGGCGCCGCGCCCCCCGGTCGGCGCACGTCCCCGCAGAGGCGCTCGGCGCGGCTCTTAGAGCGCCTGATCTCCGGCGACGAAATAGGGGCGTGGGCGATCGTCGAAGAACAGATGAAGGGGGGTGATGATCCCGCCGCCATCTACGACGAACTGCTCACTATGGCCCTAACTTCACTCGGGGAGAGTTGGGCGCGCGGCCAGGTCACGGTCGCCCAAGAGCACCGCGCTACGGTGGTCGCGGCGCGCGTCGTCGCGCGACTGGGCCCCTCGTTTCGTCGGCGCGGCCGCACGCGCGGAACGGTCGTCCTAGGGACCGTGGCTGGTGACCCGCACGCCCTGCCCGGGGCGATGTTGGCTGATCGACTGCGCGGAATCGGTTTCGAGCCCCTCGATTTGGGTGCTGATGCGCCCCCCGAGGCCTTCGTCGAAACGGCGCGTGCCGCCGATCGACTCGTCGCGGTCTTAGTGGGGGCGACGACTAGGGGTCACGAAAGGGTTCTTCGCTCGACGCTGGGCGCGCTTCGTCGCAGCGAGGTCGCCTCGCCAGTTTTTATTGGTGGTCGAGGCGTGGTCGACGAGGCTTCGGCGCTCACTCTCGGCGCGGCGGGGTGGACGGGTCACGACGCTCCCCGGGCGCTCGCGGTCCTCACCGCTCTCGTCGAAAGCTCGCCCCACCCGAGGGCGCGAGCGACGGAAGTCACCGCTCGCGGGCGAAGACCATCTGAACGACGCTGATGTGTCGCTCCTCGAAGGCACCCTCGCAGTAGCTGAGGTAGAGGTTCCACAGACGAAGGAACCCCTCGCCGAGACCGAGGGCCGAAACGCCGTCGCGGTTCTTTCTCACGTTGTCGCGCCACCGCCGTAGAGTTTCGCCGTAGTGCGCTCCGACGTTGACGAGCGAGACCGCGGTTAACTCACCGCTGCGGCGGGCCGCGCCGGTGAGCGCTTGAACGGACGGCAAGAACCCACCGGGGAAGATCTGATCTTTGATGAAGTCTTCGTGATACTTCGCCCGTTCGTAACTGCCGTCGTTGATGACGATCGCCTGGAGGGCCATGAGGCCCGACGGCGGAATCAGGCCGGCGCACGTACGGAAAAAATTGTCGAGCTCGCGCCACCCGATCGCTTCGACCATTTCGATGGACACCAGTTTGTCGAAGGCGCCGCGCAGGTCGCGGTAGTCCTCGTTACGCACATCGACGAGGTGCTCGAGTCCGGCCTCGCGCACCCGGCGGCGGGCGTACTCGTACTGGGCCGTTGAGATGGTCGTCGTCGTCACGCGACAGCCGAACTCTCGTGCGGCGTAGATCGCGAAGCCGCCCCAGCCAGTCCCGATTTCGACGACGTGATCGTCGGCGCTCAGGTTGATGGACCGACCGATGGCGTCTAATTTGGCGCGCGACGCGTCAGCTAAGTCCGTGGTCGGCTCCGCGAAGAGGGCGCAGGAGTACATCATCGTTTCGTCGAGCATTAGTTCGAAGAAGTCGTTGCTGAGGTCGTAGTGGGCCCGTACCTGTGCGCGGTCTCGTTCGCGGGCCCGTACGTCGTCTCCCGGTCGCTCGCGGTAGCGGCGTGCCCCGATCGCGTCGCGAAGCGGCGCCACGAAACGGGCCGCTCGGTCGAGGCGGGCCCCGAGGGGCGCCAGGGACCGCAGGAGAATTCGCACTAGACCGGTGAGATCGTCGCACTCCCACCAGCCGGCGACGTAACTTTGACCGAAGCCCCGTGACCCGCGCGCGAGCGTGGCTCCGTAGGCGCGATCGTTGAAGACAGATAAGCGCACCTCGGGCCGACCGGCGCCGTAACGTCGCTCGCCGCGGGGGTCCGAGACGATTAGGGTGCCGCCGCGCAGCCGTCGTAGCAACGTGCGCGCCACGACCGGCCCCACTCGCGAAGGGCGCTTAGTCGCGAGCTCGCGCGGCGGCGACGAGGGGACAATCGTCTCAGTCACGGCACACCGCGTGACCCTTATCGCCGCGCTCCTTCGCGCGCGCGTGGAAGGGTGCACCCTTCGCCGCGAGGCGCAGCGCGTGGCGGTAGATCCCCGCCGAAGTCGCGTAAGTCGCTAGTGGGTGGCGCCACAGGGCGCGCGTCAGGTCGCGCCGAGCGCTCCCGAGACGGCGAAGCGTCAGCACCGCGTCGAGCACCCGCTCGTCGTCGGCCCAGCTCGATAGGGCGAGCCCTATGCGTTCGTCCGGAGTGCCCCAGCTAAGGACGTAGCGCTGGTCGAGTCCCAGGAAGGGCGACACGTGCATCGCCTTGTCGAAGTGCGCGGAGTCGCTCGCCCCCGACAGCACGTAGGCGTGCCGTTCGTGCCACGGTGTGCTGGTCACCTCCAGCACCAGGGCGACGACTTCGGTGCCGGTCGCGTCGAAGCAGTAGTAAACGCTCAAGGGGTTAAAGAGCCAACCCAGGGTTCGCAGTTGGGTTAGCACCGCGATCGGCCCGGTTACGGTGACGCCGAGTTCGAGTTGCACCGCACGGCGAACGGCCACTTCGAGGGGGACGGCGTCTGCCCCGAGGTAGTCCGCTCGACGAAACCACACGGCGTTGGGTCGCCGCGCCGAGTACAGCGGGTGGCGAGCGACGAATTCGTCGATCTCGTCGAGGAAGAGGAGGGCCATCGTCACGCGCTGATCGAACCCGTGCGCCACGTGGCCCGTCGCGACCGCGTTGTGACGGCGGTGGCTCACCACACCTTCGTAAAGCGCGCTTCTCACAACTCTCCCTCGCGCCACGCTACGCCGAGCGCGCGCGCGACTCGCAGGGCACTACGCGCGCCGTCTTCGTGAAAGCCCATGCCCCAATAGGCGCCGACGAAGGAGATGTCCCCGTGGCCGTTGACGTCCCCGTGGCGTCGCTGAGCGCGCAGGCCCGCCGCGGTGAAGACGGGGTGGCGAAAGGTGGTCGTCTCAATCACCCGCGCCGGTCGCACGGCGGGACGATTGAGGGTGAGTAACAGGGGTTCGCCCACGTCGTGCCCCTGGAGCCGAGCGAGGTCGTAAGTGAGGGTGGGGCCAACTTCGCCGGCTCCGCGGCG